>JAGNSU010000096.1 GCA_017987895.1 Flavobacteriales bacterium | reverse complement strand
AGGTGGCGGTGTAGACCGTATCGCCTTCGCGGAAGAGCTCGCGTTCCTGGTCCTTGAACTTCGCCAGCGTGTAGGTAACGCCCGGCGCGAAGTAGAAACCGCCACGGCGCATCTTCCCATCAGTGGGAATGATCTCCGGGCGCTTGCGCTCGAAGATCCGCTGGGCACTTGCACCGAGGCCAACACAAGCGATGAGCAGGAGGAGCAGGCCGTGCTTCATGGGCGAAAGGTCGTTCTGGTCGGAAGGTAGAACGTGTTGGGGTCGGAGAAAAGTGTCAACCCTGTCGTGTGGGCTGAGGCCATACTCCGCTCAACCTTTCATGCGCCGAGGGTCCTGGCGGCTATCGAAGAAGTCTGAGACCCGGATGGCGCTACGCGTGACGCGGTAGACGATCTTCACATGCCCCACCACCCAATGCCGATACTGGTACCGCGATCCAGGCATTTGCGTTTCGAAGGCACCTGCGCGTGGGTGGGAACACAACCACTCGGCTTCGTTGAGCAACTCGTCCGCCAATGCACCAATGCGTTCATCCGAATGGAACTTCTCCCAGAATAGAGTGAGGTCATGTAAGCGGTCCCAGGCGGAATCGGCGACCTCAAGATCGAGCCGGTTCATGCCGCCTTACCCTTCGCTGCGCGTCGGCGCTTCAATGCCGCCTTGATCTTGGTCCTCGCCTCATCACCGGTCATAAAGCGTCCGGCTTCGAAGTCCGCTTCGGCACGCTTGATGCGCTCGTATGCGGGTTCCGGTTCAGCTACCTCAGTGGTCAAAGGCGCCAATAGCGCATAGGCCTTGGCCAGCTTCTTCGCGTTGGTCTCCTTATCCACGAGGGCCTTGATCTTCTTCTTGAGGGCGGCGGTGGTCATGGGACAACGACGAGTTGATCAAAGATAGTAGCACACGGGCGTGGACGCCCGCGCGAGGTCGAGGGATCGATCGATCATCCTGTCCTCTTACTAAAGACGTGCCTCAAGGTCCTGCGATTCTTCCCGGTGATGATCGACCTGAGCGCTGTCGCGTCGATCTCTCAATAGGACTTCATGTCGATGCCCGGCCCTTATTGTGCGGAAGGGCGCGTAGCTCCACCCAATACTCCTCACGAACGTCCTCATCGATCATCACCGGCGGTCCACCATGGTACAATCGGTCCGCACCATCCTTTCGACACCCGCTTATCCAGAACCTCGCTCCGGTCTCGACGTCGAAGTAGTTCTCCTTAAAGCCATTCCCGTTGAGGGACTGGAAGGTGCGCCCACCGTAGTGGATCGATCGTCCTGTCTTCGAGAAGGTCACGCGGCCGATCCGAGCATCACCCACCCAGCCTTGCGACTTGTCTTCGATATACCTGATGCGCGTCTTGGGCCGCATAGGTCGTCAACGAGGACTGCTAAGTAAGGCAAGCGCCTTCTTCTGGACTTCCTCGCTCTCCCACCTCTCCTCGATCCCCGGCATCGCCAGCACCTCTTCCATGATGCGGTCATGCCGAAGGCCTTCGCGCCAGGCGTCCTTGTACTGGATATCGCTGAACTTCACCTGGCTGTAAAGCGGCATCCATTGGTCCGGATACTTGGCTTGTAGGTGGCCCTCGATCTTCTTGCGCAACAGGAACTTGGGATCGGCCACCAGGTCGCGCATCTCCACGAAGTTGCGGAGGGAGAGATCGGCGATGGCATCGCCATTGGGTTTGCGCGCTTTGCCGTAGGCGTCCAGCACCAAGCTCCAGTTGTCGTCACCGTGCTCGTTCAGCAGGTCGTTCAACACCTTGCAATCCTCATAGCCCGCGTTCATGCCTTCGCCGTAGAAAGGCACGATGGCGTGCGCGGCATCGCCGATCAAGGCCACTTTTCCATTGATCGTCCAGGGATCACAGCGGATGATGGCCAATGAGCTCTGCGGGTTGCGCAGGTACTGGCGGACCAGATCGGGAACGATGGGCAGGGCATCGGCGAAGTGATCGGCGAAGAAATTCTCCACCTGTTCCTCCGTCCTCACCGTGTCGAAGCCCGGGGAGTTCCCGGTGGCCGTGTTCGGCATGAAGAGCGTGCCGGTGAAACCGCCGTCCTGGTTGGCGAGGCCCATCATCATGAAATACCTGCGCGGCCAGATATGCAGGCATTGCGGGTCCATCTTCGGTGTGCCGTCCGCGTTCGCCGGAAAGGCCACCTCCTTGTAGTCGTGCTCGATATACTCCTGACTATACGTAAAACGACCTTGCATCATCTTGGCACGCACCGCGCTGAAAGCGCCATCGCTGCCAAAGACGATATCCGCTTTCACCTCCTTCACCCCACCTCCTTCCTGCTGAAAACGGCAGGTCGCGGTGCCGAGATCGACGTCCACGCACTTGTGGTCGAAGTGCAGCGCTACGTTCGGGAGTTTCTCCGCCTCGGTGAGCAAGCGCCGGTTCAACTCACCGCGCGATACGGAATAGATGGCGCGGTCGTCGATACTGTAAGGCACGCGGTTCAGCTTGCCGTCGCGGTCATGCGTCATGCGCGCATAGACCGGTACCGTGATCTGTTCCACCGCCTCTTCGACACCCGCGGCGCGCAAGGCGGTCCACCCCCGGTGGCTCACGACCAGATTGATGCTCCGTCCTGCGTACACATCGGTCTTGCGCGGGTCGTTGCGCCGTTCGTACACACTCACCGCGTGCCCGCGTTTCGCCAGGACTATGGCGAGCAAGCTTCCCACCAATCCGCCGCCCACAATGGTGATCTTGCTCATGGCCTCACTTTCTTACACATTCTTTGAGGATCTCCCCGAAGCGGAACACGTCCTCGAAACTATTGTACATCGGCACGGGGGCCATGCGCAGCACGTTGGGTTCGCGCCAATCGCAGAAGACGCCCTGCTCGGTGAGGCGCTTGAAGATGCCACGACCATCCCCGTTCACGAGGATCGAGAGTTGCGCACCGCTCTGTGCCATGTCGCCCGGCGTGATGATGTTGAACAGGTCTCCATTGGACCTGGATATCTCCTCAACTACGGAACGCAGGTAACCCGTCAGCCTTTCGCTCTTCGCGCGAAGGCGTGCCATGCCCGCACGATCGAACTGCTCCAGGGCCACACGATGCACGGCCATGGTGAACACCGGTGCGTTGCTCACCTGCCAGGCCTCGGCGGTAGGCATCGGCTTGAAATCGCGCTCCATCTTGAAGCGCTCCTTCTTGTCGTGCCCCCACCAACCGGTGAAGCGGGGCAGATCGGTATCCAAGTGGCGTTGGTGGATGAAAGCACCTGCCACGCTGCCCGGTCCGCTGTTCAGATACTTGTAACCGCACCAGCACGCGAAGTCTGGACCGTCGTCGTGCAGATGCAGATCGAGGTTCCCCGCCGCATGCGCCAGATCGAAGCCCGCCTTCGCCCCGACCCGGTGCGCGGCTTCGGTGATCGCCTTGATGTCAAAGGCTTGGCCCGTGAGGAAGTTCACCGCACCGAAACAGACGAGCGCGAGTTCATCACCGAGTTCGGCGACCCGAGCTGCGATATCCTCTTGACGCAATGTGTGCTCGCCATTGCGGGGCCGCATTTCCACCAAGCAGGTGTCCGGGTCGAGGCCGTGGAACCGTATCTGCGAAGCGAAGGCATAGGTATCGCTCGGGAAAGGCCGTTGCTCGCACAGGATCTTCACCCGCCGTCCCTGCGGGCGGTAGAAACTGACCAACAAGAAGTGCAGGTTGCTCGTCAGTTGGTTCATCACCACCACTTCCGGTGGAAGCGCTCCGACCAAACGAGCGGCACTGGCGGTCAGTTCCTCATGATAACTGTACCAGGGATGCTTCGCATGGAAATGTCCTTCCACCCCGAAGGTTCCCCAATCATCCAACTCCTGCTTGATGGCAGCGGCAGCGGCCTTGGGTTGAAGACCGAGCGAGTTGCCCGTGAAATAGACGACCGACCCACCGTGGTGCTTCGGAAAGATGAACTCGTCCCGGAACGCACGCAAAGGATCGACCGCATCGATCGCTCGGGCTTCTGCGCGCGTGGATGGATGGCCGCTTACGGACAAGGGTCTATGGGGTATTGGGCAGGTTGGGATTGATGATCAACTGCCGCACAGCGAGCCCGACCGCCACGCCGGCGAAGGTGGCATAGAGCGATCGGAGCACGCGCTTGGTCCGTCCTACTGCGGCATAGCCCGTGGCGTAGTACGGATCGCCCTCCATGAGCGGATCGGTGATGGAGCCGCGGGTGACATGCACGCGGGGCATGGCCATAAGACCGGCATAGACAGGAGGAAGTAGCAGCGACATCACCTCGAGGTCCAAAGCGATCACCGCACCCGCACCCACGGCGAAGCCGCCGATCATGGGCCACAGCGGCCGGTAACCGCTGCGGGCGTCCTGTTCACCCTTTATGAGCCAGCGCATTTGATCGACGGAATAGTCGTTGCCGAAGACGGTGTCCATGAAATACCAGACCCGCTCTTCGCCCAGACTGTCCGTAACGCTGAATACGCTCTCGGTGGGCTCGCTGCGCTCGATCAGCCGAGCGCCTTTGGGTACTTGGTAGCGTACCTCCAATGTGCTCTGGCCGAGGACCCGGGCCTGGATCGTTTGCCCGTTCATCAGCAGGATGCGGTCCTGCCCATACGCACCGCTGGCGAGCAGCAGAAGGAAGAACAGGAAGGTGCGCATGCTGGGCGGCCAAAGATAGCCCTTGCCGAACAGCCTGGAAGGCGCGGTGTTCCTAGGATGGACCGGTTCCGGCACGGGAACCTCGGTCCGTATATTCGCCCGCATTTTCCACTCCACGAATCATGTCCACCGTCACGTACCAAGAGCGCCACATCGGACCGAACGAAGCGGACACCCGCGCCATGCTGAAGGCTATCGGCGTCGCCTCGCTCGATGAACTCATCGCACGCACCGTGCCTGCCGGTATCCGCTCGCCCAAGCCCCTGGACGTAGGCCCGGCCCTCACGGAGCGTGAGCATCTGGACAATATGCGTGCGCTCGGCGCCAAGAACAAGGTCTTCCGCAGCTACATCGGCCTGGGTTACAGCGGCACCATCCTGCCGCCGCCGATCCAACGGAACATCTTCGAGAACCCCGGTTGGTATACGGCCTACACGCCATACCAAGCGGAGATCTCGCAGGGCCGCTTGGAGGCGCTGCTGAACTACCAGACCATGATGAGCGACCTCACGGGCCTGCCCATCGCCAACGCATCATTGCTGGATGAGGCGACCGCCATCGCCGAAGCGATGCACATGCTCTACGCCGCGCGACCGAAGGAGCTGAACAACGCGCACAAGTTCTTCGCCGACAAAGGGCTGTTCCCGCAGAACATCGACGTACTTAGAACGCGCTGCGAGCCGATCGGTGTGGAACTGGTGATCGGTGATGCGAAGGACCTCAATGCCACGGACGGCTATTTCGGTCTAGCGCTGCAATATCCTGCTGCCGATGGCAGTGCGAACGACCATCGCTCGATCGTGAGCAAGGCCAAGGCCGCCGGTGTTCGCACCGCTGTTTGTGCCGATCCGCTCTCGCTCGTGCTCCTTTCGCCTCCCGGCGAATGGGGCGCCGATGTGTGCGTGGGCAACAGTCAGCGTTTCGGTGTACCCATGGGCTATGGCGGGCCGCACGCGGCCTTCTTCTGCACCACGGAAGATTTCAAGCGGCTCCTTCCCGGCCGCATCATCGGCGTGAGCCAGGACCGTCGGGGACGGCAGGGGTTGCGCATGGCGTTGCAAACGCGGGAGCAGCACATCCGCCGGGACAAGGCCACGAGCAATATCTGCACCGCGCAGGCACTGCTGGCGGTGATGGCCGGCATGTACGCGGTGTACCATGGCCCGGATGGGTTGAAGCGCATCGCGGGTAACGTGCATGCCATGGCGCATCGTGCTGCAGAGGGCGCGAAAGCCTTGGGCTATTCGCTCGCCAGCGGTTCCTACTTCGATACGATCACGCTCACGGGTGTGAAGGACGCTTCGACTCCGCTCAGCGTGAAAAAGGTCAAGGAGGCGACGGAGAAACGCGGCATCAACCTGCGTTACGACGGTGACCGTGTGAGCATCGCCTTCGATGAAACCGTGCGGGTGCAAGATGTGGATGATGTCCTGGCCGCTTTGGCGGAAGCGATCGGTGGCAAAGTGAGCGGTGCTGCGAGCAATGGCGCCTCCATGTCCGTTGCAGTGGACTTGCAGCGCAAGAGCGAATTCCTCACACATCCGGTCTTCAACACGCACCACACCGAACTTGAACTACAACGCTACATCAAACGCCTCGAGAACAAGGATTTCAGTTTGATGCACGGCATGATCCCACTGGGCTCGTGCACCATGAAATTGAACGCTGCGAGCACCTTACTACCACTGACCTGGCCGGAGTGGGCGAACATCCACCCATTCGCTCCGGTCGAACAGGCCGGTGGCTACCAGGAAGTGTTCGACCAGCTGAGCGATGCCTTGGCGAAAGCAACGGGCTTCACGGCCGTGAGCCTTCAACCGAACAGCGGCGCGCAAGGCGAATACGCCGGCCTGCTGGTGATCCGCGCCTACCACGAGTCACGCGGCGACCACAAGCGGACGGTATCGCTGATCCCGTCGAGCGCGCACGGAACGAACCCTGCGAGCGCGGTGATGGCAGGCATGCAAGTGGTGGTGGTGAAGGCCGATGAAGAGGGTCACGTCGATGTTGCCGATCTGAAAGCGAAGGCCGAACAATACAAGGACACGCTGAGCTGCCTGATGATCACCTACCCGAGCACGCACGGCGTGTACGAGGAGACGATCAAGGAGATCACCGCCACCATCCACGCGAACGGTGGATTGGTATACATGGATGGTGCGAACATGAACGCACAGGTCGGGCTCACTTCACCCGGCGAGATCGGCGCGGACGTGTGCCACTTGAACCTGCACAAGACCTTCGCCATCCCGCACGGCGGGGGCGGTCCGGGCATGGGTCCCATCTGTGTCAACGACAAGCTGAAGCCCTTCCTGCCCGGCCACCCTGTTATCACGACCGGCGGTGAGAAAGCGGTGCCCGCAGTGAGCGGTGCGCCTTGGGGCAGTTCGTTGATCCTGCTGATCAGCTACGGCTATATCAAAATGCTTGGCGGCGTTGGATTGACCGATAGCACGCGCTATGCGATCCTCAACGCCAACTACATCAAGGCGAAGCTGGAGAAGCACTACCCCATCCTCTACGTCGGCAGCGAAGGCATGGTGGCGCACGAGATGATCCTCGATTGCCGCGACTTCAAACGCGCCGCCGGTATCGATGTGAGCGACATCGCGAAGCGTTTGATGGACTATGGTTTCCACGCTCCCACCGTTTCCTTCCCTGTTGCGGAAACACTGATGGTGGAGCCCACCGAAAGCGAAGCGAAAGCCGAACTCGATCGTTTCATCGAGGCGATGATCGGCATCCGCCACGAGATCGCGGCGCTTGAGAACGGCAAGGCCGACAAGGCCGACAACGTGCTGAAGAACGCACCGCATACCAGCGAAGAGGTTTGTGCCAACGAGTGGAACCACTCTTACACCCGTGAGCAAGCGGCGTTCCCCGCAACGGTGAACCGCGAATGGAAATACTGGCCTACGGTAAGTCGCGTGGACAATGCCTATGGCGACCGCAACCTCATCTGTGTCTGCCCGCCGATCGAGGAGTACATGACCGTGGACGCATAGTGCACCACGAGCTCGGTGTCTTGGGCCGTCACGCCCTCGCAAAAGGTACGACCAAGGACCAGCAGCTGAGCGACAAGGGCCGTCACTCGTTCCACCGCTCCTCCCTTTTCACATTCCTTCACAGAACAAGGCCGGAGCTTTGGCCCTGATAGGCCTGCGCGAACCGTTCGCGCGCTTCATCCCAAGCGGTCACATTCCACTAGCGGCAGGCCTTACAGCGCGGATAGTTTCGTTCCAGCCTCCGGTTCCCGCACCCCAGGGCAACGGCCGGAAGCGTACCAACCATGCGCAACGTTCTCGCACTCTCCACCTTGTTGTTGACCTGCTCACTTTTCGCACAAACGAACCCTCATCACGTTCCAAGACGGATCTTCATCCCGGACGGGCGACCCGTGGTCCCCACCCTGGAGGACCTCCAAAGGGCCTCTGCCACCGTGTTATGGAGCGAGGATTTTGAAACCGGCCTGAACGGCTGGACCGTGAACACCTCGACGGGACCAGTGGTATGGACCACCACTAGCACCGGCAACACTGGTGGCTACACGCCTGGTCCCCTGCAATCCACCACTGGTTATCCGGGCGGCACCTGGATCGCGGCGGATAGCGATCTGATGGGCGCGGCGGGGGTGTCGGAGAACACCACCATCACTTCGCCGCCGATCACCACGCTCGGGCTCGAAGCATACATGCTGCTGCGCTTCGAGCAAAGCTTCCGGCAGCTCAATGACGACCAGACCATCGTGGAAGTGAGCGCGAACGGAGGAACGAACTGGACCCTTTATCCGGTGAATACGGAGATCCCGGGCAACCAGAGCACTCCCGGCGCCCCCCAGGCGGAGACCGTTTACCTGAACATCACAGGGGCTTTGAACGGTGGGTCCAATGATATACGCATCCGGTTCCATTGGCTCAGTGATGAGGGCTACACGTATTCCTGGCAGGTCGATGATGTGGCTTTGTTGGCGGTGGAGCAGAACGACCTCCGGTTGCTGAGCGCCACCTATGCGGACTGGAACACGGACGAGGACAATTTCGCCGGAGTGCCTTACAGTATCTATCCCATCGATGAACTGCGGGAGCTCAAATTCAAGGCGATGGTGATCAATAACGGGTCACAAACACAGACCAATGTGCGCTTGAAGGTGGATGTGGATGGCCCAGGAAGCAATGACGTCACCTTGTACAGCCAAGGCATCACCCTCGCTCCCGGCGAAGTGGACAGTCTCTTCATACTTGGCTACACCCCGATCGCGCAGATCGGCATCTTTCTGCTGGACATGGAACTGGTCCAGGACCAGATCGAAGATCTAGCGGACGACAACAGCACACTTCAGCGTTTCGAAGTACAACCGGACCGGTTCTCGCGCGACCTGGGCGCTATGGACAGCGATCTGGACAACCAGGGGATCGCCTATGAAGCCGGCAATTGGTTCCATGTCCTGAGCTTCGATCAAACGCTTTACGCGATCGAGATCGCGCTGAGCGCTCGCACCGACCCGGGGGTCTTCGTCAAGGGAGTGCTGTACGATCAGGCTCGGAATTTCGTGATGGAGACCGAAGCGTACGAGGTGCAGAACGGTGACCTGAACACCTTGGGAGGGTCGACCTACCTGTGTCTGCCGTTGATCAATCCGGTCCCCTTACTGGAAGACCAGGACTATCTGGTGACCGCCGCACATTTTGGTGGCCCGCTCGAAGTGTGGGTGGCGACCAGTGGTACCAGCACACCCCTCACCTCGTTGCTACTGGACGGTGCGCAGAACAACTGGTTCTATCTCCAACAGACCCCGATGGTCCGCATGAACCTCGACCCCACCGCGAGCGTGACGGAACAGGGGGCATCCCAACACGCTCTCCAAGCCGCACCATCCGTCTTCGACGAGAGCACGGTCATCCGGTTCGAACTTCCCTCCTCGGCACGGACCACCTGGCAGCTCACGGATGTATCAGGACGGATCATCGCCGGTGGGGATCTGGGTGTTCGGACAGCTGGGCAGAATTCACTCGAACTGAGCGGCTCCGATCTCGCTCCCGGGGCATACCTCTTCACGCTCTTGGACCAGGGTACACGTTCCACGCTACGCATCGTGCGCAACGGGGTGCGCTAGCGCGCGTGCTATCCTTCCTGGCGCGAAGCCTCCGCGATCGCGGAGGCTTCGTTGCGTTCCGGCCGACCACCACTGGCCGCCCCGCTATCTTTGCCACCCATGTTCGTCTTCGCCCCGCGTCTTCGTGCGCTCGTCCTTCATTCCGTCCTCGTCCTCGGCCCTGCGCATGTGATCATGGCCCAGACCTGTGTGCTGCAGGAGTCCTTTGTTGGGACCGGACTACCGGTCGGTTGGGACGTGGGCGCACCGGTGGAACAGCAGGATGCGAACGGCAATGGCTTGGGCACCTTCACCGCAGCTTGGACCATCGGCACCAGTGCGGAGGCCAATACCGGCGGTTATTTCCCCGTACCGGATGGGCCACCGGACAACCGCTTCGTTATGGCGAACGATGACGCACCACCATGCAATTGCGCCATGTCGTCCGTGAGGTTAACAACACCTGTAGTGGACCTATCCACCGTGAACAACAGCCTCTTGGACCTACGCTACTTCCTTGACGGTGCGTTCGGGGCGGACAGCGCCTGGGTGGAAGCGTCCACCAACAATGTGGATTGGACGTGGTTGGCGGCATTGCCCGTAAGCGGTTCCACTTGGGCGTGGGCTAGCGTTGACCTGAGCAACTACGATGGGCAGAGCGCGGTAAGCGTGCGGTTCAACTGGAGCGACAATGGCGCGTGGGCCTCGGGTTTCGCGCTGGACGATGTGTGCGTGCGCGGTGCGGTCGACCACGACCTGGCACTGGAACAACAGTTCGTGGGTGACCCGCAAGCATCGGCCTTCAACCCCGCGACCCGTAGCCTGGGATATGATCAGGTACCCTTGCAGCAAGCCCCCCCATTGATCGTAGCGGGTGCGGTAAGTAACCGCGGCCACGTGGCGCTTTTCAATGTGACGCTCAAGGCCGATGTGTCTTTAGGAGGAGTTCCACAAGGGACCTGGACCAGCGACACGATCCCCTTCCTCGAAGCTGGTGCGCGCGATACCCTTACCATCCAAACCGATTGGTCGCCCGCTTCGATCGGGAACGTGGAAATAGTCTACCTCGCGGAGAGCGGCGGGAGCGAAGACCTGCCGGGCGACGAAACCGCCCAACACCAATTCCAGGTCACCGGACCGGGTTGGGCTGAGGGCGATGGAGCGATGGCCTTGCGTAACGCCCCCACCGAAGGCGGGATCCATCGTGCGGGCCGACCATATTTGGCCGGTTGCCGGTACGAGCTCGGCACACAGGACCAGGTCTACGGTCTCACCGTTCGGCTAGCGGATGGATCCTACCCCGGCGCGATGATCGCGGGTCTGCTGCTTGACGGAGCCCTTCAAGTGCTTGCGAGCACGGACACACTCACCGTTACAACGGACGAGATCGCGGAGGGACTCGCAGGTGGTTGGACCTTCCTAGGGTTCGCCGCACCGATCGAAGTGGCCGGGGAGGACTTATGGGCCGTGATGGAGCAATTACCAGACAGCGGACAAGTCGTGTTGGCTTCCACAGGCGCCGCAGTGCCGGGAAGCGCGATACTCTGGGACGAGGACGAGCAGGTATGGAATTATCCGTCCCGGGCTCCGTTGGTCCGGATGCATCTCGCACCCGTAGCGGTCGGGCGGGAGGAACCCTTGAACTGGAGCGCCGACTGCGAGATCGCGCCCAACCCCGCCGTGGGGACCATGACCGTATCCACCCCTTGGCCTGTGGAAAGGATGGACATAGTGGGAACCGACGGGCGCCTTTTCATAAGCCTGCCAGGCAACGGCATCATCCAACGGATCGATGTCAGCGCCTGGCCACAAGGGCTCTATCTG
>JAGNSU010000095.1:11420-11561 GCA_017987895.1 Flavobacteriales bacterium | reverse complement strand
TCCCTCCGTCACCTGCTCCATCACCATCAACATCGGCGTACCACTGGATCGTAGCCGTGACCATCACACTCGCCGTTGTTTGGAACTGGGCACATCCGCCTGCTGCCGCGATCGTGTAGGTCACCGTGTAAGTACCCGCAG
>JAGNSU010000095.1:0-11320 GCA_017987895.1 Flavobacteriales bacterium | reverse complement strand
TGCTCGAACCTGGAGTGATCGTTCCCGTGCTGCCGCTGATCGACAACCCCGCTGGGCTCGACGTGTAGCTGCCGCCCGCAGTACCGGTGCGCGTTACGCTCACCGCGCCACCGCTCGTGCAGAACGGTGATCCGGCATAGCTGATCGTCGCGGAAGGACCAGCGGTGATCGTAACGCTCGCCGTTGTTTGGAACTGGGCACATCCGCCTGCTGCCGCGATCGTGTAGATCACCGTGTAGGTACCCGCAGTGCTCGAACCTGGAGTGATCGTTCCCGTGCTGCCGCTGATCGACAACCCCGCTGGGCTCGACGTGTAGCTGCCGCCCGCAGTACCGGTGCGCGTTACGCTCACCGCGCCACCGCTCGTGCAGAACGGGGATCCGGCGTAGCTGATCGTCGCGGAAGGACCAGCGGTGATCGTAACGCTCGCCGTTGTTTGGAACTGGGCACATCCGCCTGCTGCCGCGATCGTGTAGGTCACCGTATAGGTACCCGCAGTGCTCGAACCTGGTGTGATCGTTCCCGTGCTGCCGCTGATCGACAACCCCGCTGGGCTCGACGTGTAGCTGCCGCCCGCAGTACCGGTGCGCGTTACGCTCACCGCGCCACCGCTCGTGCAGAACGGGGATCCGGCGTAGCTGATCGTCGCGGAAGGACCAGCGGTGATCGTAACGCTCGCCGTTGTTTGGAACTGGGCACATCCGCCCGCAGCAGCTATCGTGTAGGTCAGGGTATAGGTACCCACCGTGCTAGATGCAGGTGTGATCGTGCCGGTACTGCTACTGATCGACAATCCCGCGGGGCTCGACGTGTAGCTACCGCCCGCGGTACCCGTACGTGTCACGCCCACGGTACCGCTGCTCGTACAGAAAGGTGATCCCGCATAGCTGATGGTCGCGGACGGGCCCGCCGAGATCGTCACGCTCGCCGTCGTTTGGAATTGGGCGCATCCTGCTCCAGTGATCGTGTACGTCACCGTGTAGGTGCCCACCGTGCTCGAACCAGGCGTGATGGTACCCGTACTGCCGCTGATCGACAATCCCGCAGGGCTCGATGTGTAACTACCGCCTGCGGTACCGGTGCGCGTGACGCTCACTGCGCCACTGCTCGTGCAGAAAGGTGAACCGGCGTAGCTGATCGTCGCCGATGGCGACGTAATGATCGTAACGGTCGCGGTGGTCTGGAACTGTGCACAGCCGCCCGTGGCCGGCACGGTATACGTAACAGTGTAAGTGCCCGGTGTACTTGTGCTCGGTGTGACATTGCCATTGGAGACGATGCTCAGGCCCGCCGGTGAAGCGGAATACGTACCGCCTGAGGCTCCCGTGCGCGTCGGGCTCACATTGGAGGCGCTCGTGCAGAACGGCCCTCCGAAGTAGTTGATCGTGGCGGAGTTCGAAGGGGTCACGGTCACTGCCACGGTCTGCGATGCCGTACCACAGCTGTTCGTCACCGTGACCGTATAGTTACCCGCGGCAGCACTGGTCACCCCAGAGATCACCGGATTCTGCGAAGTGCTGCTGAAACCGTTCGGGCCGGACCACGCATAGGACAATGTCCCCGAGCCTGTCGCGGCGACCGTCAGCGCCAGGTTCTGTCCAGCGCATGCCGCGCCGCTTCCACCCGTGGAGGTGATCACTGGAGCGCCCGTGGCTCCCACACATACACATGCCGCGTTCCACGCATCGTTCATCGTGCATGGGTTGTTGTCGTTGCAAGGCACACCGGGTTGGGCAGGGCCAGCGGGCACGCCCATGCAATCCGTGGCGCCACCACCCACGGCGGTCGCGATCGCTCCGAGCGAAGGATTGTAGTAGCTGCCGCTGGCCGTGGTCTGTAGCTTCACAGCGCGCACCATATACTCCTTACCGGCGATGAAGGGCACCGAAGGGCTAAGGAAATTGGTGGCCGTGATCAGCGTGGGTACCACGCGGCTCACCGCTCCGGTCGCCGCGTCGAACTGGTACAGGTAGTAGCCCTGGACCGCGTCCGGGGAAGCGGTCCAACTGAAGCTCGCCAGGCCACCTGAGTTGTTGACGGTCAAATTCGACGGAGGAGCCACCATCATCATCCGCAAGCTCGGATCGCCCATCAGGGCGTTGTGGTTCTTGCCGATGCTACCCTGCCATCCTCCGTGGATGGGGCTGTACAGCGTGGTGGTGTTGTTATTGCTCATCAGTGAGCTGTACCCGATGTTGTCCCCCAGACCCATGTGGTGGAACTCCCAGTGCGGGATCGCCGCCCAACAATTCGCCAGGGCCTGCCCGCTACCGAGCACCGCACGCAGGAAGTTGTTCTTGTTGTCCCAGTCGCCATAGTAGCTCCCGAAGGACATGTTGAACACACCGTTGAAGTTGCTCGCCGCCAGGTTCTGGGTCGTGGCTACGTTGTTCGCACCGTTGTAGGTGAGGACGCCGTTCACGGTCTGCTGCAAGCCACCTCCGGAACTATAGGTCCAGAGATAGCTCTGGTTGTTCACCAGCGTGTAGAAGGAAGGGCCGTTCTGGTTCGGGAAGGTGATGTTCGCCGCACCTACGAGCGGCGCGATGGTGCGGATGCCCCCTGCGGCCATTGGGTAACCGGTATACTGGAAGTTGTCGAACACGATACCGCGCACCTGCGGGCTGAACCCCTTGATCTTGAAACTGTGGGCCTTGTTCAGGTAGGCCCGGGTCAATTCCAATTCACTGAGGCTGAAGGCAGGCATGTCGTACAGGTCGACCCGGCCGATCTGCAACTCGGCGGTGGAAGGCAGATCGCTCTGATCGAACTTGCCGTCGCCGGGCACGTTGCGATTCTCCACGCGCTGTGCCGTAGCGTTGTTCACGGTATTGTCCGTCCAGTTGCCCGTAACATCGGCATAGTACGTATCCGAAGGCCAGGCACCCTGATGCTCCGTATGCCCGTCCGGGTTGATATTGCCACTGTATGGCACGGGCACATGGCCCAGCAGATACACGGCTTTGACGTTGGTCGGATCCGCGTTGTAGGCGTTCTGGATGATCGTGCGGATGCTGCTCACCGAAGCGGTGCGGCTCACGTCGGTGCGTAACACCTTCCAACCTTCGGCCTTCAGGTCCAATTCCAGCGTAGCGAGCTCGGTGGTGAGCCCAGGTGCCAGGGTGTTATCCACCAGGAGCACGATCTTGCCCAAGTAGTCGGTCGCCGGTACTTCCACCCCAGCGGCGATATACCCGGCACCCGATCCAGCGGAAGCGGTACGCGCCACCTTGTACTCGTAGTACGTGCCGACGGTCACCGCATTATCGACGTATTGGGTCGCGGAAGCGGAAGGTGTGGCATACGCCGATCCCCAGCTCGTGGCGGACTTGGACTTCCTGTAGATGGTAAGACCCGTGGTGTTCGCGAACGCTGGCCAGCTCAAGGTGATGCTGGGCGGAGCGGCCTGCACCGTGGCCTGAACCTGCACGGCACTGATCTGCGAAGCGGTCTGCGCGCCTACGCTATAGGCGAGCAGAATGGTCGCCGTAGCGACGAAGAAGGACCTGGACATGGGCAGAGGGAACTGGTTGGAAGGATGGCCTGCCCTTGGGGAACCACGGTCGGCAAACCGTGACCAGGATCGATCGAATGCGTTGGAACGCTCGGTACCCCATGGACAATGGCCCTTTAATCGGTGCCTCGTGGTCCAGGGTTACGTGCCGGTCCCTGAAGGAGTTCCTGCCACTTCGACCAACCTGTGCCGTTCACCGACAGGCCGAACCCAAAGACCTACATGCCGGACCCGAAGTGCAGGAGCGAACCGTTGTAGTTTCGCCGCGTTGAAAAGGACCGTTCAGCCCGCCACCATCCCTTCGACCTTGGCCTCCTCACTTTCTTCTCCCGGAACGCTCCGTGCGGAAACCTTCGCCGCCCCCACCTTGACCAGAGCGGTCGACTTCGATCCGTTCGCCGGCCCTTCGATCGAACGCACCGCCCCCACCACCGAGACCCAACGCGAGATCTGGACCGCCGCCCAAATGGGCCCCGAGGCCTCTTGCGCTTACAACGAATCGGTTTCCCTGGAACTCCGCGGTGCGCTGGATCGGAACGCCCTGTTGAGTTCATTGGCCCAATTGTCCGAGCGACACGAGGCCATGCGCTCTGTGCTCAGCGCCAGCGGAACGCGCAATATCATTTTGACACAGGTCGAACATCCAGTGAACGAGATCGACCTTGCCTCATTTCCATCGAATGAGCAGGAGGCCCGGCTCCAGGAACTTGGCCATGCGGACATGTCCACGCCTTTCGACCTGAAGAACGGTCCGCTCTTCCGCTTCGCCTTGGTGCGTCTTTCCCCAACTCAGCACCTGCTGCGGATCACCGGTCACCATTTGGTATGCGATGGATGGAGTTTGGGCATCCTGATGGCCGATCTCAGCGCGCTCTATTCCGCCATCTGCCAGGGTCGCCCGGCCGAACTTCCTCCTGCGTACCGCTATTCCGACCATGCCCTGGCACAGATCGATCTGCTCAAAAGCGATGCCTATGCGGAAGTGGAACGTTACTGGTTGGACCAATACAAGGGCAGTATCCCACGTCTTGACCTCCCCACTGACAGACCACGGCCCAGGGTGAAGACCTATTCGGGCGACCGGCTCGACGCATCGCTCGACCTTGCCATGGTCACTGCGCTGCGCCAAGTAGGCACCCGCGCGGGCAGCAGTTTGGTGACCACGTTGCTCACGGCGTTCGAATTGCTGCTGCACCGTCTTACTGGTGCTACCGATCTCGTGGTCGGCCTACCCGCTGCCGGACAGAGCGACATGGGCACCAAGGAATTGGTCGGGCACTGCGTGAACCTGCTCGCGCTGCGCAGCCGGTTGGATCCGCAGCGGAGCTTCCTCGACCATTTGCGCGAGCGCCGGAGCGCTGTTCTCGATGCCTTCGATCATCAGCGCTACACTTTCGGGACCCTGCTGCGGAAATTGAACGTACCCCGCGAGGCGGGACGGATCCCCCTCGTACCGGTGGTGTTCAACATCGATATGAACATGGACGACGGTGTGGCCTTCGACGGCTTGACCCATCGCTTCATCAGCAACCCCCGCGCCTTCGAGAACTTCGAGCTTTTCCTGAACGCCACGGGGAACGATCGTCACCTGACCTTGGAGTGGAGCTACAACACGGATCTCTTCGATCGCGCCACGGTACAGGACTGGATGCGCCAGTTCGAAGGCTTGCTCCAACGCATTTGCGACTTCCCGGAACGCCCGATGGCCGAATTGCTCCGCGCGCAGGTCACAACCGCCCAGCAAGGTCTCCCGCCGCAGGATTGGTCCTGGAACACGTCGGACTATCCGCGTGATAAGAGCATTGGAACGCTCTTCGACGAAATAGCCGCACAACATCCGCAACGCACGGCGCTCCGACTTGGCGATGAGCACCTCACCTATGCGGCGCTGCAGGACCGGGTGCATGCCCTCGCCGCTCAACTCCGGGAGGAAGGCATCGCTCCGGGAGAACCGGTGGGCCTCTGCGTAGAACGGAGCTTCGACATGGTGACGGCCATGCTGGCCATCCTGCATTGTGGTGGAGCGTTCGTTCCCTTCGATCCGAGCTATCCAGCGGAGCGCCTCTCGTTCATGTTCGAGGACACGCAATGCCGCATCCTCCTCACCCAGCGCACCTTGAAGGACGCCCTCCCCATGCATACCGCACGGGTGATCTTCCTCGATGACGCCCGGCGGTCGGCTGGATCGCCTTCCGATCCGCAAGGCACCGCGACCTCCCCAGCCTACATCATGTATACGTCCGGTTCGACCGGAACCCCCAAGGGTGTTGTGGTGCCCCATCGCGCCGTGGTGCGATTGGTGCGCGAACAGAACTTTCTGCCTTTTGGTCCGGACCAGGTCTTCCTACAGTTGTCCAATATCTCCTTCGATGCCTCCACGCTGGAGATCTGGGGCGCGTTATTGAACGGGGCGACCCTTGTGCTGCAACCCCAACTCAAGCCCACGCTGCAGGAGATCGTGGATACCATCGATCGGAACCGGGTCAGCGTGGTGTGGTTCACCGCCGGACTGTTCAACTTGATCGTGGACCAACATCTGGATCGTTTGAAAGGGGTGCGGCATATCCTCGCTGGCGGCGATGTGCTGAGCGTACCACATGTCCGCAAAGCGCTCAAGGAACTGGGACCAGGCGTGCTTATCAATGGGTATGGACCGACCGAGAACACCACCTTCACCTGCTGCCACTCCATTGATGAGGACGCGCGGATCCGCTCGGGCGTGCCGATCGGCAAACCGTTGATGCATACGTCGGTCTTCGTATTGGACGAGAAGCTCCAGCCCGTCGCTATCGGCGACCCGGGTGAGTTGTTCACCGGTGGCGACGGGCTCGCGCTGGGCTACTGGCGCAGACCGGAGTTGACGAGCGAGCGCTTCACTCCCGATCCGCGGACCCCAGGCGCCTTGCTCTATCGCACAGGCGACCTGGTGCGCTGGGCACAGGATGGCTGTATCGAATTCATCGGTCGTGCGGATGGACAGGTGAAAGTACGTGGCTTCCGCATCGAACCCGGAGAGATCGAAGCATTACTGAGCACGCACCCGCAAGTGAAGGATCGCATCGTGGTGGCGAGGGACGACCGTGGCGGAGAAAAGCAGCTCGTGGCCTACGTGGTGCCTTCCGGCGAACTGGACGCGGCCGCGGCGGATGGTCTGATCCTCGAATTGCGCGAGCTCCTGCGCTCACGACTGCCGGAACACATGGTGCCATCGGCGTTCGCGCTCCTGCCCCAGCTTCCGCTCACCGCGAACGGCAAGATCGATCGCGATGCGCTGCCCGCACCCCAGATGCGCACGCAACATATCGCGGCGCAATACACCCCCCCGCGCACTGACGTGGAGGAGATGCTCTGTTCCGTATGGGCCAGGGTGCTCGCGGTGGAGCGCGTCGGCATACACGACAACTTCTTCGACCTCGGTGGGCATTCCTTGCTCGGCATCCAACTCCTCGCGGAGATCGAGGAGCGCTCAGGACATCACAGCATTTCGTTGAAGGACCTTGTGAGCGCACCCACGGTAGCGGGACTTGCCTCGCTGATCGACCACCAGGATACCCCCCAGGGCGAATGGACCAACCTGACCGTGATACAGGGACGCGGCCGCCGGATGCCGTTCTTCTGTGTGCATGGCGATGAGGTGAACCACTTCCTGCCCCGCTACCTGGGGAACGATCAACCGTACTACGGCTTCGCCCACCAGGGGGAAGATGGCCGACCCATCCGGTATACCAGTGTGGAGGATATCGCGGCGCACTTCATCAAGGAGATGCGCTCCGTGCGGCCCAGGGGGCCCTATCTGCTGGGCGGCTATTCCTTCGGAGGTATCGTAGCGTTCGAGATGGCCAAACAGCTTGCTGCTGCTGGCGACGCCGTACCCCTCCTGCTCTTGTTCGATACCTATGCGCCCTTCACGCACGGCGCCGCAATGGCGGAGGACCAGGCGACGTTGCGCCCCCTGAAGGAGTTCGTGCTCCGCTCGGCGGTTCGAGTGCTGCACGCGTTGGGCCGGCCGTTGCCCGCCAAACTGCGTCACTTCCACATCATCGATACTTACGACCGGGCCACGATGGCCTACAAGCCCAAGCCCTACAGCGGCCCTATTACGGTGCTCCGGGCCGAGCACGCCTGGGGACCGGAGGACAAGGGATGGGGCGCGCTCGCACACGGACCGCTCATCGTGCGCAACATCCCTGGTGATCACTTCAGCATGGTGAAAGAACCCGCTGTGAACACGCTGGTGGAGATCGCTGCCGAACGCCTGGACGAGGCGATGGCCGTGCAAGCCGTAGAGGCCGTGTGATCGCCGACCTCGGATCTTGTACCATTTCGCAGTACAGAGGCATCCGATCCGCTTGCTCCCCGAAAAGTCGGGACGAGAACGCTTTTTCCGCATGCCTTCTCCGAGGATCTCGTCACGTAGGCACTGCTATGCAACGACCTCCTCGGATCGCCCTGCGAAAAAATACCGGCGCATCTTTGGACGCCTCTGTACTGAGAAACGTATTACTGACGAACGAGCCGGGCCCGCGCGAGTTCGTCGCCGGAGCGATCTCGCACCACCAGTAGGTAGGTACCCACGGAGAGCGCACCGATATCGAACCTGCGGGCGAACGGGATCTCCATCACCCGGGCTCCCAGCATGTCATAGAACACGAGGGTGGCCGCTGCGGGGTCGTTCCAGATGAGTTGCACAGGCCCCATCGTGGGGTTGGGATGCACGATCAGCCAGGGCAGCCCGCCACTGTTCTCGGCGATGCCGATCACTTCGCACGCATCCCCGACACCATCATCATCGCTATCGCTCTGGTCCGGATTGAATGCCCACGGACAATTATCGCACTGGTCACCATGATCATCGCCGTCCAGATCCATCTGGTCCGGGTTCTGAATTCCAATGCAATTGTCCTGGCAATCGATCACACCGTCGAGATCAACATCGACATCGGGTTCCAAGCCCGTGGACCCTCCTGCGCATACGCCACAGCTATCAACGAAAGCCGTTCCACCGGGCACCCCGGCGCAATCCATCAAGATGCCGATGCATTCGCATGTGGAGGTCCATACTTCCTGCACCGTGTTCGGGTCCTGGTCATCACATGCCGCTCCCGGCAATGCCGTTCCGCCTGGCGTGCCAGCGCAGTCGTATGCCTCGCCGAAGCAGCCACAGTTACTGTTCCATAGGTCGTTCCCGGTGTTCGGGTCGCCATCATCGCACGCCGTTCCCGGCCATCCGGTGCCGCCAGGGACGCCTGCGCAGTCTATCGGCTCGCCCACACAAACACATGCCACGGTCCAGCGATCATCTCCGGTGGTGGCATCCGCATCGTCGCACAGGGAACCTGGCAACGCATCGCCGCCGGGTTCACCGAGACAGTCGATCAATAGCCCGGCACAGGTGCAGTTCGTTCCCCACGCATCATCACCTGTAGCCGGATCGCCATCGTTGCAAGGCGACCCGGTGATGGCCGAGCCACCTGGTACGCCCAGACAATCGAGCGGAAGTCCGGCGCAAACGCAATCCGCGGACCATGTGTCGTCGCCCGTGGTGGCATCGCCATCATCGCAACCAAGGCCCGGGAGAGCGGTACCACCTGGTTCGCCTAAGCAATCCAAGAGGAGGCCCTGGCAGATGCAGTTCTCGGTCCAGGTATCATCACCGGTGTTGGAGTCGCCATCATCACAGGAAGTGCCGGGCAATGCGGAGCCACCCGCCACCCCGAGACAATCGATCACTTGACCGATACAGGTGCAGCTCGATGTCCACTGATCGTTCCCGGTGGAACCATCGCCATCATTACAAGGAGCGCCTGGAAGGGCGCTTCCTCCCGCGACGCCCAAGCAATCGATCAATTCACCGGCGCAAACGCAATCCACTCCCCAAACATCCTCTCCGGTCGCCGGGTCCCCATCATCACACGGGAATCCGGGGCTCGCGGCTCCACCTGGGATGCCAAGGCAATCCAGCGGAACCCCGATGCACTCGCAATCGCTCGTCCAGACATCCCCGATGGTGTTCGCATCCCCATCATCGCAAGTAACGCCCGGCACAGTGCCTCCACCCGGTACGCCCAAGCAGTCGATCAATTGACCGGCGCAAGTGCAGTTCGCATCATAGAGATCGTTCCCGGTGCTCGCATCCCCATCGTCGCACGCCGCACCAGGCAACACGCCGCCGCCTGGTACACCAACACAGTCGATCAGTTGACCAACGCAGGTGCAGTTCGCTTGGTAGATATCGTTGCCCGTGTTCGGGTCACCGTCATTGCAGGCGGTTCCCGGAAGTGCGGTGCCGTTGGGAACACCCAGGCAGTCGAAGTTCACCGGCGTGCCCACGCACTGGCAGTTGGCATCCCACTGATCGGTCGTGGTATTGGCATTGTTGTCATTGCAGGCCGTGCCCGGAAGTGCCGACCCACCGATGACACCCAGGCAGTCGATCAATTGACCAGCACAGGCGCAATTCGTTTGATACACGTCATTGCCAGTGCTCGCGTTGCCGTCATCGCAGGCCGTGCCGGGAAGCGCAGCACCGTTCGGAACACCGAGACAGTCGAAGCTCACCGGCGTACCCCCACAGGTACAATCCGGTCCGAACACGTCGTTAATGGTCAACGCGTTCCCGTCATTGCACGCCGTACCCGGAAGAGCACTTCCGCCGGGAACGCCCAGGCAATCGACCGGTTGACCAACGCACACGCAACTGGCGTCCCAGGTGTCATTGCCCGTGGAGGCATTGCCATCATCGCATGGCGAGGCGATGATCGCGCTCCCGCCTGGAACACCCAGGCAGTCGATCGTTTGGCCGATGCAGACACAGTTCGCACCCCACAGATCGTTGCCCGTGCTGGCGTTACCGTCATCGCAGGAAGTGCCAGGCAGTGCTGGGCCGTTCGGCACACCCTGGCAGTCCAGAACAGGTGTGGAGGGCTCGTCGTAGGCAATGCACAAGCGTGCGGCCTTCGTGGGATCGTCGTTCCAACTCCAAGCGCTCCGGCCACCCGAGCCTTCCATCAGGAAGAGCATTGCTTGATCGGAGGTCCATCCGGGACGTGACACGATCTCTTGCACTACTGCGGCCAGGTTCGGTGTGCGTTGGGCCAGCGAGGACTCATCTACCAGGTTCCAAGCGGCCGGAGCCCAGTTCACCTGGGCGGAAGTGGTGGAACGGTCGCTCAACTCATTCAGCGTCCAGCCGATAGGGGAAGCGTTGTCCGCACTCTCTCCACGGATCACCAACTGGCAGGGGTCCTCGTTCACCGTGGTGCGCGCCGTGAACTGGACATAGGCGGAGATTATCTGGGCGTTCTGCGGAACCGCCACGGCATCGAACCGCAGCCCGAGCACTTGGTCGCCACGCCAGTGGGTGGGTTCACTGTCATACACCAGATCCACTGCGCCAGCGTCGTGGTACATATTGCCGTTCGTGGCTTCCTCCGCGTCCGGATCCGACGAGGGCCCGGCGGAATAGCACACCTGCACATCGAAGCACGCATTGTTGCCGCCGCATACGCCGCAATCATCCACCACGCCCCCCCCGCCTGGAACGCCATTGCAATCGATCGACAGCCCTGCACAAACACAGCTGGATGACCATGTGTCGTCGCCCGTGCTCACGTTCCCATCATTGCATGGCGTACCCGGGATCGCAGGACCGTTGGGTACCCCGAGACAATCCAGGTTCTGCTGTGTACCGGCGCACTGGCAGTTGCTGCCGATCACATCGTTCGTGGTGTTCGAGTTGCCATCATTGCAAGCCGTGCCCGGCTCAGGGTTGCCACAACCGCAGTTGCCCGGTGCGGTCTTGTTCGC
>JAGNSU010000019.1 GCA_017987895.1 Flavobacteriales bacterium | reverse complement strand
TCTTCGGCGAGCATGCCACGCAGTTGATCCAGGCGCTCGGCGCTCATCCTTGTAGTGGATGTTGGGCCCATTCCTTTCGTAGGTCTTCCGCAGGCGCGATGCGAACGAAACGGCCTTGATCGAGCTCAGCGATGCGGTCCGCCAGGTGGTAGGCATCCTCGCGGTCATGCGTTACGACTATGGCACCCGTGCCGTGGGCGCGGAGGATCTGCAACACCTCCGTGCGGACCTGCTGGCGTGTGCGGCGGTCCAGGTCGCTGAAGGGTTCATCCATGAGCAGCAGGCGCGGCCGTAACACCAGCGAACGGGCGATGGCCACGCGTTGTTGCTGGCCCCCACTGAGTTGGTGCGGGTAGCGATCGCCCAAGCCGTTGAGTCCTACGGACGCCACTTCATCGGCCACCCGCTTGATGCGTTCGGCCTTGGGTACACGGTACAGCCCGAACCCGATATTGCCGTTCACCGTGAGATGGGGGAACAATGCGTGTCCTTGGAAAACCATGCCCACCGGACGCTCCTCCGGGGCCATGAACTCGGCTTCGTCCTGGAGCAGAGCACCATCGAGCACGACGCGGCCGCGCTGCGCTAGGTCCAGCCCGGCGATGCACCGCAAAAGGGTGGTCTTTCCACTACCGCTGGCGCCCACCACCACGAGCACTTCGTTCACGGGCATGGTGAAGGAAACGCCGCTGAGCACAGCTTTGCCACCGGTATGGGCGAAGTGCAGATCGGAAACGCTCAGCAGTGGGTGGCTCATCCCTCGGATCGCGCCAGTTGACGGTCCAGGAACAGCAACGGCGGCAGCACGCAAAGTACGATGAGCAGCGCTGGTGCTGCCGCTTCACGGAGTTGTTCGATCCGGGCCATCTCGAATACGCGGGTGCTGAGCGTATTGAAGTTGAACGGACGCAGGATCAGGGTGAGTGGAAGTTCTTTCACCACATCGATCGCCACCAGCATGGCCGCGGCCAATATCGCCGGACGCAGTTGCGGCAGGTTGACACGAAGGAAGATCCGGCCCGGGGAAGCGCCCAACATGCGCGCGGCATCGTCCACGTTGCTGTGTTGCCGGGTGAGCGATCCTTGCAAGGGTTGCACAGCGACGGCCAGAAAGCGGACCGTGAAGGCGTAGAGCAATAGACCGATCGTGCCGATGAGGGTGAAGGACAGTCCGGCCTGCCTGTCGATAGTGCCCGCCGCGGTCATCACGCCCACCGCGATCACCGCACCCGGCACGGCATACCCCAGGGTGGCGGCGCGTACTAGGCCGTGCGTCCAGCTTTTTCGCTCATGCCGAAGGATGAACACCAGGAACAACGCGATGAGCAGTGTCAGGAATGCCGCCCCAGTCGCGATCCCGAGCGTGTTACGCAGCGCGATCAGGTCGATGGCCCATGTGTCCGTTCGGTCGATGGTGAACGCGTCCAGTAGCAGTTTTCCGGCTGGCAGGAGGAAGCCTGGGACAAGCACCAGGAGACACCAGATCGTGGCCAACGCCGCGCGCTTGCCGGTAAGCCGCTGACGGACCATGGGCACTGCGTCCGTAGCCTGCTGGCGGTTGATCCTGCTACGTCGTTCCCACCAAAGCAGCAACACGACGAGGAGGAGAAGGAGGATGGCCACGCGCAAGGCACTACCCAGGTCGGAGAGCCCGGTCCAGCTTCGGAACACCGCCGTGGTAAGCGTGCGGATGCCATAGTACTTCACAGCCCCGTAGTCGTTCAACGTCTCCATGGCCACCAGCACAGCGCCACCTACGATCGCCGGGCGTGCCAGAGGAACGGCCACGCGCAAGAAGCGCCGGGTGCCACGGGCACCAAGCATCCTTGCGGCCTCCAATTGTTCGCGTAATCCGCTCGCGAAAACCGCGCGTGCCGGTAGGTAGACGTAGGGGAAGAGGACCAACGCCATGACCACGATGAGGCCGGGAAGATCCACGATGTCCGGGCGAAAGCCGGAAAGGTCGTGTACCCACAAGCTGATCGTGCCGGTCGGTCCGAGCAGTGCCGCGTAGGTATACGCGCTGATATAGGTGGGAAGCGCCAGGGGCAGTACAAGCATCCACCGCATCGCACCGCGCAGTGGGAAGGAATAGGCCGCTACGAGCCATGCGCTCAGGACACCGATGACCACCGTTAATAGCACGGTCCCGCCCAAGAGCAAGGTCGTCTCCAGGAGGTGCATCGGCAGCACATCCCGGTATACATGGGACCATTCGGGCGCGGGCGCATGGAACGGTGCGGTCACCACCACCACCAGGGGTGCCAATATTGTGACCACCAGCGCCCCAATGACCCAAGGGAGAAGACCCCGGGGGGACCTAACCATCGAGATCGCGAGGTTCACCGCCAGCCGGCTTTGTCGAAGAGCTTCACGGCCGTGGCGTTGTTCAGACCCAATTGCGCAAGGTCCAGCGTGTCCGGTGTGAGTTCGCCGAAACGCTGCAGAACCTCCGCCATGGCGACCCCTGGGCGTACAGGGTATTCCTTGTTGCCTTCGGCGAAGAGGCGTTGTGCTTCTTCGCCCACGAGGAATTCCAGCAAGGCTATGGCTTCGGCCCGGTGTTTGGCGCTTTTGGCCACCCCGGCCCCGCTCACGTTCACATGGGTGCCGTAGGGTCCCATGTGGGGAAAAGCCACGGCGAGGCTTTCCCGCGCTTTGGCCTTCTCGGGTTCGGTGCTGCTCATCAATTTGCCCACGTAGTATGAGTTCGCGATGGCCACATCGCCGATCCCTTCCGCCACAGCGAGGAGTTGGTCGGTATCGCTGCCTTTTGGCGTCCGCGCCATGTTCACGGTGATGCCTGTGGCCCATGCCAGCGCCGTCTCCGTGCCGAAGTGCGCCACCATCGCGGCCAAGAGACTTTGGTTGTAGAGGTTCTCCGCGGAGCGGACCAGCACCCGCCCTTTCCATTCCGGGCGCACCAGGTCGTTGTAATCGGTCAACTGTTCCGGCCGCACCTTGTTCTTGTTGTAGACGAATACCCTCGCCCGCATGGTGAGACCGAACCAATGGCCATCGGGATCGCGCAGGAACGGGGGAATGTTCCGTTCCAATTCGGCGCTTCGTATGGGCTGAAGTAATCCGCGCATACGTGCCTGGCCCAAGCGACCCGCATCACTGGTGATGAGCAGGTCGCACGGACTGTTCGCACCTTCCTGTTCCATTCGTGTCAACACCTCATCATCGTCCGCCATCACAAGGTTCACGCGGATGCCGGTCGCTGTGGTGAACGCCTTGAAAAGCTGGGCGTCCGTATCGTAGTGTCGATGGCTGTAAACGTTCACTTCCTTCGCGGGTGCGTCATCGGTGGGAGCCGCTCCAGGGGTACCGCAGGCGGCCAGAAAAGGAAGGAGCAGAAGGAGGGGGCGCATGGGTCCGGTCAGCGGTGATCTCGGGAAGGGCAGCGAAGGTACCGGGGCCGGTCAGCTCCGGAAATAGCATGATCGTGGTATACCCACTAGCTCGTTGCCGCGGCCATGGAACAAGCAGGACCGTTCTTCCGTATGCCGCCTGATGTTCCGCCATTTGCATCCGTTCACCGCTCTGGGCCTGTTGCTCGCCATGGTGGCACCTTTGTTCTTCGCCATGGGGATGCCCCCCGTGGGTGTGGTTCTTGTGGTGCTGGCCTTCGGTTTCACAGCCATTGAGTTCAAGAAGTACACGAGCGAGTTCCAGTTCGCGATGCTCGTGGGTACGGCCACTTTTCTGGGGATCGTGCTGGATATGCGTTGGGGCGAATGGCCCTGGCTGACCGCTTCGATGGTCCTTGCCAGTGCGGCCATGGTAGTGCGCCAGGCCGGTATGCAGCATCTCACCTATGTCAACTGGCTTTGGCTGGATACTGGTCTTGCCTTGGTCTCGGCCCTGCTCTATGCCTTCGCTATCGCGGGATCATCGTTCCAATGGGACCTCTGGCTGCCCCCTCTTTTGCCGATCGGTTGCGCCATGTTCATCACCTTGAGCTATCTCCAGGACGCCTTCCACATGCGCAAGCACATGCGCTTCGGGTACCGCGTGCAGTTGGGCAAGCCCGCGCCCGAATTCGAACTGAGGGATCAGGACGGGAACCCGGTGAAGCTCTCGGACTTTCGTGGAAAGCACCCGCTGTTGCTCATTTTTGTACGAGGCGATTGGTGCCCCGGCTGCCACATGATGTTGCGGACCTATGAGCGGAACCGTGAACGCTTCCTGGAAAAAGGGGTGCATGTGTTGGGGATCGGCCCGGACAACATCGCGGTGAACAACGACATGGCGAAGCGCATCGGCGTGGGCTATGGCATGCTCTCGGACGATACACAACTTGTGAGCGGTCAGTACGGCGTGGTCTACAGCAACCCGGCCATCGAGCTCACCGTGGACTACAGGGAAGGCATCCCGCTGCCGGCCTCCTTCCTGGTCGATGTCCACGGCATTGTCCGCTACGCCTCACGGCCGGACCGTGTGGGTGAGTTCCTGAACCCGGAGCTGATCTTCAATGTGCTCAACGAATTGCCTGCGGAGGGCACCCTGGCATGGACCTCAGCGTAGGCCTCGTCTTCGGCGCGCTGCCTGTCCTGCTGCTGAGCGCGTCGGTGGGGCTTTCCCATGCCTACAATCGGTTGAGCCTGCGCCATGCCCGCAGTGAACGCGACCGGGACAGCTACCTCGAGGTGCTCGAAGGCAGCAACGATGCGCTTTTCGTGATCAATTTCGTGAACGGCCGGATCTACCAGGCCAATGAGCAGGCCGCGGCGCTGCTGGGCTATACCAAGATCGAGCTCGCTGCGCGCACGATCTTCGATCTCCATCCTCCGGAATTTCTGCACCTCAGCGCACAGCGGATCGCGGATGCATGGGAAAGCAAAGGTGCGATCTACGAGGACATCCCGCTCCGAACGGTGCACGGCGAACTGATCGCGGTGGAGTGCAGCACGCGCGTCACTACGTACCGGGGCGATCCCGCCATCATCCTCTTCGCGCGTGATATCCGTACCCGTTTGGAACTGCAGCGGCGCGTGGCCGATCAACAAGCGCTGGTGAAGCAGCAGAACACCGAGCTGCTCTCCAGTATGCGCTACGCGCAGCGTATCCAGCGCGCGGTGCTGCCGGAGGCGGAGGACCTGGCGGTCCTGTTCCCCGAATCGTTCGTGATGTTCCGGCCACGCGATATCGTCAGCGGCGACCTGTACTGGTTCGCCCAGCAGGACGGGCGCTACATCGTGACGGCTGCTGATTGCACAGGCCATGGCGTGCCTGGGGCGTTGTTGAGCTTGATAGGTGCATCGCTCTTCCACGAAATGGTGGTGGAGAAGCGGATGACGGACCCAGGGGCCATCCTGGACGGTGCGCGCGATGGCATGGTACAAGCGTTGAGCAAGCACGATGGCGCCGGAGATCATCGCGACGGAATGAACGCGTGCCTCGTTTCCATCGACATGGAGTCCTTGATGCTGGATCATGCCGGGGCCTTCGGTCCGCTCTACCTCGTGCGGGGCCAGGAGTTGGTCGAGGTGAAGGGCGATCGTATGCCCATCGGGTTCGAGGAAGGGGAGATGCGGAACTTCACCACGACCCGCGTGCCTTTGATGCGAGGGGATCGGATCTTCCTTTTCAGCGATGGCCTGGCCGATCAGTTCGGTGGAGAGCGGGGCAAGAAGTTGAAGGCCTCCGGTCTGAAGCAATGGCTTATCGAAACCTCAGCGCTGCCGATCGATGACGTTTACCAGGCGATGAGCGATCGCTTCCGCGGTTGGAAGGGAGAAATGGACCAGGTCGATGATGTGCTGCTGATCGGGATCCAGATCTGATCGTTCGGCTGACGTTCGCTCAACGCGCCAGGTCGTCATCCACTCCCAATTTCGCGATGGTCGCATCTACGGTCATCGTGTCGCATTCCACGGAATGGAGCAACAGGTCCGGTGACGTGGATCGATCCACGGCAAGGCCAGAAGCGACCGCTGCCTTCCATGCACTGGGAACACCCCCGACGAAGAGCACTTGGCCCGCCGGATCTTCGGCGAACGTGGCGTGTACCCACGATCGCCGATCATAGCCCGGTCCGTACGTGGGAGTGGATCCATCGATGAGCGACGCGCAGACGTAGCACACGAAGTGCGCTTGGAAGTGCGCTTTGTGGTCCACCTTGATACCCGGCCAGCGGATCGGCGCCACAACGGTCGCCCCGGAACGTCGTGCCGCTTGCTCGATCCCTTCACAAAGGAGACGAAGGTCTTGCACCCTTTCCTCGCGCACATAGGCCTTTTCCTGCCCAGCGAGCGCGCGTTCCACCGCCACCGGAGCGGCGTACCACTTCCATGATACCAGCAAGACCATCACGCCGAACAACCAGGGCGCAGCCTGCGCTGGAACACGTTTTCCAGAGAAGTATCCACCGAGGGCCCACGCAAGGAGCAGCGGTGCGGCGAGGAACATCCGGGACCGTGCATAGAAAACGCTGTCGCCACCATCATGCACTTTGGGGATCCCCAGCGCGACCAACATCATGGCCACTGTGGCGATCACGGCCCAAGCCTGTGGCCGCTTCCCTGCGACGAACAAAAGCCCGACGGTCGCGATCAAAAGCCACAGAACTGTATGACCATTGGGCCAGAAGAGGGGGCTGAGGCTTTGGAAGTGGCTATCGAGGCGTCCCATTCCGGTGGCGATGAGGTGTGGATCGAACATCATTTCCGCCGGATCGATCGAGTGCTTCAGGTCCCACGGGTGATCGTCGAAGAAGTGGCGTGCCGTTGCCCAGAACGCGGCGGCAGGAAGAGTTCCGAGCACCATCAGGACCCAGAACCGCAGCGAACGCCCATGCCGGAACAAAAGCATCATGCAAACGGGCACCACCAGGAACAAGGCGTTCGGATTGCAGAGCAGTGCGGTGGCCATCACAAGAGAGGAGCTCAGGAACCGCATCCGCTCGTTCCGCAAGGACAGGGTGATCGGCAGCAGCGCTAAGAGCGCGATGCCATGCACGAAACCGCGGGTTTCCGTGGTGAGGATGCCCCATTCGGACGATAGTAGCAGCGGCATCACAGCGAACGCGGTAGCCGATGCGAATTCCTTGTGGCGTGCTCGCCACAGCGCGAACGACCAATAAGGAAGCAGCGCGAGCACGCTGGTCACGATGGGCATCACGATCCATGGATGCCCGAACAAGCGCACGAAGGGTGCACCGATCAACGCTTCCAACATGGGATTGTAGTTCTGCCCGTACATGTAGGGCTCGCGGAAAAGACCGTGGCCGTAATCACGGGCCATCTCCCAGATCAGGGCATCATCGATGCCGGTGCAGGCGAAGCCGAAAACGGTCAGCAGCCGGGTCCGATCGATCGCACCGAGGACCAGCGCGCACCAGAAGAGCGCACGCCCCCAGCGGTCACTTGGCGGCATCACAGCGTTCGATCAGGGGTGCGGGATCCGGTGCCACCCATTGCCATTCAGGATCACGTCGCAGCCAGGTCATCTGCCGCTTCGCATAGTTGCGCGTGTGTTGTTGGATCAGGGCGATGGCTTCTTGCAACGCGGTGCGTCCATCGAAATGATCGAAGAGCTCCTTGTAGCCCACCGTGTTCAATGCGTTCAAGTGGCGGTAGGGCAGGAGCGCGCGCGCTTCTTCCAGGAGCCCCTGTTCCATCATGCGCGCCACGCGCTGGTCGATACGCGCGTAGAGATCCTCGCGGGGCACCTCCAAGGCGAGTTTCACAGTGCGCCAGGGACGTGCCTTCGGGGTCCTGGCGTGGTGTGCACTGAACGATGTGCCCGTGGCGAGACAAACCTCCAAAGCACGTAGCACCCTGTGCGGGTTCTGCCGATCGATCGTCGCGTACGCCGCAGGGTCGAGGGTCGCGAGTTGTGTCACCAACGCGGGAAGACCCTCCGTTCCCATGCGATGGAGCAGGTCGCGCCTCAATTCGGGGTCCGACGGTGGCAGAGGATCCAATCCGGTCAGCAAGGCATCGATGTACAGCCCCGAACCACCTACGAGGATCGCGGTGCCATGACGGCCAAGTAGGTCCGTCACGATCGGTAGCGCGGCGCGCTCATAGGCCCCGGCGCTCATGCTTTCGTGTATATCGAGTTGGCCGATGAAGTGGTGCTTCACGTCCGCCATCTCCTCCGGAGTTGGCAATGCCGCGCCGATGCGCAACTGGTGGTAGAACTGGCGCGCGTCGGCGCTGACCACCTCGGTGCCAAAATGCCGGGCCAGCTGTATGGCGGCAGGTGTTTTGCCCACGGCGGTGGGGCCGCCTAATACGAACAGCGTCGCCAACGGCGCGGTCATCAGTGGTATTCGTCCGGAAGTTCCTCGTGCCCGCTCAGGCCGTCGTCCTCGCTATCGTTGCCGTGGTGGTCCTCATCCTCGTGGCCCATCTCCTCATCCGGATCGTAGACCTCGGTAGCCTCCTCCGTATAGTTCTCATCGTCCGCAGGCGGCATCAACGCGGCGTCCATACGGCTGTTCTCGGCCGGTGCCTTGCCCATGGACATCACCACCTCCGGATATTTCTTGCCTTTTTCTGGCTCGTGCACACCGATGAGCTCGATCATGAACATCCACATATGCAGGAAGTCGTAGGCATAGATGAAGCGCTGCTTGGTGCTGCGGAGGTGATCGCTGATCAATACCTCTTCCATCAATGCTGGCGGGGTATCGCCATCCTCGCCGAACCCCAGATCCGCCAAGGGGATCTCCGGACCCTTGCCCCATTCCTTGTCGCTTACATAGAAACAGGCCATCTCTTCGCCCTCGAAACCGAAGGCTTTTTTGATGGCAGCGTGGAACTGCTTGAAATTCTGTTCGCTCTGGATCTCAATGTCCCGGAACGCTTCACTTGGATCGTCGAGCAGAACGCGGAAGCGATAGATGCGCATGGGCTCAAAGGGCGGTAGGCAGGGGAAATGAGAGGCGCAGGGGCAGGAACAGGGGCGAGCGATTACGGCTAGCGAAACTAGCTATCGTGATTCGATCGAAGATCGCGGGATGTCGAACCGGGCTATTGCCCCTGTTCCTGCCCCTGTCCGCGCGCCTTGTCTTCGGTGATGACCGGTGTCGCGCCAAGCTTCTGGCCCGTCTCCAGCATCAACTGCCAGGCTTGTTCCCGGTCGTTCTGGATGGCACCATCGAGGATCGCGTCCTTGATCACCGTCTTAATGTCGCCGATCAACTTGCACGGCGGAACGCCGAAAGCACGCATCACGTCCTCGCCGGTGATGGGGGGCTGGAAGTTGCGCACGCGGTCTTTCTCCTCCACCTCGGCCAGCTTGCGCATCACCACCTCGTAGTTGCGCAGGTAGCGCTCCTTTTTCTTCTCGTTCTTGCTGGTGATATCCGCCTGGCAGAGGATCATCAGTGCATCGATGTCGTCGCCGGCATCGAAGAGCATGCGACGTACCGCGCTATCCGTCACTTCCTCCTTGGTGAGGGAGATGGGCCGGAGGTGCAAGGCCACCAGGTTCTGTACGAAACGCATCTTCTCGTCCAAGGGGAGTTTCATCCGGCGGAAGATCGTGGGCACCATGCGGGCGCCCTTGTCCTCGTGGCCGTGGAAGGTCCAGCCCGTGCCTTGTACGAAGCGCTTGGTGCGCGGCTTGGCGATGTCGTGCAGAATGGCCGCCCAACGCAGCCAGAGGTCGTTGCTTTTGGCGCAGACGTTGTCCAGCACCTGCAGCGTGTGGTGGAAATTGTCCTTGTGCCCGATGCCGTACCGCTCCTCAGCGCCCTGTAGTTCCACCATCTCAGGGAAGAACTCGACGAGCAACCCGCTTTCCAAGAGCAGCTTGAAACCGATGCTCGGCGTGGGCGTGGCGATGATCTTGTTCAGTTCGGTATGGATCCGCTCGGCGCTGATGATCTCCAGCCGCTTGGCGTTGCGCTGGATCGCCTCGAAGGTCACCGGATCGATGGTGAAGCCCAACTGGTTGGCGAAGCGGATGGCGCGCAACATGCGCAACGGGTCATCGCTGAACGTGATGTCCGGATCCAGCGGCGTGCGGATCAGGCCTTGGTCCAAGTGCAGGATGCCGCCGAAGGGATCCACCAGCGCTCCCATGCTGCCCGCATTCAGCGAGATCGCCAGCGCATTGATGGTGAAGTCGCGCCGCTCCTGATCGTCCTGGATGCTGCCGGCCTCCACCTCGGGTTTCCGGCTATTCCGGCTATAGCTCTCCTTGCGCGCACCGACGAACTCCACCTGCGTTTCGCCTAGCATGAACATCGCTGTACCGAAGTTCTTGAAGACGTGTACTGGACCCGCCTTCAGGCGTGCAGCAGTCGCCTCCGCGAAGGCGATGCCATCACCTTCCACAACGAAGTCGATGTCCTTGCAAGCGCGCCCCAAGATCCGATCGCGCACATAGCCTCCGATGGCGAAGGCCGCGATCCTCTGCTTCGCGGCCTCTTCTGCCACGGCCGCGAACAGCGGCTCGTCCACCACGCCATCCAAGCGGGCGGGGTCGACAGTGAAGGTGGAAGTGCGCATGGCAGGTGCGGACGGAAAAGGGCGGCAAAAGTAGGCCGGGACTAAGGACTTGCGCTTCAGCCCAAGTTATCGCTGAGAAGATACCGAAGCTTGGAGGTGTTGGATCTCTTTAAGGCGATCCGAAGGTTGCGCTATTCTGATCCGTTCAAGCGCTTTGGCAAGATCTGCCAAAGGCGGTACATCCAATAGGCCTGTTGAAAAGCGTAACACCTTGTCCTTTCGACCGAAAGTAACAATCCAGACCCATGTGCGCATGATAACATTATCAATACGCACTGACCGATCTATCCGGAAGCGAAGTCCTGAGTCCGACACTTCCACCAGCCACACATTATAAGCAGAAATGCTATTGATTTTCTCCCATGGAATTGTGGCAGTAGCGACGAACGGGACATGGATGCCCTGCTCATTGATGGTCAGCCAGACCGGTTGGCCGCTATACAAATAGAACCATGAGGTAAACATCGCCAGAGCAGCCAGAAGGATCAATATTGAGAACATGTCAGGCCAAATAATCATCCGGTAGATGGCAAGAAGAAGGAGTGCTGTCGAGGCACCAAGAGCAATCCATCCTGATGATTGAGCCATCCGAAAGGAAACACAACTGCTCATCGGACATCGAAGTTCATGCTTTCGGCGCATAAGAAATGTCCCTTCGGACATGTTTTGTACCCATGCAGCCCGCACGGCCGGCAATCCAGCTTTTCCAAGGTCTCCACGATGCGGCCGTTCGCATGTAATGGACCGAAGCCGAAGGCAGGTACGGTGCTGCAGAAGATCGCGGTGACCGGCGCCGCCATGGCCGATGCGATGTGCAGGGGCGCGCTGTCGTTCACGTAGTTCATTGCCGCGCGTTCCATCAATGCGGCGGTGCCCAACAAGGAGAGTTTGCCGGCGAGCACAGTCCCACGACCGGCCTCTTTCGCGATGCGTTCGCACAAGGCGACATCACTTGGCGCACCGATCAGCAGCACTTGCTTATCCGGAGGTAAGGTCTTGATCAACTGGACCCATTTCTCCGCAGGCCATTGCTTGGTGAACCAGACCGAGGCCGGAGCTATGCACACGTAGCCGTTGGCCATGTGGCCATTCACTTCCTCGCGGGCTTTGGCGGTGGGGTAGAGCTTTGGTAGCGGACGCGCGGCATCCGTGAGATGCGCGATCAGCGCGTTGAGGCGATCCACTTCGTGGCGGCCATCGCCGATCACATGCTTCACCCGGTGATCGAAGAGGAAGCTCAGCGGGTTCTTGTCGTAGCCGATCTTCTCGTTGCCTCGGGCCAGCCCTGTCATCAAGCCCGTGCTGAAGAAGCGCTGGGCATTGATGATATGGTCGTATTCGGTCTTGCGCAAAGCTCCGATGAGCTTGAACAAAGCGCGGGTCTTGCCTTGCCGTTTATCCCAAACGTGCAATTCATGCAGGAAAGGATGGCCCTCAAAGAGCCCCTCGTTGCCTTTTCGTACCACAAGGTCGATCGCCGCATCGGGGAAGAAGGCGTGCAGCTTTTCCAGGATCGCCGTCACCAGCACGGCATCGCCCAGAAAGGCGGTCTGGATGACGAGGATCCGCTTCATCACTCGGTCAAGGTGAGCAGCACCTTGTCGATCCGGTTGCCGTCCATGTCCAGGACCTCGCCCATGAAGTGTTCGTCCTGGATGGTGTCGCCTGCCACGGGCAATCGTTCCAACTTGCTGAGGAAGTACCCGCCGATGGTGGCGTAGGCGGCGGTGTTCTCTTCGATCAAGGTGCGCCCGAGGTGTTGGTTCAGGTCGCCGATCAACACCTGGCCGCCGATGAGCCAGGAACCGTCGGCGCGTTTCACGATCTCCGGTGCGCTGTCCTCGTCCTCGTCGGGTAGATCGCCCATGATCGCCTCGATCAGATCGTGCAGGGTGACCATGCCTTTCAGCTGCCCGTGCTCATCGATCACCAGGGCCGCGTACTGCTTGTTCTTCTTGAAGCGGCCCAGGATGGTGAAAGCAGGCGCGCTCTGCGGCACGTAGATCGGCGGGCGAACCACATCGCCCAGTTTGAAGCCCGGCTTGTTCATCTCATCCAGGAGATCGCGGATGGAGAGCGTGCCCATCACGTCATCGATGTTCCCGCGGCATACTGGGAACTTGCTGTGGTAGCTCGCCTTCACCTGGGCGATGATCGCGTCCAACGGTTGCGTGCTATCGATCCATTCCAGATCGTTGCGGTGGGTCATCAGCGTTTTGGCCACATGATCGCTGAAGCGGAAGAGGTTCTGGTGGGCCTCGCTCTCCTGCTTGTCCAGCACACCTTCCAAATTGGCGGTGCGGATGATGGCGCGCAATTCCTCCTCGCTCAATTTCGCTTCGGTGCTCTCCTTGATGGGAAGGATCTTCACGATCAGCGCGGTGGAAACGGAAAGCAACTTCACCAGCGGGAAGGTGATGTTGGTGAAGATCTTGATGATGGGAGCGGTGAACAGCGCGATCCGTTCAGGGTCGTTCATCGCGATACTCTTCGGGACCAGTTCGCCCACCACAATAGTGAAGTAGGTGATGCCGCCGATCACGATCACGAGAGCGATATCCCTGGTGTATGGCGCCAATGCGGGCCAACGCCCGAGCGCCGCGACCATGTCGTCGGTGAGCGTGGCCCCACCGTATGCCCCGGCGATGATCCCGATGAGCGTGATGCCCACCTGCACGGAGCTGAGGAAATTCTCCGGGTTCGCGAGCAGCTTCAGGATCGTCTTCGCGCGGGAGCTTCCCTGGTCCGCCAGCGCCTGGATGCGGCTCTCTTTCACCGAAACGAGCGCGATCTCGCTGAGCGAGAAGAACCCGTTGAGCAAGGTGAGCAGACCGATGATGAGGATCTCCATGCGCTAGACGGCCACGCTGTGTTCGCGCAGGGCGTCGTTCAGGGAGGTCTTGCGGTCGGTACTGTCCTTGCGCTGCCCGATGATCAACGCGCAGGGCACACCGAACTCGCCCGCTGGGAACTTCTTCGTGGTCGTACCTGGTATCACCACTGACCGCGGGGGAACGAGCCCCTTCATTTCTCGTGGCTCCGGGCCGGTGACGTCGATGATGCGTGTGCTGGCCGTGAGCACCACGTTCGCACCCAGTACGGCCTCCCGGCCCACGCGCACGCCTTCCACCACAATGGCGCGGGAACCGATGAAGGCACCGTCCTCGATGATCACCGGCGCCGCCTGCACCGGTTCCAACACGCCACCGATACCCACGCCACCGCTGAGGTGCACATGCTTGCCGATTTGTGCGCAACTGCCCACCGTAGCCCAGGTGTCCACCATGGTGCCTTCATCCACATAGGCACCGATGTTCACGTAGCTGGGCATCAGGATGGTGCCGGGGGCGAGGTAGGCGCCGTAGCGCGCCACGGCATGGGGCACCACCCGCACACCAAGCTTCGCGTAGCCGCGTTTCAATTCCATCTTGTCGTGGAATTCCAGCGGTCCGGCTTCCAAGGTGCGCATGCCGCGCGTGGGGAAGTAGAGGATCACGGCCTTCTTCACCCAATCGTTCACCCGCCAGTCGCCGTTCTCCGGATCGGCCACGCGCAATTCGCCTTTGTCGAGCAGGTCGATCACATGTTCGATCGCCTCCACCGTGCGCCGCTCCTTCAGCAGCGCCCGGTCGTCCCATGCCTTTTCGATCTCGTCGCGCATCGCGACAAAGATGGGGACAGCGGCCGGTGCCGGGCCCAACCCGCCGATCGCCACCGGGCGGACCGCAATGCCCGACCTTCGCATCCATGCCCCGGGTACTCGCCATCGATCATGGCTCAAAACGCACCGGCCTGGCCGTTACCGACCCCGGACGGATCATCGCCAGCGCTCTCGACACGGTGGAAACGGCCGGGTTGATGGATTACCTCCAGCGCTATCTCGCCAAAGAGGCGGTGGATGGTTTCGTAGTGGGCCTACCGACCCATTTGGATGGCCGCCCCACCGACGCCACCGCGGGAGCGCTGGCCTTGGTGGATCGCTTGAAGAGGACTTTTCCAGCGCAGTGGGTGGAGACCGTGGACGAGCGCTTCACCAGCACCATGGCCCAGCAAACTTTGATGGCCAGCGGGAAGGGGCGCATGGCGCGCCGGGACAAAGGCCAGTTGGACCGCATCAGTGCGACTATCATCCTGCAGGGGTGGATGGAACGCCACTGATCGCCTCCCGCATACTGCTGCTCGTGAGCGAAGGACGGTCTCTGCCCGGGTGTGATGGCTGGCTACATTTGCCGCCCCGGCGCCGCGCAAAGCCCGGTAGCGAGCTCATGATCCTTCCCATCCGGGCCTATGGCGATCCCGTTCTGAAGAAAGTGGCCAAAGACATCGAGCCGGGCCATCCCGGGCTTCAGCAGCTCATCGCGGACATGTTCGAAACGATGTATGCCGCCAGCGGGGTGGGGCTTGCGGCCCCCCAGGTGGGTCAGAGCATTCGGCTTTTCATCGTGGACGCTTCGCCTTTCGCGGAGGATGAGGATGGCAAGCCGACCGAGGACGCGCACTTGAAGGACTTCAAGCGGGTATTCATCAACCCCTACATCGTGGAGGAGGAAGGGGACGAATGGGCGTTCGAGGAAGGATGCCTCAGCATACCCAACATCCGGGAGGATGTGATGCGACAGCCGCGCATCGTGCTGCAATACCAGGATGAGAAGTTCAAGGAACACGAGGAGGAGTTCGATGGTTTCGCCGCGCGGGTGATCCAGCACGAGCATGACCACCTGGACGGCATCCTCTTCACCGACCATTTAACGCCTTTGCGACGCACGCTGCTGAAGGGAAAACTGCGCGACATCAGCATGGGCAAGACCGAAGCGAAGTACAAAATGCGGTTCCCCAAATGACCCACAGGACCATGATGAGACAATTCGTTGTACCGATGGTGCTCGCCGCGCTGGTGGCGTGCGGTGGTGCCAAGGAGGACGCCCCGAAAAAGGACGATGGTGTGATGCCCGCTGCCGAGATGGCCGGCCGGATCCGCGCGATGGAGGACACATTGTTCGCTGATAGCCTCTTCAACAGGCGTGGCGCCCAGACGTTGTTGGATGTCTACAAAGCCTTCGCGAAGGCCCACCCGCTGGATACCATGGCTCCGGAATATCTCTTCCGCGCAGCGGGCATGGCCAAGGGTTTGGGCCAACCGCAGGAGTCGATCCAATACTACGACCGCATCATCAAGGACTACGGGAATTGGCGCCGCCTTGCGGATACGTATTACCTCCGCGCTTTCACCATTGACAGTGACTTGGGCGAGAAGGGCCGTGCCAAGGCCGCCTATGAGGAAGTGATCGCGAAATTCCCCGACCACCGTTTCGCGAAGGACGCGCGGGCCATGATCGACAACCTCCAGTACACGGACGAGGAGTTGATCGAACGGTTCAAGAAGATGAACGCGGAGGCCGAAGCGAAGAAGTGAGCTAGGCCATCTGTTCCTGCAAGGCAGGAGAGAGCGTTCGTTGGCCGTTCCGGAGGATACCCAGCGGCCGACCTGTAAGTGGCTGCCCAATGAAGGGCGAGTTCTTCGAACGGCTCACCAGGTCGTCCTGCGTGCAGAGCCATTGTACCTCCGGATCGAACAGGGTGATCTCTACCGGGCTGCCTTCGGTGATATGCGGTACCGGTAGTCCCAGCACTTTGCGCGGACCGTGGCTGAAGCGTTCCACCAACCGGCGTAGGCTCAGCCTACCCTTCAGCGCGGTGTTCGCCACCGCGAAACTCGTCTCCAGTCCGATCGCGCCGAACGCCGCTTGCGCGAACTCCACCCGCTTGTGTTCCACGTCTTCCGGCCGATGATCGCTCACGATACTGTCGATAGTGCCGTCCTTCACGCCCTCGCGCAACGCTTCGATATGCTCGGGATCGCGCAGCGGTGGTAGCACCTTGTACAGCGTATCGAAGCCGCGCAGGCAGCCGTCATCCAGCAACAGGTGGTGCGCGGCGACCGCTGCGGTGATCGCGAGCCCATCCTGCTTGGCCTTGCGCACCAGCGCCACACTTTCGGCGGTGCTCACTGTGGTGATGTGCATGCGCGATCCGGTATAAGCGAGCAAGGCGATGTCGCGCGCCAGTTGCACCTCCTCGGCCAAAGCCGGAATGCCTCGAAGGCCAAGCCTTGCGCTCATCGGGCTCTCATGCATCTGGCCGCTCTGGCTAAGGTCCGGGTCCTGCGGGAACACCATCACCACGCCTTTGAAGAGTAGCACATACTGCAAGGCGAGCATCAGCAGGCGTGCGTTCCGCAGGGCGTGCTGATCATCGCTGAAGGCCACGGCACCGGCCTGGCTCAGATCGAAGAGTTCGGCCAGTTGTTGGCCCTGCAGTCCTTTGGTCAGGGCGCCGATGGGCAGCACCCTTACGGCATGTCCAGCGCCTTTTCGAAGTAGGTGCTCTATCCCCGCACGCGCATCGATCACCGGCTGGGTGGATGGCAGTACGGCCACGGCGGTGAACCCTCCGGCCGCAGCGGCGTCCAAGCCGTTCAGAAGCCCTTGTTTGTATTCTTCGCCCGGGTCGCGGAAGTGCGCTTGCAGATCCACCCAGCCCGGGGAAGCATGCAGCCCCAGGACCTTGATCTCCTTTGCGGTGCCTTTCGGGATGCGTTGACCGATGCGGGCGATCTTCCCATCCTGCACCAGCAGGTCCACCTCGGTGCCATGTGCCGGACCCCCGGGGTCCACCACCTGGATCTGGCGTAGCAGGGTCGTGCTCATCGCTTCGTCCGGATCAGGACCACCTCGGCCGCCAGGAAGAGCAGCGCCACCAGGATGAACCAAGGCCAGAGCTTCCGTCCGCGGTCCAGATCGTCCAAACTTAACGAAACACCGCCGGGTGCCATGTCAGCTACCCTATAGGCCGAAAGGCCAGCTTGCTCCAGCCGTTCGCGCAGTTCCTGGGGTGGGATCAGGTCGCGGCTCGACTCCTTTCGATCATGCACCAAGGCCAACATGGCGAGGGTATCCCGGCCGCTGGTGATGGCATAGGGACCTGCTGGCAGATCCTCGCCCTCCAGCATCAACCCCAGACCAGTTGCTGACCGGCGTGTTTCGGCCAGCAGATCGGTCCCCTCCGGACCGAGCAATCGGAAACCTTGCTCGCCGGGCGCCTCCAAACCGTTCAGCGGCACAAGCCCCTCCGATGCGATGACGTGGTAGAGACCGCCCGAGTTCCTGCTCGACTCGGCCATACGCAACAAGCTCGTTACGAAGAGCGCATGACGGATGAAAAGGCCACCTGCGGGATCGAGCGGCGATGCTCCGACGAACACCTGTCCTTGCTCAAGCCCATGGCGCGTCAGGAAAGGTGCGCCGTCCTGCAAACGCAGCAAAACCTCCGAACCGGCACGCGGCGACCAGCGATATCGCTGTTGGACGGTGGGTAGATCCACGTTCCGGGGTAGTTCGCTGAACACCTCCCGATAGAAGGGAAGGTCCAGATCGATCCGGGCGACTTTGGTGGTCGCTGTATCCTTGCTGCCGTACTGGCCGGCATTGAGTTGGCCGAGCAGTTCGTTGTAGGCCTCCAGGCCGCCTTCGTGCGGAGGGAACACCGCCAATGCCCCGCCTCCTTCCACCAAGGTGTTGAGTTGTTGGGCAAGCCCGCTCGGGATCTCGGTGGTGCCGTTCAGCACTACCAGATCGGCCTCTTCCACTTGCTTCGGGTCGACGGAGCGGAGATCCCGTTGTTCGGTGACGTAGCCGCTGTCGCTGCGGAACACGGCGCTCAATGCGCGATCGCCTTCCGGCAAAGCACCGCCGATGATGAGCACCCTCAGCGTGCCGGTCACGCGGTAAGCGATGGTGAGCGCGTCATCGAACACGATGGGCGCATCGCTGATCGACACTTCGCCCCAATGCGGCCCGGCCGGTAGCTGCGTGAAGCGCAGCGCAGTATCCACCGAAGCACCCCCGCCAGCACCGAAACTGCCCTGAGCGCGTTGCGAACCATTGATCGTAAGCCGGAACGGGACGTTCTGGAGGTCTTCCGTCCCATGGTTCGTGATCCGCACATGCAGGACCTCCGCTGCCCCAGGCCGGCGCACAGGGTTGTCGAACCACGCGGAATCCACGCTGAGGTCGGCCGCGTCCGTGGGCTGGAGCGGAACTATCAGCACCGGCTCCAGGGTATCGTTCAACCAGTTCTCCACATCGGTGGTATAGCGCTGTAGGTCGGTGAACAGGACCAGCCTCCGGCCCTGCGCGTCACTGCGCACAAGCGCTTCCCGCTGACGTTTCATCACATGCGACAGGGGGCGGGAGAAAGGGCCGGTCTCCGCTTGGGCCGCTATCTCATTGGCTTCCTCCTTGCCTAGGAGCAATTGCTGGCGGCCTTCGAACCTTCCCGTGAGCACTTGGAAGCGATCGGTGGGCGTGTGGCTGCCGATCAGGTCCTGCGCACCTTTCCTCGCCTGGTCCATGAGGCGTCCGCCGCTGTTCTGCCCATCCATGCTGTAGCTGTCGTCAATGAACACGGAAACGGCCTGTTTCCCTGCGACGGCCGTGCGCCCATCCTGCTTCAAGACCGGTTGCGCGAAGGCGATCACCAGTGCCGTAAGGGCGGCCAAGCGGCAAAGCAGTACGGCCCAATGCCGCACCTTTTTCACGCTGCGCGTCTGCAGGGTCACTTCCTGGAGCAACCGCACATCAGGGAAGTCGAGGCGCTTGAACCGCCGTAGCTGGAACAAGTGGATCAGAACAGGGATGGCCAGCGCGAGAAGCGCCCACAGGAAGGTGGGGGAGAGAAAGGTCATCCGGTCGATCCGCTGATTTCAGGGCCCTGGACTCTGGGCGGGCGCAAAGATGCGGCGAAGCGATGGGCCTTCGATGGTCCACCTCCCCCTGGTTTCCCATGTCCCGACATCCCGAGGCAGCGCCATTGGTCCATGAAGATGTGCCTTTTGGCGATCGTTCCTGGTAACTCATCGGCCAGGTGCTGCGTAACAGCCGCGCAAAGACGCTCTGGATATGGTCACTTCCCGCACGCTCCGTACCGCTGCATTGCCTGCTCTCCTCTTGGTTGTTCCTGTGGTCGCCCAATTCGTTGGTGGTCACGAGTTCACTGTGGAAGGACCGAACAGCATGGAGCTGATCGACCTTGACAACGATGGTGATGCGGACCTGGTGCTGGGCACTCGCAACGGTATGCTCGTGCATGCCAACCAGGGCGGAACTTTCGCGGCGGGCACACTTTGGAACGCCACCGATGTGGTGGTGCATGGTGTGGATATCGACCAGGATGGATACGTCGATCTGGTGGGATGCGATGAACTGGGCAATGCGATCCAGTGGTACCGCAACATGGGCACCTTCGGACCCGGGCTGCCGCAGGTGGTGGCGAACGGTCGTATCGCGAAAGCGATCACCTCCGGGGATATGGATGGGGACGGGGATCCGGACCTGCTGTTCACCCTGATGGACGGCGCCCTGGAATGGATGGAGAACACGGATGGCCAGGGCACTTTCGGTCCAGGTGCTGTGATCGTGCAAGGCCTTTACACCGATCGCGCCGAACTGGGCGATGTGGACGGCGATGGCGACCTGGATGTTTCCTGGAGCGACCGCGATACCAAGACCTTGCGTTGGAGCGAGAACACGGGTGGCGGAGCGTTCGGGGCCGCTGGTTCCCTTTCCATGGCGGGTATCGGCACGGTGCGCGATCTTGACAATGATGGCCTCGTGGACCTGGTGGTGGCGAAGCAATTGGACGGTTCGGTGCAATGGCAGCGCGGCCTCCCGAACGGGTTCGATGTACCGGTAGCGATCGGCACACCCTGGGCCACCTCCGAGCTCGTGCTCGCCCAAGACCTCGATCTGGACGGTGATCTGGACCTCGCGATCGCCTCCAGCGACCTGGACGAACTGGCCTGGTACGAGCACCTGGACGGATCGGGCACCTTCGGACCGCGTCAAACCATCACGATCGGTATCCAGGACCCGCATCTGCTCATGGCCGGCGACATCGACGGCGATGGCGATGCGGAACTCTTCACCGCTTCGTATGGGCAGTACCGCGTCGTTTACTTCGACAACCTGGCCATCGCGGGCAACAGTATCGTGGGTCGTGTGTTCAACGACCTGAACGCCGACGGCATCTTCAATGGCAACGACCACGGCCTCTACAATTACCGCGTGGAGGCCACCGACGTGGCGGCGCGGTTCACCAACCACAGTGGCATGTACAGTTTCAGTGTGATCCCTGGGCCCTATGCGGTGTGGCTGCCCGCCGTCGCCGGTTGGAGCTTCACCACCCCGGACCTGTACAATGTGAACGTAACGAGCTTCGGAAATACCGCACTGGAACGCGACTTCGGATTGCATGCCGATCAAAGCTCCGTGAGCATCGCTCCCGAATTGGTGCCCGGCGATATCCGATGCCATGAAGTGGTGCCGTATTGGATCAGCGTCGCCAACACGGGCAGCGAGGCCGCGGATCTGCATGTGAGCCTGTATCTCGATGCGCTTTCCACTTATCAGGGTGCGATACCTGCGGCCAGCGAACCGATGAACGGCGTTCCCCAATGGACCTTTCTGAACGTTCCACCGTCGCACCAGCGCCTGGTCCAGGTGTTCGTGGAAATGCCGGACGACACCCATGTGGGTGAGGTGTTGACCGACTCGGTGGTGGTGAACACGCAGGTGAACGGACAGAACTACACCGCTTCGGCCGTGGTGAACCCCACCGTGCTATGTGCGGTGGACCCCAACGACAAGCAGGCTTTTCCTGTAGGCCTCGGTGCCGATCATCTGACCGACATGGGGACCGAGCTCGTTTACACCATCCGCTTCCAGAACACGGGGAACATCCCTGCGATGCGGGTGCGTATCGAAGATGGTCTGGAGACCGACCTGGACCTGGCATCGTTGCGTCTGATCGCCAGTAGTCATCTGGTCAGCGTGGAACTGCAGGACGATGGTGCCCTCATCTTCGATCATGAGGGTATCAACTTACCGGACAGTGCTTCCGACCCTTTGGGTAGCCAGGGCTTCGTGCGCTTCGCGGTGCGGCACCGCCAGGAGGCGACCGAAGGGACCGTACTCAACAATACGGCCGCTATTTTCTTCGACCAGAACCCACCGGTGATCACCAATACCACTTGGAACACGCTTACCTACGGTGCGGTGAGCATTCCTGGACCGGAACACGGAACGCCCGCCGACCTCTTCGTATTTCCGAACCCGGCACAGAACGATGTGGCCGTGGATCTGAACGCCGGGTTCACCGGACGTATCCAGGTCTCGTTGTTCGATGCGGAAGGCAGCGAAGTGCGCCACTTGGTCCGCCGGTCCAGCACGGTGGTGATCGATCGCGATGGGCTTGATGCAGGCATCTACTTCTTGCGTGCGACGGATGAGGCGGGCGCCTTGCGCACAGCCCGCGTTGTGTTCGAGCGCTGATCCAACCCCTTTCGACCATGACCCGCCGCGCAGATCTGCGCGCCGGGTCATGGTCTTTCCGGCACTTCCTCCCGTAGCTGGGCGTGACGGGTCCACGATCAGTAACCCCATGGTGCGGACTTCGTACTAGGGCCCTGAAAACCACCACCATGCGCTTCGCTATTCGTACAGCTCTGCTCACACTGTTGGTGCCTGCTATGTGCCATGCCCAGTTCGGGCCGCAGTCCTCGCTCTACATCGAAGGACCGATCACCGTGCAGCTGGCCGATCTGGACGCGGATAGCGACAACGACCTTCTGGTGGGCACACGCGGCGGCCCCATGGTCTTCACCAATCCCGATGGTCTGGGCGCCTTCTCCGTCCCGGAACCACAGATCTCCACGGAGCATGTGGTTTGTCTAGCGGTGGATGTGAACGGTGACGATCGCAGCGACCTTGTTGCGAGCAAGAAGCAGCAGTTCATCGGTATCGATGTCTTCATCCGGAACGGTTCGGGCTACGAAGCGCCGGTGAACATCTCATCGACCATCAACGCCGACATCATCCGGGCGGCCGACCTGGATGGCGATAGTGACATGGACCTGGCCCTGGTGCTTTCCAATGGCGATATCGTTGTCTCCTACAACACCGATGGGGCGGGCACCTTTGGCGCTTTCCAGACCGTGGCTCCCAACTGGGGCGCCCATACGTTGCAGTTCGCCGACATCGATGAGGACAATGATCGCGACCTGGTCTGGTCGTACTTCCCCACCTCCAGCATCAATTGGAGCGAGAATATCGGTGGCTCGTTCGGGCCTGTGCAAACCTTCTGTGCCTATGGGGCAGGCGGTGTCTACGACATGGACGGCGATGGCATCTTCGATGCCCTGTACTCCAACACAGGGACCGGTGCGATCGAATGGCGGTCAAGGCACGGTGGTGTGCTCACCAGCGCCCAAGCCGTGGCGATCCCCTGGGGACAAGTGGACATTCTCAGCGCCGAGGACCTGGATGGGGACGGAGACCTCGACGCGTTCTGGTCCAGCACTGTGGTGGACCACCAAGGTTGGGCGGAGAACACCAACGGTCTCGGGGCCTTCGGGGCGGTGCAGATCATATCTTCCCAAGTCGCCGCGATGAGCGCACTGGCGACCGGTGATATGGATGGCGATGGGGACCAGGACCTCTTCCATCTTTCCACCAGCGCCAACTCGGTCCTTTGGAACGAGAATCTCGCGGTCGCCGGTGCAGCGATCGTGGGCCGCGTATTCAACGACCGGAACGGGGATGGGATATTCAATGGGAACGATCATGGCGTGGAAGGTGCGCTGGTGGAAGTGCCCGGTTCCTACGGCGCGCTCACCAATCACAGCGGCATGTACCGGATCGACGCGCCTGCCGGCAGCTACACGGTGGAACTGGCGGGCATGCCGCAATGGAGTTCGACCACGAGCCCCTCGCTGAGCGTTACAGTGCCCAATGGCGGATCGGCCCAAGGCGTCGATTTCGGCGTGGAGGCCGGCACTCCGACCTTCAACGTGCTCCCCATGATCGCCAGTGCGGAAACCCGTTGCGGCTACTGGGTCAACTATTGGATCGCGGCCACGAACACAGGCAACCAGATCGCCGATCTCACGCTGGCCCTTGCGCTGGACGATCTATCGAGCATAGGTGATGCCAGCCCGCTCGCGGACTCCATCATCAATGACACCGCATATTGGACCATTCTCAGTGTCGCCCCCTCGCAAACGCGCGTGATACCGCTCTCGGCAATGATGGCCGACGTCAGCCACATGGGCGATACGCTCCATGATCATTTGCGAGCGACCCTATCAACGGCCGGTATCCCCAAAGCGACCCACACAGTAGATCAATACCCGATACTCGTCAGTTCCTACGATCCGAACGACAAGGTCGTGATGCCTGCCGGCCAAGGGGAGGAGCATATCACCGCGATGGATGAGAAGTTGACCTACACCATCCGCTTCCAGAACACCGGCAACGCAACGGCCTTGGACGTCGTGCTCGCCGACACGATCCATCCTTCATTGGACATGACGTCCTTCGAAATGCGGGGAACGAGCCATCCCTGCATCGTCACTTTGGGCCCCGGTCATATCGTCCACTTCCGGTTCGACGGGATCATGCTACCGGATAGCACGACCAATTTCCTGGGCAGCCAGGGCTTTGTGCGATTCTCATTCTCGCCGTTCAGCGGCCTGCCGGAAGGGGAAGTGATCGAGAACACCGCCGCCATCTATTTCGACAACAACCCTCCGGTGATCACCAATACCGCCTTCAACACCTTGAGCTACGGACTGGTAGGCGCGGAGGAGTTGCCCTTCAAGACCGAAGGGTTCGCGCTCTTCCCGAATCCTGCCCAGCTTGCGGTCACCCTGCAGGTGGATGCCGCTCGCGATGGCGCCCATCAGGCGTTCCTCTATGATGCCACCGGCCGTCCCGTCCGCTTCTGGATGGTGCGCCCCGGGGTGATGCAGGATCTCCCGCTGGGTGGGCTGAACGATGGCATGTACACCTTGCGCGTGCTGGCGATGGAAGGCGGTTACGACCGCGCGCAGCGGTTGATCATCGCGCGCTGACCCCAAGGCCGAACAAGGCGATATCGTATTTCACCGGATCGGTGGGATCGAACTCCCGCAGTCGCTGGGTGAGTTCTTCGACGCTCTTCCAGTCGTCCTGGGTGCGCTGAAGGAGCCCGAACGTGCGGGCCACACGACCGGTATGCACATCCAACGGCACCATCAGGTCGGCGGGGCGAATACGGCGCCATAGTCCCAGGTCCACACCGCGGTCGGCCGGGCGCACCATCCAGCGCAGGAACATATTGATGCGCTTCGCATTGCTGCCACGCGATGGATCGGCCACATGCTTGCGCGTACGAGGAGGATGCGCCGGTTCAAAGAACCGTTCCTTGAACAAGGCGATATGCTCCGCAGCACGCCAGGGTTCTCCTTCGGCGAGATCGACTGGCAGGAACGCGCTCTCCAATCCGCCATGCGCCGTGTACACATGCCGCAAACCGGTCACGAAATGATGCAGGTCCGCGCTGTTGAACGTCCGGTGAACGAACCCGTCGAGCCGTGCGAGTTCATCCTCGGTGGCGTTCATCACGAAGTCGTGCGGGGCTTCGTCCATCAAGCGCACCAGCTTGCGCGCGTTTGTGATGATGGTCGGTCGTTGCCCCCAAGCGATCGTGGCGGTGAGGAAGCCGATCACCTCCGCATCCTCTCGCCTGTCGAAGCCTTTGGGGATCTGGATCGGGTCGTTCGCTACGAACGCCGGGCGGGCGTACCGCTCGTAGGCCTCGTCCAAGATCCCCTTGAGTTCCTCCCTGCTCGCCTTCATCGGCGCAAAGGAACCGCTCACGACGCTCGCCGGCGATCAGCTCTTGAACATGCGCAGCTGCCATCCCAGCCCACCGGTGAGCAGGACCTCGTTCAGTGCGAGCGGTCCCTCCGATGCGTTCGGGTATTGCGCATGGGAATAGCCCACGTTGACGAAGAAGTGTAAGTACTTCCAAACGTAGAGCGTGGCTTTGCCGGAGAACGTTGCGTTGGGCAGGACCTTCAAAGGTGTTCGACCCGTCTCGGAGGCGGTGGGCTCCAATTGCGTGAGCGACACGCCGGGCATGAACCCGAGCGCGAGATCGGCGCGGCCCCGCGTCAAGTGGTAGTGCGGCCCGAAGGATACCCGACTGTTCTGCTTCAGCGGAGCATCATCCTCTTGGGCGTCCACATACCAGGCCGCCGCACCGCAAAGGCTGATGTGATCATCGAGGAAGTAGTGTACATCGCCGGTCACGTAGATGTTGGCGACCGGGAGGTGCAGCATGTAGCCCGGGCCGATACTGGCTGAGGCGGTGAGCAGGCCGCGCGAGGCGAACGGTTCCGCCCGTTGCGCGAAGACCAGGAGGCCCATGCCGACCCCGATCATGGAAGCGGTTGTCCTTACCATAGGTCGAAGAGTTTGTAGTTGAAGCTGAGATGGAACAACAGATGGCCTTCCAGATCGCTGCCGCCCTCCTCGTGGAATTCCACTTCCCCTTCGTGTTGATCGGCGTGGATGTCCGCTCCGAGGTGGATCATGTATTGGCTCACGAGCGATAGGTCGCTCCGCTCGCTCAGGTCGATGTGCGTGCCGATGCCGGCCTGCACCGCCGAACTCCATCGCTCCGCCCGGATCGACGGATCCTCATTGGCTTTCTGGAGCGATCGATCGAAACAATGGCCGGCGAGCACGTAGGGCTGGAACAACCGCTGCCCTTGTCCAGGTTCGATCACATAGAAGAGCACGCTCCAACCAATGTGCAGGTCCTCGCGGTGCGCGAAGTCGCCGATGTTCCCGCTCAAGTAGTCGAAGAACCAATCGGTGTTCACACGATCGGCGAGCTGCACACGCAACTGACCTCCAACGCCTGTGCCGGTGTTGTTCCATTCGCCGTGGTTGAACGCGCTGATGGAACTGCGTACGCCGAGGGAGATGATCCCCCCGCGATGGTTGTGTATGCCCAGCGATTGGCCGAAAAGAGCCGATGGCAGGAGCGCACTGAGAAGCAACGACCTTGTTCTGGTGGACATGGGCGATGGTCTTTCAGCATCAACGGCCGCTCATGCGAACGTGTTGTCCCTGGACCGGCGGATCATGCCCGGATCCCACGGATACCTCAGCGCGGCCGAGCGTTGCCTAGCTTTACCGTTAAGCCTCCCCCCATGCGCTCACGCAGCCCCATCCTATTGTTCTGGCTCCTTCTGTCCACGATGCTAACCCCGTGCGCTGCACAGGTCGTTTGCACGCCTTCGGGCAACGTGGTGCTCTATTCCAATTACGACGGTGGACCGCTCACCATCCATGTGGACGACAGCATTCCAGATCTGCGTGTGGGGGTGGTGAGCTATGAGTTCGTGAAGATCACCTTCACCGGGCCGTTCGCCAACTTGGTCAGCCAGGTGATCTACGCGGGCTACAACGGAAGTAACGACCATTGCGGCATCGGCAGCGGCACCTTGGTCACCATCAATGGGGTGCCCAACGCGGTCACCGATATCCGCTTCGCACCTCCGGCCACCTTCAGCAATACCAACGGGAACGGCAGCATGGTCTGCGCCTATTCCTGTGATGTGAACGCGAACCAAGGGGGATGCAACACCGCCGACCAAGTGGCCCACTATTTTCTCAGTGAGTTCGGCGGCGTGCTGCGCCATCACCGCACGCAGTACGGTTGCTGGACCGGTGTGCAGGCGATCAGTGCGGGTGGGAATTGCTGCGAGGATCCGCTGGCCACCTCGATCACGGATCCGGTCGCTCCACTGCGAATGCGCATACACCCGAACCCGACCTCTGATCTTCTGCAAGTGGAGAGCACGGAACCGCTCCAAGTGCTGGATGCCGCAGGCCGCATTGTGCTGCGTTCGTCAGGGGTCGCCACCTCTTTACCACGCATGGTGGATGTGGGTGAACTGGCTCCCGGGCCTTACCTGCTGCGCGGAAGTACCGGTGCCATCGCGAGGATCATGGTGCAACGCTGATCGCACAGCGACCCTTCCAGGCACCCCTCAGCGCGGCATGCTCGGCATCTCCATCACGGTGTAGCCCTCGAGGCTGAAGAGCGCCTCATCCACCCATCCCATCTTCAGTTCGTGAACGGTGATGTTCATTTTCTCGCTCGCATCCTTTCTGGTCCACTCCATCTCCAAGGCCATCCCGCCGACGTCTTTGAGGCCCTGCCATTGGTCGAGGGCCTTGTCGCCGCCGATCTGGCGCATGGCCTTGGCCACATCCAGCTTCACATCTTCGGCCACCCAGGCCTCCCAGTTCCCCTTGGAGTTGGATCCGAGGTACTTCCTGCAGCTATGTCCCTCGATGGTCTTGGTGGCGTTCGTTCGTTCGTTCGAAGGTGGACTTTTCCGGTTCTGCCGTCGCACCGGGCGTGGTGATCTTCATCATGCGCATCTTCATCGCGGTGCGTTTGTCGCCTTCGCTCATCATCACGTAGTTCCACTTGCCGCGCAGGTCGTAGAGCATGCGCATGGGCTCGGGTCGGTCGCCCATCTTCATCTCCACGGACATCTTATCGTCCTTCAACGCATAGCGCGCGCTCAACTGCTCGCCTTTCGTTGCTCCGTTCTTGAAGATCTCGATCTCCATCCGGAAGCTGCCAGTGAAGTCCAACGGCTCGTATGGATCGTTGTTCGGTTCCATGGTGATGCCCTGCTGCTGCATGTGTGCGCGCATCAGTTGTTCGTAGTCCTGGGCACCGCAGGCCGAGCTGATCACGAAAAGGAGAAGGGCGATGAGGTTCCGCATGATGGGGTAGGTGTTCATTCTTGTGGAAGAAGCGGGCGGATCATCTCCGCCCACTTGAAGTAGCCAGCTGCTGTGAGATGAACGCCGTCGTAGGTGAGCCGCTCGTCAATGAGATCGTCGGCGGCGAAGGCTGGGTAGAGATCCACATAGGCCAGGTCGCGTTCGGCCGCGAGGCGTACCAGCACTTCGTTGCATCGCCTTACATCCGGATCCATGCCCGCATCCATCGTCGGCAGGAGCGATTGCAAGACGATGCGCGCCTCAGGGAACGTGGCGTGCAGCGTATCGAGGAGTTCCGTCATGCTCGCTTCGAAGCCGTCTACCGGGATGCGTTGGAACAGGTCGTTGATCCCCGCCTGAACGAAGATCATTGATGGGGCTGGTCCGCATGAACCGATCGCCCTTGCCAGAACTTGTGCGGAAGTGCTCGAGCTCACGCCCCGGTTAACCACGCGAAGCCCGGGGAACATCTCATGCAGTGGGAAATACTCCGTATGGCTATCGCCGAGGAAGATGATCGTGTTACTGTCCGGTCGCATGCGCATGAAGAGTTCGGTGCGGGAGTTCTGCCGGTCCAGCGATGTCGGTTTCACCGGGCGTGGGCGGTTCACATACCAGAGCGCACCCGCGATGTTGAACAATACCAATATCACCAACAGCGCCATGACCGTGCGGAAGGCGCGGCGCGAAGGTCCCGGTCCGTCGGTGGACATGCTTGGTTCGCCCTAGCGATAAGCGAAGGCGATGGGGCCAAGGTAGAGAAGGTCGGAACCGTGGATCGCTCGGACCTACGGCAACGTCGCCACGCGCATCGCGGTGGGCACACTACCGCCGATATTGTTCAGGATCGGGTCGCGATCGTTGCTACTACCTGCATATTTCACCTGCCCGTTCATATTCACGTCCTCGCGCCAATAGCCGCTTACCGTTGCGGTAGGCACCGTGCCGCCGATGCGGGTGAGGATCGGGTCGCGGTCGTTGTTGCCTCCCGCGTATTTCACCGTCCCATCGAAGGTGATATCGCCAGCGACCAACACCATCACACCGCTCAGGTTGTTGTGTGCATCGTTGTCATAGACCTGGGTGCCTGGCAAGGTGAAGTCCACGGCAGCTGTTGCACCCCCGTAGGTAATGGGTGTGGACGCGGAGAGCATCACCGGCAAGTGGTTGCGCGGCTTCACGGCCACACAATAGCTGCCAGCAGCCAGACCTCCGAAGCCCACCGCGCTCGCACCATCGAGATCCACGATATCGCCATCGCGCTGCAATAGCACGGTGCGTGTGGCTGCCACTGTTCCCGGTGACGCGACCGGTCGCATCTCCATTATCACCCAGTCGACGATGGCATTGTTACCGGTGACCGCGAGCATATGCGATCCGAGCGACATACCCGGATCATGACCGCTCTCGTTGTAGCCCATCGCAGCATAGGGATCCGTGAACGGGAAGGAGGGGAGGATCCTCAATGCATCGTTCATCAGACCGCCGTTGTATGGACCTTCCAACAACACACGGCTGCTCACGCGGGACGTTCCATTGATGCGGGCGATGCGGTTGCGGCCGGTGCCGTTGTACCCGGTGAAGAGACCGCCGACCAGGATCTTGCCATCGGGCTGTACGGTGATCGCGTATACCGCATCGTTCATGGCGGTTCCGGGGTCCAAGTCCCCGTCCAAGGTCCCATCCCTGTTGATGCGCGTGAACCGTAGCCGGGATACAGTGTCATATAGCCCGAAGTTGCCCGCGATCAGGATCCTGCCGTCCGGTTGGATCGCGACGACCTCCACGTCGTTGTTCGGGCCTGCGTTGGTTGCTACGAAACCCGTGTCCAAACTGCCATTGGTGTTCAAGCGGGCCAGCACATGCCACTGCAAGCCGTTGAAGCTGCTGAACAGGCCAACCAGAACGACCTTCCCATCCGGTTGCAGAGCCAAGTCTCTCACATAGGGGGTCACGGAATGATGGGCAGCGCCGGTGCCGGGATCGAACGTGGCGTCCAAGCTGCCGTTCGCGTTCAGTCGCGCGATGTGACCACAAGCGGTCCCGTTGTAATTGGTGAAGTGGCCACCGATCACCATCCTGCCATCAGGCTGCAAGGCGATCGCAAAGAGCTGGACCTCACTGGTGGCCGGACCAGTGCCTGTGCCCGGATCGAACGTAGCATCCAGGCTTCCATCGGTGTTCAACCGCGCGATGTCGTTACGCGGTGCTCCATGATACGTACTGAAATGACCTCCGATCAGGATCTTGCCATCGGGTTGCAGGACCACCGTGCGGATGAACCCGGTCTGGACGTTATCGAGCACAAAGCTCCCATCCAGGCTCCCATTCGCGTTCAGCCGGAACAGAGGGCCGGTTGTAGTGCCATTGTAAGCGGTGAAGGAGCCTGCGACCAGGATCTTCCCATCCGGCTGCACAGCCATCTTGTATATGTTGCCATCCACACCGGACCCGGCACTGAAACTCCCATCCAATTCGCCGTTGGCGTTCAGCCGTGCGAGGGTGTTCGCCTCTGCACCGTTGAAGCCCCTGAAGTTCCCACCGATCACGATCTTTCCATCCGGTTGGAGCGCAATGGCCCTGACACTGCCCTTGGCTCCCGTTCCCACGTTGTAGCTGGCATCAAAGTCGCCATCGGCCTCAAGCCGCAGCAGTCCCCTCCGGGCCATGCTGGTCCAGTTCGCGAAGGCCCCGCCAACGATCAGCTTGCCGTCGCTCTGGAAGGCGATGTTCATCACGTTGGAATTGATGGTCTCACCGGCGTCGAAACCCAAGTCGGTCGTGCCATCGGCGTTCACCAATACCAAGTGGTCGGCTTCCAAGCCGCCGTATGTATCGAACGAGCCGCCGATGAACACTTTTCCATCGGATCGCTGGATCAGTGTGATCACGGTGCCATTCGCACCGGTGCCGGGAACAAAGCCGGTATCCAATGCACCGCTCGTGGTCAAGCGCGCGATGCGCGCACGAGCAACGCCGTTGCACGTGGTAAAGTCGCCGCCCACCATGATCGTCCCGTCAGAAAGGCGCAAGGCGCAATTCACGGTATTGTTCATGCCGGTTCCCGGGTCGAATCCGGTATCGATCGTTCCGCTCGCGTTCAAGCGCGCGATCCTATTGCGCGGGGTGCCGCTATAGCTGGTGAACGTTCCTCCGATGATGATCTTGCCATCGGGCTGAAGCGCGATCGTATTGATGTTCAGGTTAGGTCCTGTGTTCCCACTGAAGGTGAGGTCCGCGGTACCGTCCGCAAGCACCCGGGCGATGCGGATCTTCGACCAACCGTCATACGTCGTGAACGGTCCCGCGATCATGATCCTGCCATCGGGTTGTAAGGCTATGCAAGTGATCGTGGAGTTCGGCCCGTCCACCGGGGCGAAGCTGCCGTCCAGGCTCCCATCGGTGTTCAAGCGCGCGATGCGGGGCACGGCGATGCCATTGTAGCTGGTGAAACTCCCTGCGATCAGGATCTTGCCATCCGGTTGGAGCGCAAGCGCCAGGATCGTCCCGTTCGCGCCTTCTCCCAGGGGGTTGAACGTGTCGTCCACTTTGCCGTTCGTGTTCACGCGGGTCACGCGGCCCACCTGCTTCCCGTTGTAACGCGCGAAGTCACCGGCTATGATGGCTTTACCATCCGGCTGCACCGCACAAGCGTAGACGATGCCGCTGGCGCCATCACCATTCTCGTAGCCGATATCAGTACCGTTGAACGTCAGGTCCATCGCGCCTTCTTGAGCGGTGGCTGTGTGGAGGCTACAACAGAAGGCGAGAACAGAAACAACGGCCTTTGTGGCGATCGATCGCATGGGGGTGGGGGGTGTACGCTTTAGAAGATGAACGGAAAAAACCTGACCACGGTTGGGTCGATCGGATCGCTCCGTTATTGATGGCCTGGGCAAGATAACGGAACGACCCAGCCCAATGGCCAATGCAACGGAAGCTCTCCAGGTCCCGATCACGGTAGTGTCGCCACGCGCGTAGCGGTGGGCACACTTCCTCCGATGCTGTTCAGGATGCGATCGCGGTCGTTGTTGCTGCCGGCGTACTTCACCACGCCGTCCAGGTTCACGTCCTCGCGCCAATAGCCGCTCACCGTGGCGGTGGGCACCGTGCCTCCGATGCGCGTGAGGATCGGGTCGCGATCGTTGTTGCTGCCGGCGTACTTCACCGTTCCATCGAAGGTGACATCGCCCGCGGCAAGCACCATGGTGCCCGCAATGTTGGTGCGTGCGTCGTTGTCGTAGACCTGGGTGCCCGGCAGGGTGAAGTCCACCGATGCGATCGCATCGCCATAAGTGATCGGCGTGGAAGGGGAGAGCATCACCGGCAAATGGTTGCGCGGCCGCACCGCCACGCAATAGTTGCCCGCCGCCAGCCCCGCGAACCCGACGGTGCTCACGCCATCGAGATCCACCACATCGCCATCGCGTTGTAGCAGCACAGCGCGCGATGCTGCGATCGTGCTCGGTGTGGCAGCAGGCCGCATCTCTACAAGCACCCAATCCACAATGGCGTTGTTGCCGGTGACCGAAAGCACACCGGGCGCGATCGCGGCCCCGGACACATAAACCGGTTGCGAATAGCCCATCGAGGTGTATGGCTCGGTGAGCGGGAAGGAGGGGAGGAAGCGCAGTGCATCGGTCATTGTCGAGCCGTTGTAGGGACCGTCGAGTTGCACCTTGATCCCGGTGCGGGCGGTGCCCTTGACCCGCGCGATGCGGTTGCGGCCCGTACCGTTATAGCTGAGAAAGGAGCCGCCTGCCATGATCCTGCCATCAGGCTGGAGGCCCAAGGACAAAATGATCGGGGACGCACCACTGCCTGGATCGAACGCGGTGTCCAATGCCCCGTCGGGCATCACCCGTGCGATACTTGAGCGAGGCATACCATCGTATTCAATGAATTGCCCGCCGATCACGATCCGGCCGTCCGGCTGCAGGGCGGTGTCCCAGATGTAATAGTTGGTACCAGGGCCTGGATCGAAGTTCGTGTCCAGGCTTCCATCGGCGTTCAGCCGGGCGAGATAGTTCCGCGCCACACCTTGGACCTGGGTGAACCGGCCCCCGAGAATGATCTTCCCATCAGGCTGGATACTGATCGCGTTCGCCACATGGTTCAAGCCCGTGCCCGGGTTGAACGTCGTGTCCACGCTGCCGTCCGTGTTCAATCGTGCGATGTAGTTCCTTGGTATGCCGTGAATAGTGGTGAAGGCGCCGCTCATGATGATCTTGCCATCGCCTTGCAGCGCGATCGCGGTGATGCCATTGCTGGCCCCAGGCAAGGTTTGGAAGCCGGTGTCCACCGTCCCATCCCCATTGAGCCTCATGAAGTAGCCATACCCCCCGCCATTATAAGAAGTGAAAAAACCTCCGCAGATGACCTTGCCGTCCGGTTGCAGCGCGATGGATTCGATGGTTGGGAGCGGCCCGCCGACCGCGCCACCTATGCCCATGAAAAAAGCCGGGTCCAAGCTACCATCGGCGTTCATGCGCTCCACCCGGGGATAGCCCCCCAATGTGGTGTATTGACCACCGGTGATGATCTTGCCGTCAGGCTGCACGGCGATGCAACGGATGTTGGGCCTTGTGTTGGTCGGCCGGGTGAAGGTGGCGTCGCGGCTTCCGTCCGGGTTCACACGGACCACATGATGGCACGCCACGCCATCGTATTGGGTGAAGTCCCCCGCTAGAAGCACCTTTCCATCGGGGCGCACAACGGTACAATACACCGCGGTGCTCGCACCCGTTCCAGGGTTGAAAGTGGGGTCGTTCGTTCCCTCCTGTGCCCACAGAGTCCCCGCCGCGCACGTCAGCAACGCGCACAGGAGGGCATCCTTCAAAACGGTCATGGGTCGCTTCGTTCGTGCAAGATAGACGAAGGGTTATCCTGCAGGCTGCCTGCTGGCCAGGCGCCGTTCAGATCCCCTGTCCATGATCTCACGGCAACGCCGCCCCCCGCGTAGCCGTCGGCACACTGCCACCAATGCTGTTCAGGATCCGGTCACGGTCGTTGTTGCTCCCGGCGTATTTCACAAGACCATCCATGTTCACATCCTCCCGCCAATAGCCGCTCACCGTGGCGGTGGGCACCGTGCCACCGATGCGCGTGAGGATCGGGTCGCGATCGTTGTTGCCTCCGGCGTATTTCACGGAATGATCGAAGGTGACATCCCCCGTGGCGAGCACCATGGTGCCCGCGATGTTGGTGCGCGCATCGTTGTCGTAGACCTGGGTGCCTGGTAATGTGAAGACCACCGAGGCGATCGCATCGCCATAGGTGATCGGCGTGGAAGGGGAGAGCATCACCGGCAGATGGTTGCGCGGCCTAACTACAACACAATAGCTGCCCGCAGCCAGGCCTGGGAAGCCGACGGTTGAAACGCCATCGAGATCCACCACGTCACCATCGCGTGGCAAGAGCACGGCGCGTGATGCCGCGATCGTGCTCGGCGAAGCCGCAGGCCGCATCTCCACAAGCACCCAATCAACGATCGCGTTGTTGCCCGTGACAGAGAGCACGCCGGCGGGGATCGTAGCGCCGGGTATGTACGCGGGTTGTGAATAGCCCATCGCAGTGAACGGCTCGGTGAGCGGGAAGGAGGGGAGGGTGCGCAGGGCGTCGTTCATCGCAGAACCATTGTAGGGCCCTTCCAGCATCAGCTTGACATTTGCTCGCGCTGTGCCGCGGATGCAGGCGAGGTGGTTCCGTCCGGTGCCTCCGTAAGTAGTGAAATCCCCGCCGATGATGATCGTCCCATCAGGCCGTTGTGCCATGCAGTACACGGTGCTGTTGGCCCCCGTGCCTGGATCGAAGCTGTCGTCCAAGCCGCCATCGGGGTTCAGACGCGCTATACGGTTGCGTGCTATCCCGTTGTAAGAGGTGAATGGTCCACCGATGATGACACGGCCATCGGGTTGAAGCAGGGTGGATCCCACCCACCCGTTCAATGCGGTGCCCGGATCGAAGCTGTTGTCCAGACCGCCGGTAGCTGTCAAACGTGCCACGGAGGTCCGCGCAGTACCAGCGTAGTTGTAGAACAAGCCACCTATGAGGATCTTTCCGTCAGGCTGGTAGGCGATCGTGTTCACCGATTGATCCGTACCGCTGCCGGGATCGAACGTAGCGTCCAAGCTGCCGAAGGCGCTGAGCCGGGCGATATGGTTCCTTGTTGCGCCAGTGACGGTGGTGAACGCCCCGCCAATGATGATCCTCCCGTTGGACTGCAAGGCGATCGCGAGCACCGGATCGTTCGGTGAAGGGTTGAACCCGGTATCCAGGCTGCCGTCCGCGTTCAGTCGGGCGAAATAGTTCTTCGCCGTGCCATTGTAGGACACGAAATATCCGCCAATGAGGACCTTGCCATCAGGCTGCACGATAAGCGCGTGTACACTGGAATTCGCGCCTGTTCCGGGGTCAAAGCCGGTATCCAAGCTTCCATCAGCGTTGAGGCGCGCGATACGGTTCCTGGTAGTGCCGTTGTACGCTATGAAGTTCCCACCGATCAGGATCTTCCCATTCGGCTGCACCGCTACGCAGTATACCGTGCCGTTCGCACCGGTGCCCATATCGAATGTCATATCAAGGCTGCCATCGACATTCACACGGGCGATGCGGCCACGACTGGTTCCGTTGTAGGTGCCGAACGAACCCGCTGCGATCACCTGGCCGTTCGAGAGCGGCACCACTGCGAGAACATTGTTGTCAGCACCGGTGCCCGGGTCGAAGGAGGGATCCAACTGCCCGTCCTGGCCCAGCACAAGACCGCGCAGGGCCAACGCCAGGATCAACAGAACGGAACGCATCGAACAGGTCGGCTTTGAGAAAAAGACGCAAAGTTCGATCTCAGGTTGCGCCCTCAGATCACCCCGTCCTTGATCACCAGGCGCCTATCGGCCATTGTCGCCAACTCCTCGTTGTGCGTCACGATCACGAAGGTCTGGCCGATCTCCTGGCGCAGATCAAAGAAGAGCTGGTGCAGTTCGCGGGCGTGGGCGGAGTCCAGGTTGCCGGAGGGTTCGTCCGCGAGGATCACATCAGGCGCATTGAAGAGCGCTCGTGCAACGGCCACACGTTGTTGCTCGCCCCCGCTGAGTTGCGCGGGTTTGTGCTCCTTCCGCGCGGCCACGTTCAAACGGGTGAGAAGATCCACAGCTCTGGGCGTGCAGGCGCTCCTGCTCTTGCCCGCGATCAACCCGGGCATCATCACGTTCTCCAACGCGCTGAACTCCGGCAACAAGTGGTGGAATTGGAACACAAAGCCGATATGCTTGTTCCGGAAGGCGGAAAGCGCATTGGTGCCGAGCTGCGCGATGTCCGTACCGCCGATGTTCAGTTGGCCTTGGTCCGCATGTTCCAAAGTGCCCAGGATCTGCAGCAACGTGGTTTTCCCCGCGCCGCTGGCACCGACGATGCTCACGATCTCGCCCTTCGCCACATGCAGCTCCACGCCCTTCAGCACTTCCAGGTCGCCGAAACGTTTGCGGATGCCGGTGGCGTGGATCATGGGCGTAAAGAAAGGAAGCCCGTGCCGTAACGCCGACTATCGCACCACTGCACGCGCTGTGCGACGCCCCTGCGGCCCCGTGCAGGTAAGCACGTATGTGCCCGCGGGGCGGCCGGTCAGATCGATCGCACAGATCCCGCCATTCGGCACCATGGCGTTCATCTGCGTTACAGTTCGCCCGGCCAGGTCGGTGATCATGATGTCCACGGGGCCGACCATATCGGTGTGCCAGTTGAAGCGACCCTCCGATGGGTTGGGCACCACCATGTCCTTCGATGTTGATGCGTTCGTGATCCCTGTGGAAAATTCTGGCGTGATACGTGCGACGCGGTTGCGCCCCACACCGTTGAAGTCCGTGAACACCCCACCGATCACCAGGTTGCCGTCGGGTTGTACCACGAAAGCCTCGACGCTCCCATCCGCACCGCTGCCGATCTGGAAGGTGCTGTCCAGTGTGCCGTCCGGAAGAAGGCGCGCCAGGGAGTTGATCAATGTGCCGTTCACGTTCCAGAAGCCGCCAGCGATCAGGATCTTGCCATTGGCGAGCACCTGGCTGTCCCACACGGTACCGCTCACGGCGGTGGTGAACGTGGCGTCCAAACTACCATCCGGCAGCAGTCGTGCGATGTGGTCATGCGCTACGCCGTTGAAGTACTCGAAGGATCCGCCGATCACCACGTTGCCATCCGCTTGCAACGCGCAGGTGCCCACGTAGTAGGTGTTCGGTACTCCCGTGCCCGGATCGAAACTGGTGTCCAGGCTGCCGTCCGTGTTCAGCCGGGCGATACCACCGCGCGCTACGCCATCCACTTCGCTGAACCACCCGGAGATGATGATCTTGCCATCGGGTTGGAACGCGAAGTCCATCACGATATAGTTCGGACCGGTGCCCACGGGGAAGCCCGTGTCCAATGTGCCATCGGCATTGAGCCGGAACAACACACCCACCGGTACACCATTGTATGAAGTAGGGGTGCCGCTCACGAGGATCTTCCCATCCGGCTGCAGGGCCACACTGCGCAGATCAAAATTCGCGCCCGTGCCGCTGTTGAAACCAGGGTCCAGGCTGCCGTCCGTGTTCAGGCGTGCGATGCGGCCCGCAGGGCTGCCATTGTAGTGCGCGAACGTGCCCACGATCAACAGCTTGCCGTCCGGTTGCAATGCACAGCCACGAACTCTGCTATCCGTGCCGCTGCCCGTGTCGAAGCTGGCGTCCACAGAACCGTCCGGCATCACTTGCACCAGCCCGGGGTGGATCGCGTTGTTGTACCGCATGAAGTCGCCCACCAGCACCATGCGCCCGTCCGGCCGCAGGGCCATATCCTCCAGGTAGTTGCTGGCCCCCGTGCCCAAGTGGAAGCTGTTGTCCAGTGAGCCATCGTTCTGCAGCCGCACCATGCGGGCCCAAAGCGTGCCGCCACACGAGCCGAAGTGCCCGCCCACCAGCACCCGCCCATCGGCCCGCGCCATCACCACTTCGCAGTTCAGCGGCGAGCCCGGATAGGTGGTGAAGCCCGTATCCAGCGTGCCATCGATGTTCAGCCGGGCCACATGGGCGCGCGGCACACCTTCAAAGGCTGTGAATTGTCCCGCGATCAACAGCTTGCCATCCGCCTGTTGCGCCACGCTGTAGACGTAGTGGTTCGGCCCGGTGCCCGTGTTGAAACCGCTGTCCACCGCACCGGTGGTGTAAAGCCTCGCCAGGAACGGATGGCCCTGCCCGTTCACCGAAAGGAAGTAGCCGCCCACCACAATGCGGCCATCGGTTTGTACCAACACGCAGCGTATGTCGCTGGCAAAACCCGAACCCACTACGAAGCTCGTATCCAAGGTTCCGTCAGGCATCACCCGTGCGAGTTGGTTGCGGCTCACACCGTTGTATGAGAAGAAGTCGCCGCCGATCACGATACGCCCATCCGGTTGCAAGGCGATGGCGTGTACCGGGCCGGCATTGGCACCGAAGCCGCCCACATTGAAAGTCGTGTCGCGGCTGCCGTCCGCGTTCAGCCGGCCCAGCCGCACGGGACCGCCGCCTGCGAACGCATAGAAATCACCGCCTACCAGAATTTTGCCATCCGCTTGCACGGCCACGGCCCGCGCCAGGGCGGTGGCACCCGGCCCCGGGTCGAAGGTGGGATCCAGGCTGCCGTCAGCATTCAGCCGGGCAATGCGGTTGCGCGGCTCTCCGTTGAAGGTGAGGAAGTCGCCCACCACCAGGATCTTGCCATCGGGTTGCAGCGCGATGCTGCGGATCTCATTATCCGCACCAGTGCCCGTGTCGAAGCTGGGATCGATGCCGTTGTCCTCAAGTAGACGAACCAGCCGCCCGCAGGCAATGGTGTCGTAGTTGCTGAAGCTGCCGCCCACCAGCACCTTGCCGTCCGGTTGTTGCACCGCCGTGTACATGTTCCAGCCACCATCGCCATAGCCGTGCCCAGGTCCGTGGGATTGAAGGTGGGGTCCACCACCATGGTCTGCGCGGAGAGCATGCCAACGGCGAGCAGACCGATCAGTGCGAGCGATAGGATCTTGGACATCGGAGCAAGTTAGCGGTATGACGTGTTGCGCTTCCATCGGTGGCCTGCGCCGATCGATACCACCACACCCACCGACTACATTCGCCCCCGCAACCGATCGATCCTTCCCGCATGAACCTTCACGAGTATCAAGGCAAGAGCATCCTCCAGAAATTCGGTGTTACCATCCAACGCGGCATCGTGGCCTACAACGCCGACGAGGCGGTGGACGCTGCCAAACGCCTGAGCCAGGAGACCGGCACCAAGTGGTGGGTGGTGAAAGCGCAGATCCACGCCGGTGGCCGGGGAAAGGGTGGGGGTGTGAAGCTGGCCAAGAGCTACGACGAGGTGCGCGAGAAGAGCGATGCCATCATCGGTATGATGCTTAAGAGCCCGCAAACGCCGCCGCAAGGGAAGAAGGTACACAAGGTGCTCATCGCCGAGGACGTGTATTATCCCGGTGCGAGCGAAACGAAGGAGTACTACATGAGCGTGTTGCTGGATCGCGCCAGCGGCAAGAACGTCATCGTTTACAGCACCGAAGGTGGCATGGACATCGAAGAGGTGGCCGAACACCATCCGGACAAGATCCTGAAGGAGGTCATCGATCCACGCGTCGGCCTGCGCCCTTTCCAGTGCAACAAGATCGCTACGGCGCTCGGGGTTACCGGTGCCGCCAAGAAGAGCATGGTGAAGTTCATCGCCGACCTCTACCGTGCCTATGAAGGCTGCGATGCCGCCATGTTCGAGATCAATCCTGTGCTGAAGACCAGCGACGACAAGGTGATCGCCGTGGACGCCAAGGTGCGCCTGGACGGGAACGCGCTCTACCGCCACCCGGACTATGCGGAGATGCGCGACAAGACGGAGGAGGATCCCATCGAAGTGGAAGCCGGTGAGGCGGGCCTCAACTACGTGAAGCTCGACGGCAACGTGGGCTGCATGGTGAACGGCGCCGGTCTCGCCATGGCCACCATGGACATCATCAAATTGAGCGGTGGCGAGCCTGCGAACTTCCTCGATGTAGGCGGGACGGCCGATGCGGCGCGCGTGGAGAAGGGCTTCCGTATCATCCTGAAGGATCCCAGCGTGAAGGCGATCCTGGTGAACATCTTCGGAGGCATCGTGCGCTGCGATCGCGTGGCGCAAGGTGTGATCGACGCCTACCAGAGCATCGGCGACATCAAGGTGCCGATCATCGTCCGCCTGCAAGGCACCAACGCCGTGGAGGCGAAGGAGCTGATCGACAAGAGCGGATTGAAGGTGCTCAGCGCTGTGGCGCTTCAGGAAGCAGCGGATCGGGTCAAGGAGGTGCTGAAGTAGAATACAGAACCTCACGCTCAATGGCCAAGATGACCACTCGCTCGCATCGCGTTGACGTGAAGCTGCAAGCTTTTGAACTTACGAAAGCGGGTACAGCACTCAAGATCAACATCTACGAGAAGGACAAGAAGATCGGAGAGCTTCAGATCGGTCGGGGCTCTTTGACTTGGTGGGCGCGCAATGCAAAAAAGCCAACTTCGATGACTTGGTCAGAGTTCGCCAAGGTCATGGTGAAGTGACAACTACAGCCCCCGCGCCATCGCCGCCGCCATACACACGATCAAGATCAGCAGCGGCAGTTCCGCGAGCGTGAAACGGGCAAGAACAGGTGCTTTGCTCAGATCGAGCTCGGTACCCTTCTTCAGAGCCCTACGCCAGCGGATCAAGGTGATCATCGGGTAGAGTTCCAGCAGGAACACGATGGTGAATAGTCCCATCTTCCCAATGAACCAGTGGGATCCGAGATAGTATTCCGTGCCCTTCTCCAAGCCCGCGAACGCGCGTGCCAGGCCCGTGACGACCCAGATCACAACGGCGATCCCGTACCAATTGTCCGCATGGAACACGGCGTGCAGATCAGCGTTCCCTTTCACGTTCCGCAGTGCGCGCCAGCGACCATACACGGCGGCGATGCCGATCGCGAGCGCGAGCAAATGCAATACGGCGAAGGAGTAACGAAGCATCATGGTAGGCGGGAGGGTGTCGTTGTTCCGGGTCCTGGGGCCGACGGGGGTGGGGCGGTGTTCACGCGTTCCAGACCGAGCCGCTCGATCATGGGCACCAGGCGGTCGGGTTTCTTCGCCATCACCATCAACCGATCACCGGCCGCGATCTCCGTAGCGCCATCGGGCGAGGTGAACTGGCCATCGCGCTCCACCAGAATGATCTGCGCATCCTTCGGGAAGTGGAGATCGACGATCAGGTGATCCACCGCCGCGCTTCCCGCGGGTACGGCAAGCGTTACCAGCGTGCCGGTGAGTTGCTTGCTCAATTCCAGGTCCAGCGCACTCTCCCGGCGGAAGCCCTTGGGCCGCTCCACCCGCAGCAGCCGCGCCGCGAAGGGTAGGGTGGAGCCCTGCAACAGCACCGAGGTGAGCACCGCGAAGAACACCACATTGAAAATGAACTGCGCGTTCTCCAGCCCGGCGATCAGCGGATAGGTGGCGAACACGATCGGCACTGCCCCGCGCAAACCCACCCAGGAGAGAAAGGCCTTCTGCCGCCACGTCATGCCGCGGAAGGGTGCCAGGCTCACGAACACCGCCACCGGTCGTGCCACGAGTATCAGCACCACGCTGATCAACAGCCCCGTGCCCATTACTGGCACCACCTGGCTCGGGAAAACGAGCAGGCCCAGGGTGAGGAACATCGCGATCTGCACCAGCCAGGCCTGGCCATCGTAGAAACGGATCAGGCTCTTCTTGTGGATGAAATCCGAGTTGCCGAGGACCACGCCCGCCAGATACACCGCCAGGAAGCCGTTGCCGCCGATGGCGTGTGTGGCGGAATACGTGAAGAACACCAAGGCGAGCAATAGCACCGGGTACAACCCATCGAACGCCAGCTTGATGCGGTTCAACACATAGGTCATCACCCGGCCCATGCCCCAACCGGCCAATGCACCGACGGACATCTCGAAGAAGAAGCGCGGCACGAGCCCCCACAGCGAGGTGATCTCGCCGCCGATCACGCTCACCAAACTCACGGTGAGGAAGAAGCCCATGGGATCGTTGCTGCCGCTCTCCAATTCCAGCAGGGGGCGCAGGTTGGCCTTCAGCCGCACGTTGCGCGAGCGCAGTATGGTGAACACCGCCGCCGCATCCGTGGAGGATACGATCGCGCCCAGCAAGAGGCCTTCCAGCAACGTGAGATGGGTGAAGTACGGCACTGCTACGCCCACGATAGCCGCTGTGAACAGCACGCCTACCGTGGCCAGCGATACGCCTTGTCCCAGGATCGGGCGCACGCTTTCCCACTTCGTATCCAATCCGCCGGAGAACAGGATGAACACCAAGGCGATGATCCCGATCGTGCGCGCGAACTGCGCATTGTCGAAGTAGATGATGCCCAGTCCATCCGAGCCCGCGATCATGCCCACGGCCATGAACAGGATCAACGTGGGCACGCCCAAACGCCCGCTGGTCTTGCTCGCCATAATGCTGGCGAACAGGAGCAAGGCCCCGATCAGCAGCATGTGCTCGACGTGCATGGCCATGAGGACAAGATACCGCCTCCGATCCGCCAGCTAGATTCACGCCGCCAACCACGTCAATGAACATCCTCCTCCTCCACGGTGCCCTCGGCACCAAACGCCAACTGGCCAACCTGGCCGATAGCCTGGACCACGCCACCTGCCGCAGCATCACCTTCACCGGGCACGGCGAGAGCGAGATCCCCCCGCATGGCTTGAACTTCGAGCTCTTCCTGCGCGACGTGGACCTCGCCTTGGAAAAGGTGAACGGACCCGTCCACCTTGTGGGCTACAGCATGGGCGGCTACGTGGCCTTGTTGTGGGCCGCGGCCCATCCGCACCGGGTGGCGACCGTGTGCGCGATCGGGAGCAAACTGATCTGGAGCCCGGAGGGTTTGCAGCAGGAGTTGAAGAAGATGGATCCCGCGGCAATGGAGGAGAAGGTGCCGGAGTTCGCCATGGGTTTGGCCGCCACCCACGGTATCGACCGTTGGAAACAGCTCGTAACGGCCACCGCCGCTGAGATGACGCGTATCGCGGGAATGCCACTGCTCACGGACGAGGTGCTCGCCAAGATCGAATGCCCGGTGTTGCTCGCCGTAGGCGATCAGGATACTACCGCGATCCCTGAGGATATGCTGGCCGTATCGCGCAAGCTGAAGGATGCGGGCGTATTGGTGATCCCCCGTACCCGGCATCCCTTTGAGGACATCGACCTGGATCTGCTGATCACGCAGCTCACCCGGTTCTGGGAAA
>JAGNSU010000094.1 GCA_017987895.1 Flavobacteriales bacterium | reverse complement strand
GGATCATCGCCAGGCAGGCCGCGCTCAACACGCTGCTCTCATACGTGGGCATTGGCTTGGGCTTCGTCAATGTGGTCCTGCTGTATCCCAAGGTGCTCGCGGCCGATGAGTTCGGCCTCACGCGATTAATGGTTTCCATCGCGACCATCGCCGCGCAAGTGGCTCAGCTGGGCGCGGAGAACACCGTGATCCGGTACTTCCCGTATTTCCGTGATCCGGAGCGCAACGATCGCGGATTGTTGGGGATGCTCTTGTTGTTCGGCACCGCGGTGGGGCTGCTGGCCATGTTGGTGATCGGAGTGTTCCACGGGCTGCTCTCCGAGATCTTCTCGGATCGCAACGCACTGTATGGCCGATATGGTCTGCTCGTGCTACCTCTCGTCCTGTCCGAGATCTATTTCATTCTGCTAAGGAGTTATAGCCGTTCATTGCGACGTACGGTGCAGCCGGGCTTCATCCGGGAGTTCGTGTTGCGCATCCTACAGACCGGTCTCATCCTTTTCCAGGCATGGAAGCCACTGCCGTTCACTTGGTTCATGGCGCTGTATACTTCGTTGTTCCTGATCTGTACCGTCGCCCTCGCCGCCGATCTGTTCCGCGCGGGCTTTTTCAAGTTGGGCTGGGCCGAGCGCTGGTTGCCGCGTCGACTGCGCCGCAGCATGATCACCTACAGCAGCTTCACTCTTTCGGCGAGCATCGCGGGCATCGTGCTCGGCAACATGGACCAATTGATGATCGGCGCTTTGCTCCGCGAGGGGCTGCGCTATGTAGCGCACTATGCGGTTGGCTTCTACTTCGGCTCGGTCATCGCCGCTCCCGGGCGCGCCTTGGGCCAGGTCGCGGTCCCGTTGCTCGCTGATGCGTGGAAGCGGAACGATAAGCGGATGATCGCCGATCTCTATCGCCGCTCGGCATTGGTCCAAACCGTGATCAGTGGATTTCTTTTCCTCTTGCTCTGGGCTTGTGTGGACGACCTCTTCCTTCTGCTGCCCGCCGAGTATGCTCCCGCTTCCCAAGTAGCCGTGCTCATCGGGCTGGCTTACCTGCTCACCAGCGCGATCGGGCTGAGCGCGGGGATCATCAGTATGTCGCGAGCGTACCATTTGGACGCGTGGTCCAGCCTGACCATGTTGCTGGTGAACGTGATCGCCAACTTTTTTCTGATCCGGAAGTTCGGGATCAGCGGCGCGGCGTGGGCGACTCTTTTGGCGTTGACCGTGGTGAACGCCTATCGCACACACTTCCTGCGGAAGAAATTCGGCCTTTGGCCCTTCGGCATAGGCACGGCAAAGGTCGCGGCGTTATTGATCGCCATCGGGTGCCTGATGTCCCTGGTCCCTGCCATGGGCGGTGTATGGATGGACATGATCCTTCGCGCCGTTATTATCTCCGTGATGTTCTGGCCTGGGGTCTATTTCCTGGGCCTCGTTCCGGACTTGGTGGCCATGGCCCAGAAGAGCGGCCGGGGCGCGTTGATTGGTTCAAAGGAAGAGGTCCCGTAGCAAGGTGAACACACCGTTGTAGTGCCGATGGTAGGCGCCACTGCGATGGATCCTGAGCCCCGCGCGTATCCGTGCCAGCGGTTCCAAGTTCCGGAGGTCCCGTCGCTGTTCGGAAAGTCGCAAGAGTTCGCCGAGGGCTTTTAAGAGGGTAGGTGCGAAGAGGGCGCCGAAGCGCCGGGCTTGTGCGATGGCCAGGCGGTAGCGCATCACGAAGTGGTCCGCTTCCTGGGCGCGCGCCCTGCTCACGTATTGCCGCCATTGGGCTGCGGAGAAGGGGTTGAACCGAACGGCGCCGGATGAATTGCGTCGGTGGAACCGGTGGAGAAGCAATGGCTCCCGAACCACATCGACCGGTCCAAGCCCAAGTGCGAAAAGCGCTGCCCAATGATCGTGGCCCCAGTACCGCGCGAACGCGGGATCGCTCTCCTCGAACAGGCGCCGCGCGAAAGCGCCGTCCAACGCCATGGTGCAGCCCTTTATGTCGGGGTTGGCGGCGATCTCCTGCGCATCGCGAGCAGCCCCTAGGGCGAGGTGGGCCTTGTTGCGCGTGCTGAAGATGGAGCGGCCGTCCGGCTGAAGTGCGGCGTTGGTGATCGACCCATCCGAATACGCCATCAACAGTCCGGGGCGATCGGTGAAGCACTTCACAAGAAGACCGATCTTGTTCGCGTGCCAGCGATCGTCCTGGTCCGCGAAGAGGACGACGTCTCCGGTGCTTTCCAGCACGGCGCGCACGAAGGTCAGCGTGGCCCCGATATTCCTCTCGTTGCGCAGCACCACCACCCGCAAGGTGGGATGCATCGCGGCGACGGCATTGAGGACCGCCAGCGTCCCATCGCTCGATCCATCGTCGACCATGATCAGTTCATCCGGTGGGCGCTCGTTGGTCAGGATGCTGTCGATCTGCTCCTGCACGTACGCCGCACCATTGTAGGTGGCCATCACCACCGACACCTTCATGGTGAAACGGGCTTGCGGATCGAGAACACGTAGCCCATGGTCACGAAGTCGTTGACATAGGGGATCAACAACAAAGGGAACAGCGCATAGGTGATCAGCATGTTCACTTTCCAAAAGCGTTTCGTTTCGAAGAAACGGAAGTTGCGTTTCACCAGGCGCAGTTCACCTCCGGGGCAATCGCGAAGGAATTCCGGCAGGTTCCGCCACATGATCACCGTGCGATGCGTTTTGTCGAAGATGCCGCGTTCGTTGCGTGGCCATTTGCGCGCAAGGAATACCCAGAGCGTATGCCAGTGCCCATAGTTCGGCACCGATACAATGATCCTCCCGCCCGGGTCCAAGTGCGTGTATAGGATGCCCGTGATCTCCTGGAACTTCACGGTGTGCTCGAGCACATCGCCCGCGATCACATGGTCGAAGCGGAGATCCGCGAGCGCGGCTTGCAGATCGTCTATGCGGTCCAGGTCCACACACCAGCCTTTTTCCAAGGAAGGCAGGGCTTGCTCCAGCGCCTCCGCGTTGATCTCCAATCCCCAGACACGCACGTTCGGGTGGCGTTGTTTCAGGGCGCGGGCCACAGCGCCGTTGTTACAGCCCACATCGAGCACACGCTCCGGTGCCAGTAACGGGCGCAAGAGATCCGGTCGGGGGCCTTGGTAGGAGGAATTGTCGTGGACCTGCATGCGGGGCGCAAAGTTGCGGGATATTCAACGCTGGGGAACAGCGTTGTTCCTGCACCTCCAGATCGGTAGTTCCCGGCAAAGACCGGTGGATCCGATCCGCGGTTCGTCGACCTCCCCCGGGTGCGCACAATCTGATCGCGGGATCGTCGTCTAAGCCATGGTGGCGACACACCGAGAGCGCACGTCTTCCGGGTGTGGGTACCTGGCCGCGTACTTTCGTACGATACGCCCGTCAGGAAGGTGAACGAGCAACGCTACACGCTATCGTTAGAGCCCAAGGTCGCTTCAATGCTGACGCCTGGAAGATCTTCGGGATGGTTGCGGTTTTCTATGCTTCTCTGCATCGCTCTTTCGGGCCTTCGCGCGTCGAGCCAATGTGGTGCACCGACCTGGCAGATGAGCATGGCCGCCAGCGGGAACGATGTACTGCATAGCCTTGCGCATCATCCCAACGGGGATCTCTACGTCGCTGGATACACGAACAGCTTCGCTTCGGACCATGACCTGTTCCTTGCACGGTACGCGCAGGATACGACGCTGGTCTGGGCGAAGACCTACGATCTCGACGGGGATGATGCGGGCGTGAGCGTCGACCTGGCCATCGGACCCACGGGGGACGTTCTTTTGTGCGGAACCGTGGATGGGATCGGCTCGGGCCAGGAGGACGGGACCGTGCTGAAACTGGATCAGAACGGGAATGTGCAGTGGGCACGAAGGCTGCTGCCGATCCCCGGCTATTTGCAGGCGCGCGCCTTGTTGGGAACGCCGAGCGGGGAAGTGTATGTGGTGGGATCCGTCAATTCGATCGGGGCGGGGTCTACGGATGCCTTCGCCGCACGCTTCTCGGCCACCGGCACCTTGAACTGGTTGAAAGCTTACGGAGGGACCTCGAACGACCACTTCACCTATGTGGACCGCCTTACGGACGGGACCATTGTGGCGGGGGCGGAGACCGGGTCGTACTTCGGTAATACGAAAAAGGCATACGTGGCCCGATTGGCAACGGATGGTTCTGTGCTGAGCGCCGTGCAGCATGGCCCCGGAGGGTACGACGGTTACGCACATACCTGCAGGAACCCCAACGGCACGTTCCTACGCATAGGCTTGACCCAGACCCTAGGGCCGGGTGGTTTCGATGTGCTGGCCGTGCTCACGGACAGTGTCGGAGATGTTCTCTGGTCCAGGGCTTATGGCACGGCCGGGGCGGATGAACGTGGCCTCAACGCGGTGATCGATGGTGCAGGCGGTTGGTACGTTTCAGCGTTCGATAGCAACACCAGGCATGCGCGTCTGCTGCATGTGTTCCCGAACGGTGATCTGGACGACGCGCTGGACGTGAACGGCCTCTTCGTGGCCCCGAGCGCCACCTGGTGCGATCCGCTCGAACGTTCGATCGGCGGTGGCCTGATCTTCGCAGGCGCTTTGAGCGCCAGCGGCACTGCGGGCGATATGTCCCTGGTGAAACTCGATTCATGCGGTGAGACCTCGTGCGCCACGGTGCAGTTGACCTGGGACATGACCTCGTTCGCGATCCCCGAACAAGCGATCCCGCTAACCATCTCGGCTACTTCGACGAACGTCACGCCCATCGTGGTCACCACCACGGATGTAACGGTCCTGGCGGTCCACAGCGTAGTGGATTGTCCCGTGTGCGAGGTCGAACTCGTGCACTCTGCGGTCACCGGTTGTGTGGGCCTGCCGGTCCATTTCGAATTCCCAATCGACTCCGCTACCGCGGCTACGTGGACCTGGGACTGGGATCTGGGCCTTGGTGGATCGTCGAACGCAGCAGGCGCACTGGATCATACTTACACGGGACCGGGGGTTTTCGACGTGACCGTGATCGCCTCAGCGAACAGCGCGTGCGCGGATACGATCATTATCCCGGTGACCATTACGGATGTGCCCGAGCCGTCGCTGGGTGTGGATACGATGATCTGCACCGGCGACCAGATCACGCTCTCGGCGCCGATCGGGACCTGGTCGTTCTTATGGTCGGATGGCACCACCTCCTCCGATCTGCTCGTCACCGGGCCCGGCACCTATTGGGTGGAGATCACTGAGCAAGGATGCATCATGATCGACTCGATCATCGTTGCCGAGATGAACGTTCCGACCGCGCAACTTGGCCCGGATACATTGCTCTGTGGCGGTGGCCCCCTTCTTTTACAGCCCGTCCTCACCGATGCGCAGTCCGTGCTTTGGTCCGATGGCACCGGGAACACACAACTCCTCGTGACAGCGACCGGCGTTTACGCTATCGCGGCAAGCAATGCATGTGGCACCGATGCGGATACGATCGCGGTCACGATCGTGCCATCCTTGGACGTCGATCTCGGGCCGGACACCCTGCTGTGTGATGGCGAGACGCTGACGCTGCAGCTTCCCATCACGAACGCGCAGGTCGAATGGCAGGACGGATCCTCCTCCAACACGTTCCAGATCGCGTCGCCAGGGACTTACTGGGTGGTTCTGGCTCTGCAAGGTTGCACCGGGGGCGATACCGTCCTGGTGACCTACGGGAGTTCGTTCACCTTCGATCTGGGCCCCGACACGGTCTTATGTGATCCTGCACCCGTTTTGTTGGACGCTGGCGCGTTCGGGAATTCGGCCGTATGGCAGGATGGGTCGGCTGGCCGCTATTTCACTGCAACGGGATCGGGATCGTATTGGGCCACCATCGTACATGACTGTGGTGCCGTTTCGGACACCGTGGTTTTGAGTTTCGCGCCAGTTCTCCCTGGGATGTCCGATGTGTCCATCTGTGTTGGAGAGGAAATGCGACTGGACCCGGACTTTCCTTTCGCGCAGATCACCTGGACGACCGGCAGCACGGATCAGAGCATCGTGGTCGGCGAAGGGACCTATGGCTATACCGCGATCGATGCGTACGGTTGCCCCCACGCGGATGACGTAGTGGTCTACGTCGATCCGGAAGCGGATGGATCGGCTTACGTCCCAAATGTGTTTTCCCCGAACGCGGACGGCATCAATGATACGTTCGAGGTCGTGGGCGCGGAGGCGTTGGACTTTGAGTTGAACATCTTCGATCGGTGGGGGATCGAACTTTGGCAGAGCTCGGATCCCAACCACGGTTGGGACGGCGATGTCGATGGCTCAGCCGTGCCGGATGGCACCTATATCTACGTGCTCCAATACCGCATCCGGTGCGAGACGGAGCCGGGGCCGAAGAAGACGGTCGGCCATGTGACCTTGTTGCGCTGAGGTTTCACTCGCTTTCCGGCCCAAGTTATGGAGTGAACGCAACGGGTTCCAGGGATGCGAATTCCACGAACGACCACCTCCATCGATCAGCGTACCACCAAACGCGCGGTGCCCATCACATTCGCGCCACCTGAAGCGAGGCTAATGGTGTAGATGCCTTTCGCCACAGCCGGCACGACGAGGTCGTAGGGCCATCGCCGCACCTGTTCGATCTGAACCGCCCGTCCTGTTGCATCGATCAAGGAAAGCGTGCAAGTGGTGTTCGGCGCGAAGACCGGATCCAGACGCACCGTTGCACCGGGCGAGGTGATATTAGGGTTGATGGTGAACGTATGTTCTTCATTTCCCGGGTCGTCGATGCCCTCACCGCTACAATCTCCGTAGATCACCAGCAGCACGGGGCGCTTGTCGGCATCCGGGGCCAGCGAACTATGGAAGGCCAGGCCTCGCGAAGTCGTCTCGTTCACCAGTTGCAGCACAAAGCCGAAGCTAGTGGCGGGGTCATCGATCATGTCCTGGACCAACGCGGTGACATTGATGTTGAGGTAGTTCTCCGTCGCATAAGTGCTGGGGTCAAGAAGGACCTCGTTCTGTGCGGTGGTGGTAGGCTGCGTGTTCCAGGTAACCGTGTTGTCCGCCCAGGCGGAAGTGATACGTCGCAATTGGCTTTGGTTTTGACCGACGTGCCCGATCGCGGCTACGTCACCAACCCCAAAGGGACCAATTGCGGAAAGGCTCAGAAAGGCGCCGAGAACGGTGGAGCCAGCTGGGATGCCTGTGAGATCAAAGTCCATCGCTCCGCGGCCCTTATTGATCCCTCCCTGAGCGCCTGGTTGGGCGTACGCGGAATAGTGGATAGTGCTGTTATAGTTAGTGCTGGCCGAGTTGAAGTTGTCATGATAACCAAGACTGGCATCCTCGGTCGGGCTCAGGACTACGCTTGTTTGGGAATATGCCTGGATCCCGAAGAGCGTAAGCGCGAGCGCAACTGGAATGGTCGGTCCCATGTCGATGGAGTTAAGGTGAAGCCAAGATAGGGAACTAGCGCTCCCGCACCCACGTCTGCGTCCGGTACAAGAAGGCCACATAGCCGCGTACCTGAAGGGTGCCATCCTCCAGCCAGAGTTTGCAATCGTACACCTTGCCCGATTCGGGATCGAGGATCGTACCGTCCTCCCATTCATCGTCGTCCTGCTCCATTGCGCGGATGATCTCCAGACCGACGACGGGTTGGTTGTGCCGGTCATCCGGACAGAGGTCGCAGAGCTTCTGGAGCTTCGACTTGTCATAGATGTCCACGATCCTGCCGTAGATCTTGCCACCCCGCTCGGTGACCTCCACCACGCTGCGGGGTTTTCCGGTCTTGTCGTCCACGGTGGTCCACCGCCCCAGGATGCTCTGCGCCTGGAGGATGCCGCACAGGCCGAGGAGGGGAAACAGTAGAAGGGTTCGTTCGGTGCGCATGGGCCAGTGTGGTCAAGGTCCCGCAGGGATCCAGGATTGTGTGCGATAGAGGAAACCGACATAGCCGCGCAGTTTCAATCGGCCATCCTCCACCCACATCTTGCAGTCGTAGATCTTGCCTTCCTGGGGGTCCAGAATGCGGCCGTCCACCCATTCATTGCCGTCGCGTGCGAGGCCACGTAAGATCTGCATGCCCACAATGGGCTGGTCCTTACGGTCGTCCTTGCAGAGGTCGCAGTGGGACTTCAGTCGTTCCGGGCGCATAAGCATCCGCACGTAGCCAAAGGCGCGATCGCCCTCCACCACGATCTCCACCACGCTACCCGCCTCCCCGGTGTGGTCGTTGATGGTGATCCACTTGCCTGCGATATCGTTCGCTTTCTGCGCGCGACCCGAGCACGGGATCAACGCCAGGAGGCATAGCGAGAAAAGAAGTAGCGGACCTTTCATCATCAGAACGTACGGCCCACCCCCACGACATAACGGAACGCGACGTGCTCCTGCTCAGTAGCCGGCAGCGCGGAAAGCACGAAGGGCATATCGAAGCGCAGGGTGAGCGGGCTCAGGTCCGTGAGCGGCCCCCATCGTTTGATGGTGAATGCGAAGCCGGCGCCAGCGTCGGCACGCACATCGGCGAGCCGGAGGTCCGTCGGTCCGTCGGTGGCGGTGCGGTAGCCCATGGTGCCCGCATCGCCGAAGAGGTAGGCGTCCAGATGGAGATATTCCCTGATCGCTTTGGGGCGCCAGCGTACGAGGCCATCGAGATCGAGCTCCGCATTGATGGAGGCACCGGAATTGCCTCGATAGGTGGCGATCACCTGTCCGTCCGGGCCCAATTCGGGGGCCACGTAGCCCGCATAACCCCGCAGGTTGAGACCGCCGCCGTGGTGGAAATGGTCCGGTGTATCACCGTACGCGCCCGCCCATTCGTTCGGCACAAAACCGATGCTACGCACGTATTTGTTCTCCATCATCTCCATGGGCGAAGCGCCAGCGAGGAATAGGGCGGTTTCGCGCCCACCGGTGCCGGTACCGTATTGGGCAACGCCGCGTGTGCGGAGCAGGAGCCCTCCGAGCCTCACATCATGGGTCACCGTAAGGCGTAAGCTCTCTCCGAAGCCGATCGATCCGAGCGCGGGAAGCCGTAACCGTCCTTCCACAGAGCCATGGCCGTGCGCATGATCGAAGTCACGGCGAAGTTCCAGATCGAGCACCCCGCTCAATGCATTGTACTCCCACTCCTGCGGATAGAGCAGATACGTGAGGTCCGCGCTGTCCCGACGGACGAAGTAGCGCAGGTCCGTTCCGAAGGAAGTACGATCGTCCAACGACCGCCATCGGAAGCCACCACCGTACTGCTCCAGCCCGTCCAGATGCCGTGCATGCACGTACACGGAGGAGCCCTTGAGGATCCGTTCCGTGCCGCTTTCATAACGGAAGTTGAAGGAGAGCGCGTCATACCGGGTGTCCACGCCACCACCGGGAAGTGCCTGGCCGAAGCCGGTGTTCACCCATGCGGTCACCCAGAGCTGGTGCTTGTATCGGAAGTAGGATCCATGGAAGTGCGCACCCACTTTCACCCCGTCGTATCCGTTCCACCAGAGATCGGGCCGTCCGAAGACCTCATAGGTGCGGCGGTCGGCCGGGTTGCGCACATGGTGATCGAACGAAATGGAAGCGGCGCGCGGAAGACTGTTGTCCGGTTGATAAGCATCCGCGAGCCGGTACGTGGTATCGATACGCACGGAGGCGATGCCGCTCGGGATATCGACATGGGCGGTGTAGGTGGGCTGTAGATCGTCCCAGCCGATCCAGCGAGGAAGGACGGTGGCGGTCGTGGGTTTTTGGTACCAGGTGTTCGGGATGTGGAAGGCGTAGCTCTTGCCATCGCGCGCCGTCACCTGCAGATCGATCGGCATTTGAAGGGAGCCCACGCGGCGCAGGGTGATCGTCTGCCCCTGGCTGCGCATGCGTTTGGTGATACCGGTCACGCGGTAGTCGATGCGCTTGTCCGTTTCGATCCACTGGTCGAAGAACCAATTGAGATCAGCACCGCTGCTGCGCATGAAGCTCGTACGCATGTCCTCGATGTAGGGATGGCACATGCGCCATTGCGCGAAGTAGTCCTTGAGCGCCTTCTGGAACACGCTGTCGCCCAGGACAAGTTGCAAGTTGTAGAGCATGACGGCCGTCTTGAAGTAGACATGGCCATAGCCGCGGCCCCGGCCTTCCACATGCGCGAACTCGTCGCTGTGGGTATTTATCGGCGGAAGTTCATCGCGCACCGCATCGCGCATGTAGCCACGGTACACGTCGCTCTCGCGCACCAGGTCAAACTTGGTGAAGCGGTCCAAGTAGCGGTTCTTCGGCCGTTCCTCGATCACCGTGTCGCCATCGATGTCCTCCAGCCCCTGGCTGGTGAGGAACTGGGTGAAGCCCTCGTCGAGCATGGCGCGGTAGGTCTCGTTGTTACCGATCATGCCGAAGAACCAGTTGTGCCCTACCTCGTGAACGAACAGCCCCCGGTAGTCGGGATCGCGACCACCGTCAAGGGTGAGCATGGGGTACTCCATGCCATCACGCGCGTCGGCCACCACCATTTTCGGATAGGCGTACATGCCGACGAGTTCGCTGTGCGACCGGATCACCTTCGCGCAATAGTCAGCGGCGTTCTGCCAGCCGCTCGCGTGCGGTTCCTGCGCCACGGCGACACACTTCACGCCGTTCCATTCCGATTCGCCGATGCGGTAGGTGGGATCGGCGGTGAAGGCGAAGTCGTGTACGTTCTCCGCGTGGTACTTCCACACCTTGCGCACACCGGGCACATAGGGCGTGACCACCGTTGGCGCTTCGTTCCATGGCTTGTCCTTGTACCGCGTGATGTCCAGTTGTTCGCGGAGTTCGAACGGAAGCACTTCATTGGGGTTCTGCAACCAACCGGTCGCTTCCAGCACCATGTCGTTCGGCATGTCGAGCGCCACGTCGTACGTGCCGAAGTCTCCATGGAATTCGCTGCCCAGGTGCTGCTGCGTGTCCCAGCCCATTTTCCTGTCGTACACCGCGATGCGCGGGTACCAGTGCACGCCATCGAAATGTTTGAAGCCCCATGCGTTGAAGAGCTTCATGCGGCGGTAGATGTCGCTCGCCCAATGGGTGCGGAAGGAGAAGTTGAAAGTGACCCGCCCGCCCGGTGGGAGTGCTTCAGGGAGCCAGGCTTTGAGGATCGTATTGTCCAACTCCGTGCGCAGTTCCTGGCCGTTCACTTGGAGGTGCTGGAGGGTGGTGCCGCGTTCCACGGTATCCTTGCTCGCCCGGCCGTGTTCCTGTAGGTCGGCGTAGGACCCCGCGTTGAAAGCGTTCTGGTACAGATGGAAGAACACGAAGCGCAACGTGTCCGGCGAGTTGTTCCAGTAGACCAGGATGCCTTCGCCATCGAGGTGGTCGTGTACCTCGTCCAGCTTCCCCTTCAATGTATAATGCACGTCCTGCTGCCAGTAACCCCAGTAGGGTGGGCGGTTCCTCCAGTAGTGCGGGTTGTCCGCGTTGCGGTATGTGTTCGGAGGGCGCAACGGATCGAAACGCTGGGCCTGGGAACTCGCGCAAAGGAGCAGGACGATGGTAGCGAGAAGGACACGCATGGATCCGGGCCGCAAAGTACCGAACGTGCGCGGTTACGAACGTGCGATGGGTCGCAGTTCCACGCGGTGGTCATGCCGTGCGCGCGAGATGCTGATGTTCAGCTCGTAGCCCACCAATAGGGCGATCATGTTCAAATAGATCCACAACTGCACTGCGAGGATGGCCCCGATGGAGCCGTAAAGCGCATTGTAATCCGTGATATTGGAGAACACGAAGGTGAGCGCCTTGGAAAGAACGAGAATGA
>JAGNSU010000093.1:7729-11730 GCA_017987895.1 Flavobacteriales bacterium | reverse complement strand
TCGATCACCTTGCCTTTCAGATCACCGCTGGGGGCGGGGGCCTTTGTGATGGCTTCGTGCCGATCGGTATCGAATGGTTCGCCCTTCGCATCAGGCAGCGCCTTTACGCCCTGGCTGCCCAGGATGTGCAACAGCTTGGTGTGGATCAGGTGGAAGCCCTCCTTCACGACAGCGATATCCGAAGTGTTGTCGTTGTTGGCGATGGCACGTTCCATATCATCCACCACGGGGATCACATTGCGCAGCACGTTCTCGCCGGCGAACTGGATCAGCTCGAGCCGCTCTTTGGCGGTGCGCTTGCGGAAATTGTCGAACTCGGCGTTGAGGCGGAGCCAGCGGTCCTTCAACTCGGCCGCTTCGGCCCGGCTGGCGTCGAGTAGGCCCTGTAGTTCGGCGATGTCTTCACGGCCTTGGGCATCGGCATCGTGCATCACATGTTCTGCCGCAGCCTCGCTCGCCATGGCGAGCGGGTTGTCACGGTCTTCGTTCTTGGCCTCAGACCTTGCCGGATCGGCAGTGGTCTGGGCATTGGTGCTGCCGTTGGGTCGTTCCGACATGGATCTCTTGGACTTTTTGAAGAGCGCGCTCATGGGTCAAGACGTGTGCCAGTGCCGTGTTGATGATCGGGGCGCGAAGTTCGGGGACTTTTTGGCAGGCGGGCGTGGAGGAACAAGAGAAAAGCCCTGCCAAGCAGGGCCTTTCTGGAGAGCGCGTTCGTGGACCGATCAGAGGCTCTTCACATACTTGTCCAGTTCTTGATGCAAGGCCATACCGCGGAGGTTCTTTGCAATGATGATCCCGTTCGGATCGATCAGGAAGCTCATCGGGATCCCGGAAACGCCATACAGGCGCGAAGCTTCCGAGGCCCAATACTTCAGGTCGCTAACATGGTATTTCCAGGCAAGTTTGTCCTGCTCGATCGCGCGTTTCCACGCATCGCGGCTCTTGTCCAAGCTCACGCTGAACACCTCGAAGCCTTTGCCCTCCTTGTATTTTGCCTGACCGTATTTGGAATAAGCCGCTACCACGTTCGGGTTTTCGCGACGACACGGGCCGCACCAGCTTGCCCAGAAATCGATCAGCACGTACTTGCCGCGCAGTTCGCTCAGTTTGAGCACCTTGGTGCTGTCCGCGTTCATGTACGCGAGTTCGGGTGCCTGCTCCCCGATATTGGTTCCGATCTTGACACTGTCCTTCGGGCCGCTCATGCGTGCGGAGAAGCCATAAATGGCCAGTAGGGCCACAGCGGAGACGATCAGGATGCGCAGCTTGCTCATGGCGGTGCGGAATTTCATGGCGCGAAGGTAGGAAGGGGCCCGAAGGTGGGCGCGGCGGGAATGCCAAGATCATGCCGGAACGTGAAGCCCAAGACAAAGGGGTAGGCTCGGGACCTTGTCCTGTTCGCCGGTGGCAGTTCACTCCGATCGTTCGATCCGCGCGCCCAGGGCGTTGAGCCGTGTATCGATCCGCTGGTAACCGCGATCGATCTGTTCGATGTTGTCGATGGTGCTGGTGCCTTCGGCGCTCAGAGCCGCTATCAGGAGCGACACACCCGCGCGGATGTCCGGGCTGGTCATGCGTATGGCTCGTAGCGGGTTCTGGAAGTCGTTCCCGATCACCAGGGCGCGGTGCGGATCGCAGAGCGTGATCTGCGCGCCCATCTCGATCAACTTGTCCACGAAGAAGAGGCGGCTCTCGAACATTTTTTGATGCACCAGCACGCTCCCTTTGGCCTGGATGGCGGTAACGAGGACAATGCTCAGCAGGTCGGGCGTGAACCCGGGCCAGGGGGCGTCGGCCACGGTCATATTACTTCCGTCAATGAACTTGGTGATGGTGTAGTGCTCTTGCGCCGGTACGAAAATGTCGTCGCCATTGCGTACCACCGCGATGCCCAGTTTGCGGAAGACCTCGGGGATCACGCCCAGGTGGTCGTAGCCGGTGTCCTTGATGGTGATCTCGCTGCGTGTCATGGCGGCCAGGCCGATGAAGCTGCCGATCTCGATCATGTCAGGCAGCATGCGGTGCTCGGTGCCACCGAGCTCTTTCACGCCATCGATGTGCAAGAGGTTGCTGCCGATGCCGGTGATCTTCGCACCCATGCGCACGAGCATTTCGCAGAGCTGCTGTACATAGGGTTCGCAGGCAGCGTTGAAGATGGTGGTGCGCCCCTCGGCCAACGCCGCCGCCATCACGATGTTGGCTGTACCCGTCACGCTGGCCTCGTCCAGCAGCATGTAGGCCCCTTTAAGTCGTTCAGCTTCGGCCTTGAAAAATCCTTCCTTACTGTCGTACTTGATCTCGGCCCCCAACTTCTCGAAACCGATGAAATGCGTGTCCAGTCGGCGTCGGCCGATCTTATCGCCCCCGGGGGTCGGGATATAGCCCCGCCCGAAGCGCGCCAGGCTCGGACCCACGACCATCACGCTTCCACGGAGACCACCACCCAGCTTTTTGAATTCGGGCCGAAGGAAGAACTCGATGTCCACATCCTTCGCCGTGAAGCGGTAGCTGCCGTCCCCGAGCTTTTCCACCTTTACGCCCATCTGGCGCAATAGCTCGATCAGCTTGTTCACATCCACGATGTCCGGCACGTTGTGGATGGTGACCGGCTCGGCGGTGAGCAGCACCGCGCATAGGATCTGCAAGGCTTCGTTCTTCGCGCCTTGTGGCACCAGTTGACCCTTCAGGCGTCGGCCCCCTTCGATCTTGAAACTTCCCATGTCGCGAAGCAACATCGCCAGGCAGATCAATGGCCAAGCGAAACGTCCGGCGTATCAACAGCCGCTTGTCACCTAAAGGCGGGCAGGAGCAGGCGCCGGGGCAAGTACACGTCCTTGCTCCTGCGCCTGCCTACTGCGCTTGCGTTCAGTACCGCTTCTTGTTCCGGTTGCGATGGCGCTTCTTGCCACCACCACCGCCACCACCCTGGTTGCCATAGCGCTGCTTGCGCGTGTCCACCTCATTGCGTGGGCCGTTCTGCTGGGCCCGCAACAGATCAGCGGTGGAGGCGAGCTGGGACTCTTCCTTGAGTTTCAACTTGCCTTTGCTCATTTCGGCGAGGTCTTTCAGGATCACACCATCGGGCACGGTGTCGCGGTTCCACGTAAGGAACTGCTTCTTCATGAGGTTGGCGATCAGGTGGGTATAGGCGTCGCGTTCCGGACCCTGCTCCATGGCCGCGCATTGCGCGATCATGCGTTCAACCAACTTGCCATAGTGCCCATAGCGGATCTCCTGCTTGGGATAGGGCACGCGCTCCGGCTTGGTGTCGAGTTCTTCGGCGGTCGGCTTGGGGAACGGTCCGTCCACATCGAGCTTGAACTCGCTCATGATATACAAGTGGTCCCATAGGGCGCGTTCCGCGTTCTCGCTTCCGCGCAATTGCGGGTTCAGCCGGCCGATCACAAGAATGATGGCCTTCGCCAAGCGGGTGCGCTCGGTGCGGTCCTCCACACCCATGCAATGCTCCACCATGCGCTGCACATGGCGCCCGTATTCGGGAATGATCAGCCGGGGGCGCTGGGTGTTGTAGTCGTATGCGACGGGCGCAGGAGTGCTCATGGCAGCCTGGGGATCAGGAAGAATAGAGAAGGCGGGCCTGACCAAAGTATACGTGGCCCGCAGGGTCGGCCAAATGTAGGCAAGCCAGACCAAGCAGAGTGCGATCCGTTCGATGGGACGCCCCCAGGTCGATCCACCGAACCATTCTACCTCGTAAGTGTTTAGCTTCGGTACGCCGTTCGAGCGGTAGAAAGCCAGAAAGCCATGAAAACCTTCGTACACACCCTTGCCATCGGACTTCTCTTCGCGAGCACTGCGGCCTCGGCCCAGGAGGTCTCCAAAGTGTTCGGCTTCAGCAAGCCCTTCCCGGACTCCTTCGAGAAGGGGGACTGCAAGTCGAACATGGGGTTAGCTCCGGGCATACGGGTAACGATGCCGATGGGCGATCGTTTCGGCATTGGCTTGGGGCTCGCCCACGAATGGCGTTCGGCCCGCAC
>JAGNSU010000093.1:0-7629 GCA_017987895.1 Flavobacteriales bacterium | reverse complement strand
TGCGACCGGCTGGAGATCCTCGAGTACGGCTTCCGCGCCGAACGCTACTACTACTTCGCCCCACGGGATCTGCAAGGCGAGGACGAGCTCTTCACCGCGAACTACGAGCTGCTCTGCAAGGGCACGGATCTCTTCATCGATGAACCGCCCTGCTCGGATATCGTGCTCGACAGCCTGAAGGTGTTACGCTTGGTCTATTCCGAGCGATGAGCATCGACCCTGCCGGAAAGGCCCTCAGTCCTTGGGCCAATAGATTCCTTCGTCGATGTTCTTTCGTATCGTAAGGATCGCGTCATGCTCCTGCCGGACCCGAGGATCGTTCAGCAGGGTTTTGTTGGCCGCAACGTGGTTGAACGCTATCTCGGAGGAAATGAAATCCAGTCGAACGTCACCTTGCTGGTATTTGAGCAGCTCCACGAATTGAAAAACGAGCGGGTCTTTGTTCCGGTCCGATCCAATTGGGGACGTGCGTAGGTCGTACGATTGATGGCAACACTCCAGATGTGCACGATAGACCTTTAAGAAGAGGAGCGTCAGCAGTTTCTCTTGAGCAGCTTTGTCGATCGTCCCAAGCCTTTCGAATGCGAACACGACCGAATCAGGTATGTCCCTTAGGCCTACAGGCTTCTTCGGGTGATCGTATTGTGTGGTAAAGTGATCAGCGATTTCCACGGGGGATGATTGTCCAGCGCAGCCGGTCGAAGGGGCCAAGAAACCGCAGAGCACAAGTACCAAGAGCGGCGATTTTCGCATGAATGGATCGTCTGTTCACCCTTCCACCACCGTCAACTTCGCGAAACGCAGCAGCAATTGCTTCTGCCCAGCGGAGGGGAAGAACACCGTGGCCTTCAGATCCGGCGCGCGGCCTTCGATCTTTATCACCTTGCCCTTGCCGAAGCGTTCGTGTTCCACGGTCATGCCTTCGGCCAGATCCGGTGCTTCGCCACCCAGGCTGCTCGTCGCTTCCAGCGGCGCGCCACTTCCGGTGATGCGCTTCAAGTTCTTGGGTGTGGCGGCCGGAGCAGCGCGCGGGCCTGGTGGCGCATCCATGTTCCGCCTTGCGGGAGCCACGTGTTTCCCTGGTGCGGCCTTTCCGATCCCCGGCGCGTTCGTCTCTCTTCCATACACCGGTTTGGAGGAGCGTTCGTCGTCGAACAAGTTCTGGCCGGGGTTCGCCCATGGTGGGGTGCGCGTGGTACGGTCCCGAGTGCCCGGTTGTGTCCAAAGCCGATCGTTCTCCGAAGGCATCTCCAGGTACTGTGGATCGATCTCGTCGATGAAGCGGCTGGGTTCCGCGGCGGTGAGATTGCCCCACTTGTAGCGGCTCATCGCATAGCTCAGCGTCGCGCGTTTCTCAGCGCGTGTTAGTGCCACATAGAACAGACGACGTTCTTCCTCCAGATCGGCCCGGCTGTTCACCGCCATCTGGTTGGGGAACAGGTCCTCTTCCAATCCCACGATGTGTACGTACGGGAACTCCAGTCCTTTCGCGGCGTGAACGGTCATGAGGCTCACGCGGTCGTTGTCGGCGGGATCGTCGTTGTCCGCATCGGTGAGCAGCGCCACGTCGATCAGGAAGTCGGGCAATGTGCGCGGGGTGTCCGTGCCCTCGCCCGCATCGCTGAACTCCTTGATGCCGTTCAGCAGTTCCTGGATGTTCTCGTGGCGGCTGACACCTTCCGGTGTGCGGTCGGTGAGCAATTCCTTCAACAGACCGCTCGTGCGGGCGATGTGTTCGGCGAGCGCATACGCACTATGCGTCTGCAACATGGTGCGGTAGCTCTCGATCGAGAGCACGAAGTCCGCGACCGACTTGCGGGTACCGGCGTGGAAGCCGAGGTCCGCGAGGTGCTCGTGGAGCAACTGCCAGATCGAGGTCTTCGCTTCGGCAGCGGCCACCATCAGCTTTTCGATGGTGGTTTGCCCGATGCCACGTGCGGGGTAGTTGATGATCCGCTTCAGCGCTTCCTCGTCCTGCGGATTGCAGGTGAGGCGGAAGTAAGCGAGCAGGTCCTTGATCTCCTTGCGCTGGTAGAAGCTGAGGCCACCGTAGATCCGATAGGGGATGTTCAACTTGCGCAGCGCCTCCTCCATGCTGCGGCTCTGCGCATTGGTGCGGTAGAGGATCGCGAAGCCTTTGTTGGGCACCTGGCGATGCATCTTGGTCTCGAAGATGCTGTGCGCGGTGAAGGCGCCTTCCTCGTTGTCGCTCAGCGCGCGGTGTACGCGGATGCGTTCGCCCTCGTCGTTCTGTGTCCAGATCGTCTTCTTGATCTGGTCCTTGTTCTTGTCGATCAGGCTGTTCGCCGCGCCGACTATGTTCTTGGTGCTACGGTAGTTCTGCTCCAGCTTGAAGAGGGCGTGGTCTTCGTAGTCGCGCCGGAAATTGAGGATGTTCTGGATGTTCGCTCCGCGGAAAGCGTAGATGCTCTGGCTGTCGTCACCCACCACGGTGATGTTCTCATGGCGTGCGGCGAGCGTGCGGATGATGTTGTACTGCACCAAATTGGTGTCCTGGTACTCGTCCACCAGAATGTACTGGAAGCGCTGCTGGTACTTCAGCATCGTTTCGGGATGATCGCGGAAGAGGAGGTTTGTATTGAAGAGCAGATCATCGAAATCCATGGCGCTGGCGCGGAAGCAACGCTCGGCGTACTGCTGGTAGATGGCCCCGATATGCTCGCGTCCGCTGCTCGCATCGCTGGCCATCACTTCCGCATCGCGCTGGTACTCGAGCGGACCGATCAGGTTGTTCTTGGCGATGCTGATGCGGCCGTGTACCTGGTTCGGCTTGTAGATCTTGTCGTCCAAGCCGCGCTCTTTCAGGATGGCTTTGATCAGGCTGCGGCTGTCGTCGGTATCATAAATGGTGAAGTCCTTCTGGTAGCCCAGTTTGTCGGCCTCGGAGCGCAGCACGCGTGCGAACACGCTGTGGAAGGTGCCCATCCACAAACCGGCGGCCTCGCTCCGCCCGACGATGCTGGCGATGCGTTCCTTCATTTCGCGTGCGGCCTTGTTGGTGAAGGTGAGCGCGAGGATGCGGAAGGGGTCCACACCCTTTGCGGCCATGAGCTGCGCGATGCGCACGGTGAGCACCCGGGTCTTGCCCGAGCCGGCACCGGCGATCACCATGTTGGGGCCGTCGGTATGGGTAACTGCGGCGAGTTGCGCCTCGTTCAGGCCTTCGAGATGATGCATGCGATGATCGATGGTGCGCCTACCACGCACATGGATGCCAAAGGTAGCGGCGTGGGGAGCGGCTCAACGCGTTACGAGGAACTGTAGGTTCAATGCGTAGAGTGTAGAGCTCATCAACGAGCGCACATCCACGCCGTGCAGCCACATGAAGCCGGTGCCGTATTGCACTTGCGCGCTGAGGTCGGTGCGTTTGCCCAAGCGCACACCGAGCTGCGCGCTCAGGTAGCCACGTAAATAGGTGCATGCTCGTCCTTGCGAGCTGCGATCGACCAGCGTGCGCTCATTGCTGAATCCGCCCACCTCGTCGGTGGCAACGCCTTGTACGCTCAGTGTTCCGCCGCTCGCGTGGCCCAGTTCGGCCAGCAGCCCGCCACGTAGAAAGGCGCGCCTGCCAAGGAAGAGGCTCCAGTAGGGGCCGCCGCCCACGGCGATCTCGGTTTGGGACATGGTGTAGAGGTATTCCACTTTGCGCGCCGTATCGCCAAGCAAGCTATCGGTGTATAGGTAGAGATAGAAGATGCGCGGGTGCAGGTTCAAATGAAAGGTCCAGCCGTTCTCGCCGCTGTGGCCATCGATGGTGCGCGCCAACGCGAAGCGTGGGCCGATGCAGAAGCCGATGGCGGTGGCGCTGTAGTTGAAGTAGTAGTCGGAGGGCTTGCCGGGCAGGAGCGGAAGTTGGGTCTTGGCGTACTCTTGGAACGTTTCAACGCCTTGGGCACCGTGGTTCTCCAGGCTCAGGCCGAGAATGCCGCCGATGGCGCGCAACTTCAACTTGCCTTTTACAGGGTCGCGGAAAACGGAAGTGTCGATCTGCGCAGGAGCGAGGTGCGCCAGCAGCAGGAACAAGTTCAGAAGGGCACGGCGCGACATCGGCACCCGCGTTCGCGGTGATCCGAAGGTAAGGGCCTAGGCCACGTAGCGCAGGCTGCGGCCAGGGTAGCGGGCGCTCTTACTGAGCTGCTCTTCGATGCGCAGGAGCTGATTGTACTTCGCGATGCGGTCGCTCCGTGAGGCGGATCCGGTCTTGATCATGCCGCAGTTGGTGGCCACGGCAAGATCGGCGATGGTGCTGTCCTCGGTCTCACCGCTTCGATGGCTCATCACGGCGGTATAGCCCGCGCGGTGCGCCATATCCACGGCCTCGAGGGTTTCGGTGAGGGTGCCGATCTGGTTCACCTTCACCAGGATGCTGTTGGCGACGCCTTTGTCGATGCCCTCGGCCAGGCGTTCCGTGTTGGTGACGAAAAGATCGTCGCCGACGAGCTGCACTTTTCCGCCCAGGGTTTCCGTGAGCTTCTTCCATCCCGCCCAATCATCTTCGGCCATCCCGTCCTCAATGCTCACAATGGGATAGCGCTTGCACCAGTCCGCCCACTGCGCCACCATTTCATCGCTTGTGAGACTGTCGCCGGTGCTTGCCAGTTCGTAGCGCTTCTTCTTGGAGTTGTAGAACTCCGTACTGGCACAATCCAGGGCGAGCACGATATCGTCACCGGGTATATAGCCTGCCTTTTCTATGGCCTGCATCACCAGCTTCAAAGCCTCCTCGTTGCTGGGCAGGTCAGGCGCGAAACCGCCTTCATCACCGACATTGGTGCTGAGGTTTTTGGCCTTCAGGACGGCCTTGAGGTGATGGAAGACCTCAGCGCCCATGCGCAAGCCTTCGGCGAAGTGCTTCGCGCCCACAGGCATGATCATGAACTCCTGCACATCCACCTTGTTGTCGGCATGGGCTCCGCCGTTCAGGATGTTCATCAATGGCACGGGCAAGGTGCAGGCGTTCACGCCACCGACATAGCGGTACAGGGGCAGGCGGGCCTCGCTGGCGGCGGCTTTGGCCACCGCGAGACTTACGCCGAGGATGGCGTTCGCGCCCAAGTTGCCCTTGTTGGCCGTACCGTCCAGGCCGATCATGGCCTTGTCGATCATGGCCTGCTGGTCGATCGGTGCACCGCTCAATTCCGTGTTGAGCGTGTTGTTCACATGCTCCACGGCCTTCTGCACGCCCTTCCCCAGAAACCGCTTCTTGTCACCGTCGCGCAATTCCATCGCTTCGTGCGCGCCCGTGCTGGCGCCGCTGGGAACAGCCGCGCGGCCCATATGGCCCTCATCGGTGAACACATCCACTTCAATAGTGGGATTGCCCCTCGAATCGAGGATCTCGCGGGCCTGGATCTTGGCGATCAAACTCATGGATGGACAGTGATCAAGTGCTTTTGGCTGTAACCGTGCGATCGACGGTCCGGTCGATGGTGGTGGTGCGCATCAGGTCCACGAAGTCATCGAAGAGGTAGCGCGAATCGTACGGACCGGGGCCGGCCTCCGGATGGTATTGTACGCTGAACACCGGTCGGTCGTTCAGCCGGAGACCAGCAACGCTTCCATCGTTGAGGTGGATGTGCGTGATCCGCGCTCCGGGATGCGCTTCGGCCTCCTTTCTGCGCGCCACGAAACCATGGTTCTGGCTGGTCACCTCGTCATGCCCCGTCACCAGGTTCTTGATAGGGTGGTTGATGCCGCGGTGCCCATGATGCATCTTTTCCGTACCGATGCCCAGGCTTTCGGCAAGAAGCTGGTGGCCCAGGCAGATGCCGAAAACAGGAACTCCGCTTTCGGTGATCGCCTTCACATGCGCTACGCTTTCAGGCATGGCGGCTGGATCGCCTGGACCGTTGCTCAACAAGAAGCCGGTTGGCTGCCAGTCGAGCATGTCGCGCACAGGGGCGCTCATCGGGAACACGCGCACCAAGCACCCCCGATCCACAAGGCATCGAACGATGTTCTTCTTTGTGCCGAAGTCCACCAGGGCTACGCGAAGTGCGGAATGGGCTGGGCCTTCGTCAAAGGCTCGGTCGGTGGTGACATGACTGCTCAACTCCAAGCCGGCCATGTCCGGGGAGGCGGTGAGGCGGTCGCGTAGCACGGCCAGATCCATCTCGGTGTTGCTGATCACCGCGTTCTGTGCCCCATGATCACGGATATGGCGCACGAGCTTGCGTGTATCGATGTCACTGATGCCCACCGTACCGCTCTCGCGCAGCAGGTCTTCGAGGGATCCATCACCCCCTGGACGGCTCCATACCTCGCTGAATTTCTTCACCACGAGGCCCGCGATGGTGATCGAGCCACTTTCTATATCCGTGCTCTTCACACCGTAGTTGCCCACATGTGCGGTGGCCATGACCATGATCTGACCGGTGTAACTGGGATCGGTGAAGATCTCCTGATAACCGGTCATGCCGGTATTGAAGCAGATCTCGCCGACCGTGGTACCTAACGCACCGATGGACCGTCCTTCGAAGTGCGTGCCATCGGCCAGCAGCAGGAGGGCCTTGGGGCGCTGGCTTACCAACATCGGGCGCCAAAGATACCGGGCCCGGGAAATGGACGATCAACAGGTTGTTGACAACGCTAAAGGCGTGGGCGACCTGTTCAGGGCAGGCCTTCTGGCCGTGTCGCAGTGGGGGCGTTGCCGCCGATACTTATTAGGATCACATCCCGGTCGTTCCTCGAACCCGCGTATTTCACCGTGCCGTCCAGGTTCACGTCCGTCTGCAGATACCCTGAGACGGTCGCTGTGGGGGGCGACCCCCCGATCGCGACGAGGATGGGATCCCGGTCGTTGTTCGCGCCAGTGTAACGGAGTGTGCCATCGATGAAGACGTTCCCGGCCCACAGTGTGCGCACGGTCCCCACTGTGCGCCTTGGGGTAACGCCGTAACAGGCAGTGGCCCCCGCGCGGAAGTTCAAGGCGACGTTCGTGGTGGATAAGTTCAAGGGTGCCGCGCTCATTGCTCCGAGGTGGTTCCGGTGGCGCACAGCGATATAGCCGAACAGCGAAGGGGCGAGGGTAACGGGCTGCGAAGTGCCGTCGAGACCGACCACCTGGCCATCGCGACGCACGAGCGCCGGAAAGCGCTGCAACACTGTGAGCGGGTCGCTGGCAGCGCGCAGTTCGATGAGTACCCAATCGACAATGGCGAAGGGCCCGGCAGTGGAGAGCACTGTTGGAGCCATCGTGGCACCGGTACCGCTGGTCAATGAGAAGCCCAGAGCGGTATAGGGTTCGGTCAGAGGCACCAACCCCAGGGACCGGAGTTCGTCGCGCATCAGCCCGGAGATCGCATCGAAAGGCCCGTCGAGCATCAGTTCCACGTCCAGACTGAGCGGGTGTGGTTCCACCGTGATCGGTATCGTGCCGCACGACGTCGTGTCCGTCGCATTGATCACGAGCAGTTCGGCCGAGTAGTTCCCCGGTCCTTGATAGACATGCGAGCTGATCGCGGTCGTTCCCGCTGGTGTGCCATCCCCCCACTCCCAAACGTAGGACAAAGCACCGCCAAGGGGATCGAGCGCGTCGCCTGTGAACGTGACGCTGAGCGAAGGGCCGATCCCGCTCATTACGTCAGCGGAGAGCGCAAGGCATTCGGG
>JAGNSU010000228.1 GCA_017987895.1 Flavobacteriales bacterium | reverse complement strand
CCTTTCCTTGGAATGCACTACCAGGCCGTGGTGCGCAATGCGAGCGGCGACCCGTTGCCCAACCAGACCATTGGCGTGGAGTTCACGGTCACCTTTGGTCTGGCGTTCGCCTACAAGGAGACCCAGACCTTGACGACCGATGCGCAGGGCTTGCTCACCGCTGTGATCGGTGCGGGCACACCCAGTGGTGGCCAGTTCCCCACGTTCACCCAGATCGAATGGTACAGCGCTACGCTCTATGGCTTGCTCGTGCTGATGGACCTGAACGGCGGCACCAACTACACGCTCAGCGCGAGCCAGCCGTTCCGTTGCGTGCCTTTCTCCGCGTTATCGCGACAGGCGCTCATGCTCTCGGATAGCGCCTGGGTGGCCGAACCGTTCGATAACCGCGTGTGGTCGGACTCCAACTATGATGTGGGCATCGGCACGCAAACGCCCCAGGCGAAATTGCATGTGGCCGGTAACGTGCGCATCGCCGATGGCACACAGGCCGCAGGAAGGGTATTGACCTCGGACGCGGACGGTGATGCCGTCTGGTCCACGGTGGTATCCACCGGCGCTTACACACCGGCGTTCTCCAGCAGCACAGGTTTCGTGAGCATCCCCACTTGCGGATGCGAGTTCAGCCGCACCGGTACATTGGTGCACGTGGTCTGTACGACCGGATCAAGCGCGATGAATTTCGCGGCTGGAGCCAACACCGTGAACATGACGGTGCCAGCGGCCTTGCCCATTGCCAGCGTGCTGAGCCTCGGTATGGTGAACGGCACTTTCAGCAGCGACCACTACCGCAATGGCGCGCAAACCACGAACGGTACGGTGAGCTATAACACGGCGAGCACCGTGAAGCTGACCATGCGCGGATCGACCGCTGGCGTGGCCAGTGCCTATTGGGATTTCACCTACAAGACCAGCGCCCCCTGATCAGGCCAACGCTCAACCTGCCCAACCGAACACCAAGATGACCGGCCGGATGGACGACCCATAGCCCTGGATCCCCTCCTGGCCAGGTTTTGAACTTTTCACCTTTCAACTCCTTCAGCCATGCGTTCCTTCTCGCTCCTCGTTCCCATGGCCTTCGCGACGTTCGCCCTGGCCCAGTCACCACAGTCCTTCAACTACCAAGGGGTGGCCCGCGATGCGGTCGGGGAGCCGCTGAGCGCCCAGGCGATCGGCGTGGAGTTCCGGTTGCGATCGGGGTCCGCTTTGGGGCCGGTGGCCTACTCGGAAACGCACGGCGCAACCACCGATATGTTCGGGCTCTTCACGTTGCACGTGGGCGAGGGAGCGCCGGGAACGGGCACCTTCAGCGCGATCGACTGGAGGAGCGGGCCGTACTTCCTTGAGATCGGTCTGGACCTGAGCGCGAGCGGCATCTACACCAGCTTCGGCACGCAGCAATTGCTCAGCGTGCCCTATGCCTTGCATGCGGGCAGTAGTGGTGATCTTCCCCCTGGTACCGAGGTGGGACAGATCATGCACTGGGACGGCGGCGCCTGGGTGGCGGACAGCGGTTTGTACGTGCATGACAAGCGGTTCGGGATCGGGATCACCACCCCGGAATGCCCCTTGGGCATCAAAGGCGAGCCCGGCCAGGATGATGCGATGATCTCCTTCCATTCGGAGGACGATTCGCAGAAATGGAACATCAACCTCAACCCGACCGGCGGCGACGTGGATGGCTTCTCCATCGATGATGCGAGCTCCGGCCTATCACAGAGCCGCCTGTTCATCGCCGATTCCACGGGCCATGTGGGCATCGGCGATACCGTTCCCGAAGCGCCGCTTTCCATCGAGTCGCGGAACATCCTGAAAACCTACTTCGAGACCGGCGACATACCGACCCAGGACAATTTCGGGATCAGCACCGACGGTGCGGGCCTGAGCATTGGCCAGGGCGCACCGGACGGACAGGCAAGCCGCATCTTCATTCAAACCTCCACGGGCCATGTGGGCATCGGCGACACCATTCCCGAAGCGCCGCTCGCCATCAAGTCGCGGAACATCCTGAAGACCTATTTCGAGACCGGCGACATACCGGCCCAGGATAATTTCGGGATCAGCACGGATAGTGCGGGCTTCGACATCGGGCAGGGCATTCCCGGAAGCATGACGAGCCGCCTGTTCATCGATGCCTCCACCGGGAATGTGGGCGTGGGAACCACAACGCCCACGGAGAAATACTTCATCCACGCCATCCATGCCGGCGAGCGCACCGGGCTGGGCCTGCGCAATGGGGCCGTCGCGGCCAATGCGGGCTGGGTGATCGCCCATCTGGACGATGCGGCCCCGCAACGGACAGGGGCCTTCGCGTTGTTGGAGAAGGACGGCATCGCGGACAGCGAACGCATCACGGTGCTGCCGGGCGGCAATGTCGGGATCAACGAGCTGATGCCCTTCGCCACCCTGCATGTTAGCCGGGACCCTGCCGATCCTTCATCCCTGGCAGGTCTGCAAGAGAACACCGGGATCGTCATGGTCGGTCCGATCACCGAAAACATCGCCTTCGACTACAAGGGGATCCAAGCACGCCACCTCCTTGCTGGTTCGACTTCCGTCCAAGGCACATCCGGCCTGCATCTGCAGCGCCTTGGGGGCGACCTCATCATTCACGGCGACGATGCCGTGCTCTCCAATCAAGTGACCGTGAGTAGTGATGGGAAGATCGGTGTAGGCAAGACCGCCACGGAGAAGCTGGAGATCAACGGTGCCATCGTGGTGGGGAACACCGACAACGTCGCACCTTCATCGGGCACGATCCGTTGGAACTCCGCGACGGATGACCTCGAAGGCTTTACGGGCACCGCTTGGAGCAGCTTGACGGGTGGTGGTTGGGAGAAGGTGGACAACACCGATGACATAGTTGCGAGCGGGGACCATCCGAAAGTGGGCATCGGCACGGCCGCGCCCATGGCCGCGTTGCACGTGAGCGAGGTGGAGGCCACGACCGGTAGCAGCACGGCGGTGGTGATCGAGAGCCAGGCCACCACCTCCAGCACCAGTGCTGCTGACACCCGCGTCGGCTTGCGGATATCCACTTTGGGGGAGTGGAGCAGCAACGCCGGTGCGAAGTCCGCTTCGCTGATGGTAACGGCAACTCCTGGAGGAAGCAGCGCGTTGCACGCGAACGCTGCGGCCGTTCTTGGCGGTAACGTGGTCATAGGCGACCTCACAGGTGA
>JAGNSU010000092.1 GCA_017987895.1 Flavobacteriales bacterium | reverse complement strand
GCTGGTTCACGGGATCTGCTGAAAACGGGTCGCGGTCGGCAGGAACCCGCCGATGTTCACCAGGATCGGATCGCGGTCATTGGCACTGCCAGCGTACTTCGTCACACCGTCCATGTTGACATCCGTGTGGAGGTAACCGACAACGGTGTTCGTCGGGGTCGATCCTCCGATGGTGGTGAGGATCAGGTCCCTGTCATTGTTGCTACCGGCATATTTCAGGACGTCGTCGCGGTTGGCGTTGCCCGCCCAAAGTGCGTTCACGGACCCGAACACTTTGGTGGGCTGTACGCCATGGAGCGGAACGCTACCATCGCTCAGGTCGTACGTACGCTCGGCCACGCTCACCTGAACGGCCTGGGCGGTCATCACCCCCAAATGATTGCGCTGTCGCAGAACGATACGGTAGTTGCCCGGTGCGATATCGAACTGCACGGGGGAAGTGCCGTCCAAGCCGACCACATCGCCATCACGCTGGACCAGTGCCGGGCGACTGGAAAGCACCGTAAACACGTTGATGGCGTCACGCAGTTCCACCACAACCCAATCCACAATGGCGTCCGCTCCGGCGGTAAGAAAGGCCGTGTTGGTGACCATCGCCCCTGCTCCAGGGCCGGTATAGACGTAGCCTAGCCCGCTGTACGGCTCGGAAATCGGCAGCAGTGATAATTGCCGCAGGTCGTCCTTCATCATTCCTCCCACCGCATCGTACGGGCCTTCAAGAAATACCCGCAGGCGCAAACTGAGGCGCGGCTTCAGAATGAAGAGGCCACTGACCATGTCGCTTACGATCACCGTGCCGCTGGGGAAGTAGGGGTAGTTGCCCCAAGCGCCGGTCTGTGAGGCACCATCATTGACCGTATAGGTGTCGAAATGCGCGACCGCCGACAGCGAACCCGCACTAACTCCGGTAGTGTCCAAGATCCTCAGCCCACTCGTGTAGTTGCTCTGGAAAACCAGACCGCGATGCGTGTACAAGTTGTGATCGGTGCTTGCCAGAGGCGAGGTATAGGCCCCCACATAGATCGGGGCATCAAGATCACGGACATCGAAAATGCGCGTCCTGGTGCCATGGCCGTAGAACCCCTCGTCACCTTCATCATCCATCAGCAAGTACTTCTGGTCCTCGGTGAGCCAGCCTTGATGCGTGATCCGCGCACCTGTATAGGTGAACGACGCGATCAGGTCCATATCGGTCTTGTCCGTCACGTCGACAATGGTGATCTTGTCCGGACTTCCACTATGGAAGTTGAAACTGACCTGCTGGCCCTGGTGATCCGGATCCGGGCCGGTGTATGCGTAAACCACGTTCTCATGGATGTAACCTTCCTGTGAGAAGGTCCCCACAAGTACAGGCGCCAATGGGTTGGTGACATCGAGGGCGGTGATGCCCCCGCTATTGATCCCCGTGCCGACCACATAGACGTACGGCTCCACCTTGTCCGCGCAGATGGTGTGGCTGTTCCCGAAGCCCGGGTAGTGCGCGTCTTCGGTGAAGGTCACGGGCGGGTTCGGCACATTGCGCAAACGGGTGAGGTCGAAGACCTGTAGGCCATGGCCGGCGAGCTCACTGCCCACAAAACACCAGGTGCCGTGCACATCCACATCGCGCCAGAGGTTGCTGGTGGGCAGGTGGCTCGGCAAGTTGCCCACCCTCACCGGGGCTGTGGGCACCGTTATATCGATGAAGGCGGTGCCGTTGTTCAGTCCGACAAGGGCATACTCCCGCTGCGTGAGCGGATCGGTCCAACCCCAAAGATCGGCCGCATTGGGCGATCCGCCGGTGGCACCTAGCTGTGCCAAATTCAGCCGCGCCAGAAGATCCACGTTCTGGCATGGATAGGGACCGGCCATGCCGTTCACGCAAGGTGTCTGAGCTCCCGCATCAATGAGAACGCCGCATGAAAAGAGCAGCCATGCTGTCGACCTCATGCGCGCACGCGGACCCATGGCGAAAACCTGAAGGATCAGCGCCGGACCAGACGCTGGGTCAGCACCTGCCCGTCGGAGCGTAGGCGCAACGTGTAAACCCCGGCCAGGAAAGACGTGAGATCAATGGAGGCACGCACGGTGCCGCGCAGGGCGCTGAAAGAGCGCGACCATACAAGCTGGCCTGCCGCATTGAGGAGTTCCAGTTCACCTTGCCCACTGCCTTCCGGCGCGGCAATGGTGATCGTCGAGGGTCCATCCGTCAGGTTCGGCAACACATCCATGGACCAATCGTTCGACGCGACCGGTTCCACCACACCCGTGCTGATCTGGTAGATCGATCCGGTCTTATCCTCTCCGTTCAGCGATACATAGAAATCCCCGTTGTTGTTGGGATCGGCCGTCCAAGTATCGTTCACGATCTCGAAGACACCCGTTCCGTTCAATACGTTGACGGTCATCAGAACGATCTCCGCCGCAGGTGCCCACGTCACGCTGAAATTACTGAGCGGTGCGGTCCCGAACCCGGCAAAGACCTGGTACCGATAGCCTTGGTCATCAATTTCGCCACCGGACTTGAGCACCGGCATATAGTTCGACTCGGGGGCCACTTGCGCCACCGCATCGAGGTTCGCACCGGAAGCGGCATCCCAGCGTACTGTGAAAACGACGCTGGAAAAGAACTCATTGAAGCTACCGTCCGGGCGGAGGCGGACCTCCAACTGACCGAGGCCATTATCGAACAGACCGATGTCCACGACGGGCAATTGCCCGAACGTGCCAAGTACGGAGGAAAGCCCGAAGGCGAGGGATACGGTGCGGGACGATATCATCTTGCGGGGTCTGTTGAAAATTGGACCGGTCATCCAAAGGTAGACGCTGATCCCCTTGTTCGGATGCCGCTTGGACGGATCAGAGGATCGCCTCGACGATCTTATCCACCGTCACCCCTTCCGCCTCGGCCTTGTAATTGCGTACTAGACGGTGGCGCAGCACCTGGGTCGCGACGGCTTTCACGTCCTCGATGTCAGGCGAGAACCGTCCGCGTACCAGCGCATGGCACTTGGCACCGATCACCAGGAACTGCGACGCCCGGGGACCCGCCCCCCAGCTAATGTGATCGTTGATGATGGCCGGTGCGCTCGGCAGTCCGGGGCGCGTACGTGTGGCCAGCTTCACGGCGTACTCCAACACGTTCTCAGGCACCGGGATGCGACGCACCAAGCCTTGGTAGTATTGGATCTCATCTGAGGTGAGCACGCTCCGAACCTCGGGCTGCGCATCGCTCGTGGTGGCCTTCACCACAGCGAGTTCGTCCACATAGGTGGGATAGTCCACCCAGATATTGAACATGAAACGGTCCAACTGCGCTTCGGGCAGCGGATAGGTGCCTTCCTGCTCGATGGGGTTCTGCGTGGCCAGCACGAAGAAAGGCTCGGGCAGTGGGTAGTTGTTCCCTGCTGCGGTGACCGAACGTTCCTGCATGGCCTCCAGCAAAGCCGCCTGCGTCTTTGGGGGGGTCCGATTGATCTCGTCGGCCAGTATGATGTGGGCGAACAGGGGACCCTTGACGAACCGGAAACGACGGTCCTGGTCCAGGATCTCGCTGCCGATGATGTCGCTCGGCATCAGGTCCGGGGTGAACTGGATCCGGTTGAAACTGAGCCCGAGCGCCTTCGCGACGGTGTTCACGAGCAACGTTTTAGCCAAGCCCGGTACGCCCACCAGCAAGCAATGGCCCCGGCTGAAGATGGCGATGAGCACGTCCTCGACCACCTTGTCCTGCCCGATGATCACTTTGCTCACCTCGGCCTTGAGGTCCCGATAGCGCTGTCCGAAACGCTCCACGGCCTCCACATCACTTGCGGGTATGTTCATAGGATCCAAAGGGGGCTGAAATTACAGGTTCGGTGAAGTGCTATCGGTCCACGCTCACGGACCAGTCGCTAAGGAAGGGGCAGCCCGTGTAGGCCGGGTCCACCTTGATGTACGTGGTGATGAGCTTTTCCTTGACCCATCCGTCCATGGCATCGCCTTTCAGCTTGTTCTCCGCCGCTTCAAGGAGAAGTTGATAGTCGTCCTTCAAGTTGGCCTTGTGCGGTTCGGTGCGCTGGAGCAGTCGGAGGATCCGGAAGCTCTTGGTACCGTCCTCGGCGGTGAGCACCACCGGCTCGCTGACCTGCTGAACGGCCAGTTTATCAACAACGAGAAAGGTCTGTTGATCCAACTCACCGATGGCCCAGAGCGGGCTGTTGCTGTTCGGTTCGATCAATACGCCGCCGTTGGAGCGGCTCTCTTCATCATCGCTGTATTCGGTAGCGGCACTGCTGAACTCCAAAGTACCTGCACGGATCAGGGTTGCCAGACTGTCCACATAACGCCGGGCCTTGGCCAGGTCCTCGGAACCCACTTGGGGTTTTAGCAGGATATGACGCGCGTTGTATTGCTCCCCCCTGCGCTCCACGAGCTGCATGAAGTGGTAGCCGTAGGTGGTTTTAAAGACCTGGGAGGTCTCCCCTTCCTTGAGGCTCATGGCCACTGCATCGAACTCGGAGACCATCGCACCCAGAGGTACGAGGCCGAGTTCGCCACAATCCTTGGCGGAGCCGGGGTCCTCGCTGTACAGGATCGCCAGAGTGCAAAAGTCCTTATCCCCGTTCACCACACTGGTGCGGAACTCTTCGATGCGCTGCCGCACGCGCCGGTCCTCTGCCGGGTCCACCCGGGGAGTGCGCACGATCTGGGCGATCTCCACCTGGGCATTGATGAAAGGCAGACTATCCGCAGGAATGTCCTTGTAAAAGCGTTCCACCTGCCGTGGGGTGGCCCGCACCCCTCCGACCACTTGTTGTTGCATTTGTTGCACCAGCAGCTGCTCCTTCACCTGGTCATGGAAATCGGCTTTGATCTCCTCGATGGATTTTCCATAGAACTCCTCCAGTTTCTCCTGTGAACCCAGTTGCATCATGAAGTAGCGGATCCGCCGATCCAGCTCGGCCTGCACCTGGCCATCATCCACCTCCACACTGTCCAATCTGGCCTGGTCGATCAGGAGTTTCTCGAACAGCAGGGACTCGAGTTCTGCGCAGGTGGCATCCATGGTGACCGGCGCCCCCTGTTGCCGGAGCTGTTGCTCTCGTGAGCGTAGATCGCTGAGCAGGACCACCTCCTTGCCAACCACGCTTACGATGCCGTCGACAAGTTCGGCGGCCGGTTGTGCCTGGGCGACAGGAGCAAGCAGCACCGTGGCGAGCGCCAGCAGGAACCGTTCAGTAGACGCCGATCTCATCGTGTTCCAAGGCTTGCTTGTAGAGGTCTTCCCGCATCCGTTCGATCAACTTCACCTTTCGTTGGTTCAGCAGGATGGACCGGATGTCCTGGGCCACCATTTCGATCGGTGGTTCGCTGTCCACCGCCCGATGCTCCAACAGGTCCACGAAGTAAGTACCTGCGCTGTCCTCGAGCACCACCTTGTCGTTCCTTTCGAGCCAATCGGTGGCGTTCTCGGTGCGGATAGGCACCGAACGGCACAAGGTCTGGAACGCCACCCAATCCTCTTGTGTGTCGTTGATGACCACGCCGTTGCTCGCCGCCCATACCTCCAGTTCGTGCATGTCCTCGTTCTTGTCGCTCTCGAATTGCTTCCGGAGGCGCTTCACGAGGCGCGGGTCATGATCGTCCACCTTGAACCAACGCACGCGGACGATATTGTCCTTCAAGGCGAAGTCCTTGGCATGCTGGCCGAAGTGTTCCGCGATCTGCAGCTGCGTGATCACGGTGTCCAGCTTTTCGTCCACCAGTGCTTGCTCATAGGTGAAGATCACGAGCGAATTCCGATAGTCCCGCATGCGCGCCTCCAGATCCATGCCTGATGCGGGCAGGTTCTTCTCGGCGTTCGCCAAAAGCACCTGCTCGCGCATCCAGTTCTCGACAAATCCAGCGGCAAGTGCGGCGCTATCCGAAGCGCTCGCATCCATCGGCACCACCTGGCGTAGGTCGCTCCAATACAGGATGTTCCCATAAGCCCGTGCGACGGGTGGGTCCGAAGGGTCATGATCCGCGCCGCAACCTGCCCAAGCCAGCGCTCCCAGCGCAATGCCCACCAGAGCCGATCGCCGGATCACGGGTGCTTCAGCGAATGGAATAGAGCACGTCCTTGTTCACGCGCACTTCATACTTGGCCCGCAGTTCGTTGATCCAGTCCTTCTCCAACTGGTCTTGATAGGCCGCTGTGACCAAGCCGCGTGCTTCGTCCAGGGTCTTGGGCACCGGGGGTACCACTTCCTTCAAGTCGACCATCAGTACGCGACCGTCCAGTTCGAAATTGTCCGCGAGACCGGGCGTGCTGATGCCCTTCAGAAAGGGCTTCTCCTCCGCGGTCCAGGTACCTTGGTCCAGGCTCAGGTCCAGCGCGGAACCGATGTTCACTGCGGTGAGCAGATCGTTGCCGCGCTTACCCTTCTTGTACAGAGCGCGCGTCTTCTTGGCCACCTCCGCGTTCGCGCAGGTGTAGATGTCGGCCTTGTACCGGGTATCCCACATGAAGTTCTTCTCATTGGCCCGCTGGTAGGCCATAAGGCCCACGGTGTCCTTCACGGCCTTGCTCCACACTTTCTGGTCGGTCAGTTCGAAGAGCAGGATCCCATCGCGGTATTCCTTCATGAGCATGCGGAACTCGGGATGCTTGGTGTCCAGGTTCGAATCCTCGAACGCCATCAATTGGTCGTCGACGAACTCTTGGAAACGCTGGTCCACATAGCCTGCGAACGGGCGCCCGGGTTCCCGGCGTTGCTTGGTGGCCAGGTACTCCAGGAACTCCGTCTGTGAGAAGCTCTTCGCATCAATGGTAAAAACGGGTTTGGTGAGTTTGGCGGCCTTCGCCTTATCGTAGGACCAACCTTCGTGGAGATCGCGCACCACCACCGTGTCTTCGGGCGAGGTGGTGATGTCCTCGTGCTTCCGGCTCCGGATGTTCACGAGCTTACCATCCTTGATGGTCCCGTTGATCTCGCGTTTGTACAGACCATCCTTTCCAGTGATCGGTCCTTCCACAGCATCCTTGCGCAACACGGTATCCAGTTTCTGGGTACCCTTCTTGTAGATGCTGCTGTCCAACAAGGCCAGCACCGCCTTCACGGCCTTAGGGTCGCTCTTGTAGTGGTACTCCGCACGCAACTTGTCCAGGAAGGCGCGCTTGGTGACATCCGCGCGACTGTCCTTGCTGATCTTGTTCTTCAGGTCCGCCTTGGCGACATCGAAGGCGGGAGGCGGCATGTACTCGAGCAGGTTCACGATATGCCAGCCGTAGCGCGTTTTGAACGGTTCGCTCAAGGCCTTTTCTTCGGTAAGTCCGAACGCCACATCCTCGAACTCTTCGATCATCTTGCCCGTGCCGAACTGCGGAAGTTCCCCACCCTTGCTGCTTGAACTTTCGTCCTCACTGAACTTGAGGGCCGCATCCGGGAAGGTGACCTTACCACCGGTGATCTGGGCATGGATCTCACGGATACGCTTCTCCACCTCTGCGGACTTTTCCGGACTGTCCTTGTCCGTAGCGCGCAGCATGATGTGGGCCACGCGCACCTGACCCCTCGCCGGCCGTTTGTCGACCGCCTTGATGATGTGGTAGCCAAAACGGGTGCGCACGGGCTGGCTGAGCTGTCCTGCGGGTGTGGTGTAGGCGGCTGATTCGAACGGGTACACCATCTGCAGCGCACTGAACCAACCCAGGTCGCCCCCGTTCTTCTGTGCGCTCGGATCATCGCTGCCACCGGGGCCGCGTGCCACTTTGTCGAAATCCTCACCCTTTACAATGCGATCGCGCAGGGTCGTGATCCGCTTCCAGGCGGCCAGGGTATCCTCCGCTGAAGCGTCCTCGGCCACCTGTACCAAAATGTGGCTGGCCCGGATCTCCTGCTGCGAACGATCGTAGGCTTCCTTGATGAGGTTATCGTTCAACTCCCGGTCAATGAGGTACGGTCGGGCCAACTGCTTGCGGTAACCGTCCAGTTCTGTCTTGAACTTTCCTACGGTGTCCATTCCCAGTACCTCCGCCTCGCGCACCTTCAGCTTGTAGTTGATGAAAAGGTCGAGGTACTCGTCCAAAGCCTGCTGCGTTACCGCTGCGTCCTTGTTGTTCTTTTTGTAGATGGCCTCGAACTCGCTCCGCGTCACGGGTTTGCCGTCCACGGACATCAGCATGGGATCGGTCTCCCCGTTCTGGGCGATCACCACGGAACCGGCCAGCAGACCGGCCACCAACACGAACTTCCTCATTTCCATAGCAGTACGCATGTGTATTGAAGGGGCGCAAATGTAACCGATCGGACAATCGGTCCGAAGGCCTTGCCGCGTTAAGATGATCGAACCCATATCCCTCCAGAACGGAACAGCCCGCGATCGGGTAGGATCGAGGGCTGGCCGCTGGACGCCTAGGTCAGGTCCCGGGTCGGGCACGGGAGGGAAGGCGCCGGTAGTTCACTTCTCCCCTGCCATGACCGCGACCAGACGCCGGTCATAGCGCACCTTCATAAGCCCGGTGCCATTGAGGAAATCGACGTTCCCGACGGGACCCTGGTATACCTTGTTCTTGCGGGCTTCCTCGCTCTCCAGTTCCACTTCGAACCGCACGGTCTTGTTGATGCGTTCCGCCCTATCGGTGTTCATGGCATTATGGGTGTCCACCACCACTTCCTTGGCGAGATAGCCCGGCTTAAGGAAATGCAGGCGGGCTTTGGCACCGATCGGCAGTTCGAACTCGAAGCGGCCGTTGTCCAAGAGCAGTGAGTAGAGGCAGATCTCACCTTCCAGTTCGACCACCATGACCGCATCGGTGAGCGGCGTGTCATCCGCACGAAGCCAGCCTACGATGGTCACCGTTTCTTCGGCCCGGACCATTCGCGGCGCTACGGTAGCGAGGCAGATCACCACCGCGAACAGTGCTTGGCTGATGTTGAAGAAGCTCCGCTTTTCCATGGCTTTCGGCATTGGGTCCGTTGACGGGTCAAAGCTCAAAGGCCGCTGAACCATGCACAATACCCACTATGGGGGAATTCACGTCATCGCGTGCGCTGCGTTCGGATCAAGCGGACCCGTCGAAATTCGGGCGCCTTCCCCACTATTTGTCCCGTTCGCAGGCCAGAGCCCTGACACGAACCCAACCAAACCCCAATGGACCTTTCTATCCTTCCCCAGGATCAAGGAGCACCTGCCCTTGCTTCTGCTCGCCTTGGTGGTAGTGATCTTCGGTGTGCTCGCTTCCGCAGCGTATGCCTTGCATACCTCGGACATCGAACTAGGATGGCACTTCAAGTCCAAGCCGAAAAACCTCACCTAACCCGATGAAGGATCTCTGGGTTCACAACAACGTCATCCGCGTCTGCGATCCATTCCGGCGGCGAACCGGGACCAAGCCCCCTCTACAGGGTATTCGACCGGTCACATGCGCGAAGGCGCAGGTCGGAACGAACGATCTTGAAAGACCAGTGATCGGTTCAGACCCAGCAACGGTCCACGGCGTACTTCACCAGCCCGGCGATGCTGCGCACGTTGAGCTTGGTCATCAAATGCTTGCGGTGGGATTTAACGGTCTCTTCGCTGACATGCAGGGCAGCAGCGATCTCGGAGTTGGTCTTCTCCTGCGCGATCAAGCGGATCACCTCCCTTTCCCGCTCTGTAAGCCCGATGTACTGCCCGTCCATGCGCTTATCGGTGTGGGTGTAGCCTCGCTCCACACTGCGTTGTGCCTCCTCGCTGAGGTAACGACCGCCACCCATCACGGTGCGGATGGCGAGCACCAGTTCCTCCTTGCTCGCTCCCTTCAACAAGTAGCCGACGGCCCCTTCAATGAGCATGCTGTTGATGTACTCGATCTCCGTGAGCGCGGAGTGGGCGAGCACCCTCACCTGGGGGAAACGCGTCCGTACCGCACGGGTGGTATCGATACCGTCCATCAATGGCAGGGAAACATCCATCAGTACCAGATCGGCGGTGCCTTGCTCCAACCACTCCAATAGGCCCAACCCCGTTGTCACATGGTCGACGATGCGCAGGTCCGGGTGATCGGCCAAACGCACGCGCAACCCGTCGGCCAGCAGTTCCTGCGCATCAGCGACCACGATCCGTAGCTCCATCACAAAGTCGCTTGATCCGGTCCTGGCGTTCGCGTGGGACCGATCGATGGGGATGACCCGCTCGCACCTTCCATGTTCTTCTCTGGTCGTCCGAACGCTCTTGAACAAGCGTCTGCTCCAAAGTTTCGTGAACCGGACCGAGCGCGCAATCCCCACATGTGGTGATTCTATCGGACCTGCGAGGAACGCGGAAGTCGGCTAGAGGTGGCTATAGTTCGGCGCTTCGCGGGTGATGTAGACATCGTGCGGATGGCTCTCCTTCATACCGGCCGTTGTGATGCGGATGAAGCGGGCCCGCTTCAACGCACCTATGTCCGGCGCGCCGCAATATCCCATACCCGCGCGCAGGCCCCCAACGAGCTGATGCACGACCTCTGCGAGCTTGCCCTTGTAGGGTACACGGCCGCTGATGCCTTCGGGGACGAGTTTCTTGATGTCGTCCTCCATATCCTGGAAATAGCGGTCCTTGCTGCCGTGCTGCATGGCCTCGATACTGCCCATGCCGCGGTAGGTTTTGAAGCGGCGCCCTTCGTAGATGATCGTTTCACCCGGGCTTTCCTCCACACCTGCGAACATGCTACCGATCATCACCGTGCCGGCACCCGCTGCGAGCGCCTTGACGATGTCGCCCGTGTAGCGGATACCGCCATCAGCGATCACAGGAACCCCAGAACCTTCGATGGCCCGTGCGCAATCGAGCACGGCGGTGAGTTGGGGAACGCCAACGCCTGCGATGACGCGCGTGGTGCAGATACTGCCTGGCCCGATACCCACTTTCACCCCGTCGGCGCCAGCCTCCACAAGCGCTTGTGCGGCTTCGGCCGTGGCGATATTGCCCGCCACCACATCCACTTGCGGAAAGGCCTTTTTCACCTGCTTCACCATCTCGATGACACCCTTGGTGTGACCATGCGCGGTGTCCACCACCAGTGCGTCCACACCGGCATCCACAAGGGCCTTCGCACGCTCGAGGGTATCCCCTGCGATACCAATGGCCGCGGCCACGCGCAAGCGTCCCAACTTGTCCTTGCAGGCATTGGGACGTTGCTTCAGCTTGATGATATCCTTGTAAGTGATGAGACCTACAAGCAACCCGGCCGCATTGACCACGGGCAGCTTCTCGATCTTGTGCTCCTGTAGGATCCCTTCGGCCTGGGCCATCGTGGTATCCGGCTTGGCCGTGATGATGTGCTTGCTCGTCATCACCTCTGTGACGGGCCGCGCCATGGTCTTCTCGAACCGCAGGTCGCGGTTGGTGACGATGCCGACGAGCTTGCCCTGCGCATCGATCACCGGGATGCCGCCGATCTTGTTCTCGGCCATCAGGCGCAACGCATCGCCCACCGTGGCTTCCTTCTCCAGCTTCACCGGATCGAGGATCATGCCGCTCTCACTGCGTTTCACGCGGCGCACCTCGGCGGCTTGTTCGGCGGTCGGCTGGTTCTTATGGATGACCCCGATACCACCCTGCTGCGCGATGGCGATGGCCAGGTCGGCACCGGTCACCGTATCCATGGCGGCACTTACGATAGGAACGTTCAATCGAATGTTCCGGGAAAAATGGGAGCGGATGTCGACCTCTCGTGGAAGTACCTCACTGTATGCTGGTACCAGGAGGACATCATCGTAGGTGAGCCCCTCCCCTACGAATTTCTCTTCCGTAGCGAGGGTGCTGGAATGGCCGATCGGAGCCGTTCGCTCCAACGTACCGGTAGCTGATCGTTCCATGCACAAAGGTAGGCTGCGGATCCGATCCGGGATCGCCCACCTACTCCCGACCCCAGAGGAA
>JAGNSU010000018.1 GCA_017987895.1 Flavobacteriales bacterium | reverse complement strand
GGCTTCTGATCGCTGAAGCGCACGCGGATGTAATTGCCTTCGCTCTCGAACACGCGCACATCCTTCAAGGTGACGAACCAGCACTTCTCGCCGTCCTTCAGGAAGATCTGGTCCTGCTCGTGCAGCATGTCGCGCTGCGGCATGTCCTCGCTGCTGGTCTGCGGCACCTTGGCCAGGGCGGCTTCGAGACGCGCGGGGTCGATGGGCTTGAGCACGTAGTCCAGCGCGTTCACCTGGAAGGCGTGGATGGCATGTTCATCGTACGCGGTGACGAAGATGACGTGGGGCGCATGGTCCAGCGCGTTGAGCAGTTGGAAGCCATCGCGGCCGGGCATGTTGATATCGAGGAAGAGCAGGTCGGGCTTCTTCTCGGCGATGAGCGCCTCGGCCTCATCGGCGTTGGCGGCCTCGCCCACCACTTCAATGTCCTCGTGTTTCTCGAGCAGGGAGATCAGCTCCTTGCGGGCGAGACGTTCATCATCGATGATCAGGGCTTTCATAGGGCTTCGGGCTGGGGTGCGTTATGGGCGGTGCTCAACGTTTCCGTGGATCCCTTCGGCAGGAGCACTTCAGTGACCACCATGCCATCGCGGTTCACGATGCGCAGGTCGGCGTGGCGGCCGTAGATCAGATCGAGGCGGTGCTGGGTATTGCGCAGGCCGATGCCGCTGCCCTCGCTCGTACCGGGCTCGTAGTGGCCGCTGTTGCGCACAATGAGGCGGAGGCCTTCCTTCTCTGCACGCACTTCGATGTGGAGATCGCCGCCCTGGGTGAGTTTGGCGATGCCATGGCGCACGGCGTTCTCCACCAGCGTTTGCAGGAGCATGGGGGGCACAGGCTCGCGCTCCAGTTCGGGTGGGATGGAGAATTGTACGCGCAACCGTTCCTCGAAGCGCATGGCTTCAAGCGCGAGGTAGGCCTTTACGATATCGACCTCTTCGCCGAGCGGCACGGTGGTGCGCTTCACGGTGCTCATCGCATTGCGCAGAATGGCGCTGAGTTGCGTGATGGCGCGCTTGGCCTGGGCGGGGTCCTCATCGATCAATGCGCGGATGCCGTTCAGCGCGTTGAACATGAAGTGCGGGTTGAGCTGGCTGCGCAGGTTGTTCAGCTGGTTGTCGCGGTCGGCCGAACGCAGACGCAGGTTGCGGATCTCCTCCAACCGGTTCTTGGCGAAGTAGTGGTAGATGAGGTAGCTCAACGACCACAACAGCAGGAGCGCCGTCCAGTTCACCCAGTGTTCGAAGAAGGTGAGGAAGTCGACGAAGAGCGACTGGTAGGAGGGGAGGAAGAGCTGCACACAGAGGCCTTCCGCCAACGCGGCGCACAGACCAAGTACCGCCGTGCCCAGCACCAACCGCGGTACCAATGTGCCCAAGGGCAGTTCCAACCAGCGCAGGCGAACGATGGTGTGGCGCAACGCATGGCTGGAAAGAACGCCGATGGCGTAGATCGTCACCATGACCTGCAGCAGGTCCGGCCGCACATTGTCCAGCAGGTAGTTCCACCACACGCTGGAGCCGACGTACACGGCCCAGGCCACCAGCTGGGTGGTCCAGTAAAGCATGTAGCGGCGGCGCGGATCCATGGATGCGGACGAAGATATCCGGAGCCGCGCGGTGGTGCGATGGCGATACACGAGCGGCGGAGGTGCCGGTTGAAGGGCGGGGCGATCGGGTTGTTCTTCTGGCGTGGAGCGCGGTCATTGATCTCGGCCGGATCATACCAACCACGGATGGACGCGGAGGGACGCGGATAGGCGTGCGATGCGTGGGGCTTTCTTCGCATGGGCCAGCGGTGTATCCGCGAGGGAACTTTCCGTGTTGATCCGCGTCCATCCGTGGTTCCTCTCAGGTGGGTGCGCCGGAGGAGGGGCGCTTACCTTGCTCCCTCCGCATGAACTTCCTCGCCCATCTGCACCTGAGCGGCGACCGGCCGTTGGTGATCGTGGGCAACTTCATGGCCGACGCGGTGAAGGGCCGCGATCTGGAGCGCTTTCCGGAGGAGGTGCGCCAGGGGATCCGGCTGCACCGGGCCATCGATCACTACACGGACAACCATCCACTGCCGCGCGCGGGGAGGGAGCGGGTGCGTGCGCATGCGGGCCGTTATGCCGGTGTGGTGATGGACCTTTTCTATGACCATTTGCTCGCCGCCCATTGGAGCGAAGTGCGCACGGAACCTCTGGATGCGTTCGCCGTACGCATGTACGCCATCCTCTCCGAGCACGCCGCATTGATGGAAGGACGGCCCGCCCGCATGCTGCCGCATATGATCTCCGGTGATTGGTTGAGCGCCTACGCGACGCTGGAGGGGATCGGCGATGCCTTGCGCGGCCTCTCGCGCCGGGCGCCCGAGGGGCATGTGATGGCGGGTGCGGAAACCGTGCTGGGTGAGCACTACGCTGCCTACCGCGACGAGTTCCTCCGTTTTCTTCGCGACGTGGAAACCGAGACCGCACCGCTCCGATGAACCGGACGAAACGCCCGATGCTGTTGGGAGCCCTGCTGCTCGTGCTCGGTCTGGCGATCACAGTGCTGTACCGCTCACGGCCCCTGGGGGCGGAACCCGCCGCGCCGTGGTCCGCTCCGTTGGTGGACCGTGACCTGGACCGCATCGGCAAGGACACGTTGCGCGTATTGGTGGTGGTGCATCCGCTCACCTACGAGGAGTTCCCCGGCGGCACGCGCGGTGCGGAGTTCGAGCTGCTGGAGCGATTCGCAAAGCACATGGGCCTGCCGCTGCGCGCGGTGCCTGTCGTAGAGGACAGCCTGTTGCCCTTGTTGCAACGGGGCAGCGGGGATCTGATCGCCGCGCAGGTGCATGAGAGCCGCTTCGGCACAGCCGTGGCCACCTCCGCGCCCTACTGGCATGCTTCGCCGGTGTTGGTGCGTTTGCGGGAGGATCAGCTGCTGGACCTGACGCCATCGCCACAGGACACGGTTTGGATGCCGCGCACCTCGCCATGGATGGCGGATACCGCGTTGCATCTCCACGGTCCGCGCGGCTTCGCGATGGATATCGCCACGGGTTCGGAACTGATCGAGCGGGTGGCGCTGGGTGCGATCCGCGCAGCGCTGGTCACGGACGGGGAAGCGCGCTACCACCTCACGCACCTTCCGCAATTGGTGGCCGAAGAGGCCGGCGGTGAACGCATCGGCCTTCGTTTCGCGTTGCGGCGCAATGCGACGCGTTTGCGCGAAGCCTTGGACCGCTGGCTCGCCGAGGAGAAGGAGACCGAAGCACGCGCCCTGATCATGGGCAGCTATGGGGAACGCTTGCCCAAGCGGAAAGCGCTCGGAAGGGCCCGCAAGACCCTCGTGTCCGGTGATCCCATATCGCCGTTCGACAGTCTGTTCCAGGAAAAGGCGGAGCTGATGCACTGGGAATGGGAGCTGCTCGCGGCCATCGCCTTCAAGGAATCGCGCTTCGACACGTCGGCGGAAAGTGGAAGGGGTGCGCAGGGCATGATGCAGATGATGCCCAACACGGCCGAGCGGCTCGGCGTGGACAGCGTGCACCTGGTGGAAGGGCAGGTGCATGCGGCGGCGATCTACCTGGCCATGCTCGATAGCATCTGGCGCCGCACCATCCCCGATGCCGATGAGCGATTGCACTTCGTGCTCGCCGCCTACAACGCGGGGCCGGGCCACGTGCAGGACGCACAACGTCTGGCGGAACGCATGGGACTGGACCGCCGCAAATGGATGGGCCATGTGGAACGTGCCATCACCCTGCTCGCCTTCCCGATCTACTATTCGCGGCCGGGTATGAGCAGTGGCCGGTGCAAAGGCGACCAGACCTTTATGTACGTGCGCGAAGTGCTGGGTCTGTACGCACAGTTCAGAAAGGGGAGGTGAGCGCGGGGACCTCTCGGCGGTCCGGCAACCTGTTCCTGCGAACTTCGTCAAGAGGCTATGATATCGATCCGCTCCGCACCGCGTTCCTTCGCTATCCTGGTCGTTCTACTGCTGACACGCCCGGGCATGGGTCAGTGCATCATGGTGAACAGTGATCCGAACCAGTCGTTCATCGCGGGCGGGTGCGACCAGTTCGGTGGCGGGCAGGCGATCGGAGCCATCCGCTGGACAGGGGGAACCGGGCCGTTCCATGTGTCCTTCTTCGGTTCCTTCAACCACAATGAGTACAACGTGAGCGGCTCGCCCTACTACTTCCAGGTGATGGTGGGCGGATACACGGACCTCACGAACGTGCAGGTGTTCGTGGAAGATGGTTTCGGCTGCGACGGTGCGGGCATGGTCGAGAACCTGAACGGCACGGACATCGTCGACGAGCTCATTGGCATGTTCACGATCGATCTCACGGCGACGAATTGCGCGGCCGGTCTTTTCACCGCCACCTGTACGCACGATCAGCAGCACCAGGGCGACATTTTCGCACAACCGCTCACAGGTTATACCTACGCCCTCACGAAGAACGGCGCGACGCAATCCTCCGGCGCGTTGAGCACCGTGTACCAGTCCAATCCTTCGCGGTTGGTCTTCCCCGGATTGACGGGCGGCAGCTACGTGCTGGAGGTGAACACGACCAACGGCACCGGCCAGAACACCCTGTACTGTCCGCGCTATGACTTCTTCCCTTTCTGCGTGCCCATGGCGAACGATTGCCAGACCCAGGTGGCGGTGCGCATGGCCTTGCAAGGAGCGTTGCCGTCCGGGACCGTGATGCAGGATGCGTTGCGAACAGGTGGCTTGGTGCCCCTGGCGGAGCCGTACTCCGCGTTGGGATACGCGTACGTGGGCATCGCACCGGGAGCCAGCACCACGGCCCCTGTGCTCGCGATCAACGGGAACAACGCGATCGTGGATTGGGTGGTGGTGGAACTGCGCAATGCGGCCGCACCGTATGCGGTGGTTTCCTCTCGTCCTGCGCTCTTGCAACGCGATGGCGATGTGGTGGACCGGGACGGTGATCCTTACATCGCCTTTCCCATGGCGTCTGGGAACTACCGCGTGGCGGTGCGCCACCGCAACCATTTGGGCGTAATGACGGGAGCGGCCTACGCGCTGGGCATCGATCCATGCCGTACACCGATCGACCTGCGGCTTTCCACCACGGGCACTTATGGCACCAATGCGCGCAAACTGGTAGGCAGCGTGCAATGCCTTTGGGCGGGTGATGCTACCGGCGATGGCACGGTGAAATACGCGGGTGGTGGGAACGATCGCGATCCGATCCTCACCGCCATCGGGGGTGCCGTACCCACAGCGACCATTACTGGACAGTACCGCGCAGAGGACGTGAACCTGGATGGACAAGTGAAGTACGCCGGTAGCGCGAACGACCGGGACATCATTCTACAGAACATCGGGGGATCGGTGCCTACCGCGACGCGCACGCAGCAGCTACCCTGACCGCGGCCGAACAACCTTTTGGACCGGGGCCGTCTAGGGAATGGTGCGTGGCCCGGCTCGCTGAACCAGCGGGCCTTGGAAGCATGCGTTCCCTGTGAGCATGGTGAACCGGACCATTTCGATATCTCTTGTTTTCCTCTGGATCGGTGTCGGCCTCGCCTTCCAAGTGAGCGCCCAGTCCTCCGCGCCGCATGGGGTGGCCTCGCTGGTAGCGGCAGAGGCCGGGAAGCCGGCGTGGCGCACCTACCGCCCCTTCACCACGAAAACCTTGGACGCGGTTACGGAACGGCTGTTGCCGGAAGCCTCTCTTTTCTCAGTGGATACAGCGGTGTTGGAGGAACTGATGCGAACGGCCCCGGAAGTTCTCGAGCTGGTACTGCCCACCAGGCAAGGGGAGCTACGCCTCCACCTCGTGGCTTCGCATCGCCTGACCGATGAGTTCCAAGTGGTGCTCGCGAGCGGTGGCCAGGTGGAGGAAGCACCGCATGGCCTGCACTATGCCGGCATCGTGAACGACGATCCGAACACGCTCGCCGCCATCAGCATCTTCCCCGATGAGGTGATGGGCATCGTGAACGATGGCCACGGCGATCACGAGCTCGGACCGATTGAACACGGCGATGCGCACATCTACTATGCGCGCGAGGATCTCCCTCTTCCCATGTCGTTCGCATGTGGGACCGAGGAGGGATCGATCGATCATGTGCATGACGTCCCCGAAGCGGGCGAGGGCGAGCGCTCGGTGAAGTGCGTGCGCTTCTATTGGGAAGTGAACTACGACGTATTCCTGGCCAAGGGCAGCGTGGTGAACACTGTGAATTATGTCACGGCGCTTTTCAACCAGAGCGCTGTGCTTTACATGAACGATGGCATCAGCATCACGCTGAACGAAGTGTTCGTGTGGGATGTGGTATCACCGTACACGGGCACGACCATCCTGGAGCAGCTCACCCTGTTCCAGAACACACGCAGCGGCTTCAACGGGGACCTGGCGCACCTGGTGGGCCTGGCGGGCGGAGGTGGTCGCGCGGCCAGCCTCAATGGGCTGTGCGCTCCGGACAATGACAATGCGATGTGCTACAGCGGCATTACGACGAGTTTCTCCAACGTGCCCACGTATTCCGGCAGCGTGTTCGTAGTGACACATGAAGTGGGCCATTTGCTCGGCTCCAACCACACGCACGCCTGCGCGTGGAACGGCAACAACACGCAGATCGATGGCTGTGGACCCACCGCGGGCTACACCGAAGGGAACACCTGTGCCACGGGACCGATACCGCCCAGCGGTGGCACCATTATGAGTTATTGCCACTTGAACCCGGTCGGCATCAACTTCCTCAATGGCTTCGGCCCACAGCCGCTGGCGGTGATCACCAATTCCGTGTCCTCGGCTCTCTGCCTGGTCAATTGCGCTGCGGTGAGCTGTGGAACGGTGTTCGGTGAGGTGGCCACCACTATCACCACCACCACGGCGCAACTGAACTGGTTGCCGAACGCGGACGCGAACTCCTACAAGCTCCAGTGGAAGCCCATGACCTCACCGACGTGGAACACCGTACCGGCCATAGTCGGCACGACCTATGCGCTATCAGGACTTTCGCCATGGACGAGCTATCAATTCCAAGTGAGGACCAATTGCGCAACGGACACCTCCGCGTATGCACCCCTGGCGGGCTTCACCACCGCAGCGGGCAGCTTGAGCGACGGGTTGGTGGCGTGTTACCCGTTCAATGCATCGCCCAATGACGGATCGGGGAACGGGCACCACGGCGTGCTCTTCGGCCCACAACCGATCGCCGATCGCTACGGCGTTGCGAACGCCGCCTATGCGTTCGATGGGGTGGACGACCGCATCGACGTGACCGATCTGAACACCTGGCCGATCAGCGACGAGATCAGCATCGGCTTCTGGGTGAAGACGCTGGAGACGAAGGGAAACGCTGTGCTCTGGGCGTGGCCCGACAACGGGAGCGATCGCCTGCTCGTGAACCCGAACTTCGCACATACCGGTTCCAACGACTTCTCCTGGACCTTCGGGAACCTGGCCACCACCGGACGTTGCTATCTCACGGGCTATCCGTTCCGGGTGGAATGGGAGCACTACGTGGTCACCTCCAGCGCGATCTCCAATTCCATGAAGACCTACCGGAACGGCGTGCTGATCGACGCCGAGCCGCACGCGGGTGCGTTGGTCGACCTGAACCGCACCTTGTGCATCGGAGGCAACGGCGCGCCGATCTTCTTCCTGCACGGCTCGCTCGATGATCTGACGGTGCATAACCGCGAGTTGAGCGCGGGCGAGATCGAAAGGATGTATGTCTCCGGAACCCCCTGCGCGCCGCGCATCACGGTTGCCCCGAAGGTGTTCCTGGACGGTCCCTATGTGCAGGCGAACCAATTGATGAGCGACGCGCTGCGCAATGCAAGTCTGATCCCGAACATCGAGCCGTATTCCGGTCTCGCGTATCCGCTGGTCGCAGGAGGTGCGGGTACGGCGATGTCCGCGGGCGTCTCGGCTTTCATCGGCAACAATGCCATCACGGATTGGGTGGTGGTGGAATTGCGCGCACCGGCCGCTCCCTATGTGGTTCTCGCTACGCGCACCGCATTGCTGCAACGGGACGGCGATGTGGTGGGCATGGATGGTGCATCACCCGTGGCGTTCGATGCCATCGCGTCGAACTATTCCATCGCCATCCGCCACCGCAACCACCTGGGTGTGATGACCGGTACCCCGATCGCGCTCTCCGCGGTACCTGCCGTGGTCGACTTCACCAGTCCGGGAACGAGTACCTATGGCATTGCGGCCCAACGGCAGGTGGGGACGCGCATGACCCTATGGACGGGGGATGTCACCCGCAACGGCCAGGTGAAGTACGCCGGTGGATCGAACGACCGCGATCCGATCCTCATCGCCATCGGCGGTGCGGTGCCCACGGCGACCCTTTCCGGGCAATACCGTGCGGAAGATGTGAACCTCGATGGCCAGGTGAAGTACGCGGGAGGAGCGAACGATCGCGACGTCATTCTCCAGACCATCGGAGGGACCGTGCCGACAGCGACGCGGGCGCAACAACTGCCGTAGAATTTCCGCTTTCCAAGGATCCCGCTGTATCATAAGCGCGGGATGGACGGTGACCTCCTAACTTGGCCCACAACCTGACCCCCATGTTGCGCACTGTACTCGTTGCATCCTTCCTTCTTTCGCTTTCCACGGCCTCCTTCGCCCAGCAGAAGACCCCGCTTCCCATCGGCATGGCCCCGCATGAGCATGCCTTGGTGCGCGCCTATCGCGACAGCCGTGCGGGCCTGGACCGCGACATCACCACCCCGCCTACGGAACCCGTGCGCACCATGGCGGAATGGGAGGAGATCCAGAGTTTGGTGATCACCTGGGCGCAGTACGAGGGCATCCTCAAGCAGATCGTGCGCTATGCCAAGGAGGAATGCGAAGTGATCATCATTTGCGACAGCGAGGTGGATGTGACCACCTACTTGAACAACACCCAGTTCGGCGGGCCGCTCAACAACCTGAACAACGTGACCTTCATCGAGGCGCCGTTCAACAGTGTGTGGACGCGCGACTTCGGGGCCGAGTGCATCTACACCAACGAGGTGGATTCGCTCTACCTGCTGGACTGGATCTACAACCGCCCACGGCCGGAGGATGATGTGACGCCTGACGTGGTGGGGGCCTACAAAGGCATTGGTGTCTACAACACCAGTACCGCACCGAACGACCTAGTGCATACCGGCGGCAACTTCATGGCCGATGGCTTCGGCACCGCCTTCAGCAGCGAGCTGGTATTGGACGAGAACGGACCCAATGGCCAGTTCAACCAAACGGTGCGCACCCAGGCCGGCGTAGAGGCCATGATGGAAACCTGGATGGGGATCCAGCAAGGTCGTTATGTCCTTATGCCCACTTTGCCCTACGATGGCATCCACCACATCGACATGCACATGAAGCTGATCGATGAGGAGCGTCTGCTTATCGGAGAATTCCCCCTCGGCCTGAGCGACGGCCCGCAGTTGGAGAGCAACATCGACTACGTCACCAGCAACTGGAACTCCACCTTCGGCACGCCCTACGAAGTGATCCGCGTGCCCATGCCTTCGAGCACCGGGGGCAACTATCCGCCGGATGCCAGCTACCGCACCTATGCGAACAATGTGTTCGTGAACGGCACCGTGCTGGTGCCCACCTATCGCGAGGAGTACGACACCGTCGGTCTGCGCATTCTGCGCGAAAGCATGCCCGGCTACAACGTGCTGCCGATCGATTGCGACAACTCCGGCATGAACATCATCAGCGCGAGCGGTGCCATCCACTGCATCACCAAAGGCATCGGCGTGAGCGATCCACTGCTCATCAAACACCAGGCGCTCAACGATACCTACGAGACCGTCATCCCATACGGAGTAACCGCCTACATGCGGCATAAGAGCGGCATCGCCTCCGCGCAGCTCTACTGGACCACGGACACCGCGCAAGCCTGGAACCAGGTGGCCATGGCCGATCAAGGTGGGAACAACTGGAGCGCTGCGATCCCCGCGCAGCCCGCGAACACCCGGATCTTCTACTACGTGGAAGGCAATGCGAACAGCGGCAAGGTGCAGGTGCGTCCCATTGTAGCGCCCGAGGGTTGGTGGAGCTTCCGCATCCTCGATCCGAACACCGGCGTGGGCGAAGGCGCCCTACCGATCATCACCGAGGTGTACCCGAACCCGGCGAACGCGTTGGTGGTGATCGCCTTATCGCAAGGGTCCGGCCAGGCGGAAGTGCGCATCCTGGATGCCACCGGCCGCGTGGTGATGGAGCTGCATGCGGGCAGCTTGCCTTCGGACGGCCGCCTCTTCGCGGATATGTCCGCGTTGCGCACCGGCGTCTACCAGGTGGAAGTGCGCACGGCGGCGGGCCGGAGCACGCATGCCCTATTGAAGCGCTAGGGAGGTCTAGGCTTTCGGTCCTTGATCGGAAATTCGATCCAGCCTTTGCAACGCTTCTTGCCGCGATGCCGGGTCAAGCCCGGCATTAAGCTCCTTCGAAATGGCTGGGATCCGCGCGTCGCGGATCCCAGCCATTTCCTCACGGATCTCACCCCGGCCTCGAGCCGGGGTCGCGAAGATCCATGCTTTCGAGTTCCTCCAACCATTGCGCACGGATCGGCGCGGTCGTTGCGTTCTGCGGGCATGAAGTGGACCTGGACCCTTGCGTACGTTCTCCTGATCGCCGAAGCGACATCGGCTCAGGACCCGATCCATTGGAGCGCCGATCGCGCGTTGGAATGGAGCGATTTCAAAGCGAAGGTGCCCGCGGGCACCGACCGCGATGCCTACACCTACTATGGCATACAAGCCAGTTGGGAGCAGGATGCACAAGGGGTGGTGAAGGCGAACGTGGAATGTGTATTCCTGCCGGACAAAAGCTGGGTGCGCCCCGAGGCGAAGCACAGCGCCTTGCTGCTCATGCACGAACGCCTGCACTTCGACATCGCCGAACTCCATGCCCGCGCGTTCCGCGAGGACCTACCCGCACTGGTGAATGGAAGCGATCCCGAACGCGCTTTCAAAGCGGTGCATGACCGCATGATGAAGGCGCTGAACGAGGAGCAACAGCGTTACGACCAGGAGACCGACCATGGGCGCAACGAAGGCGTGCAGGGCAAGTGGGTGGCGCGGATCGTGGAGCGGTTGCGGTAGCGTGATCAACTCCCCTCCTGGCGATCGATCACTCGATCGCTGTGCATAGGGAGGGGTTAGGGGGTGGGTTCCACGCCGCTTTGCTCACAGTCGCGAACGAAGATGCGCTCGGACGTCAGGAGCCTTCCACGAACTTTGAGCTATGACCCATTATCCATGGAAGAGGCACAGGTCTCCCGCTTGCCCCCACGCAAGCCTTCGCACGCGGAAGACCTGCGCCAGCCAGGTGATCTACTCCAGCACCAATCTTTCGGTGCGAACGCCGTGTTGTGTGAACAATGACAAGTGGTAAAGACCCTTCGGCAGGCTCTGTAGGTCGAGCGTGTGTGTTGGCGATCGCAATGGCTCGCGCAGCAGCACTTGGCCGTGCGCGGAGCTCAAGGTCAGCAACGCGTTCGGGTGCTGGTGTTCCATCGTTATGGACACCGACCCGGAAGAGGGCACAGGAAAGAGGCACCACTCGCTTTCGTGCTCCTCCATAAGCCCTTCCGTAGATCCTGCGAACTTCACGATCCAGAGATCGGCATCCCCGTGATTCGCGGTGGCGTCCCCATCCGTAGAACCGCTCCCGCCGGCCAGGACGAAACCGCCATCGCTGGTGCTACGCATGGAGTGCGATTGATCCATGCCGGAACCGCCGACGCAGCGCTCCCAAATGGTGGCACCGCTCGCGTCCAACGCCACCAACCACTTGTCAGCAGGACTATAGGGGGCGCTGATGTTACCGTCCACCGAGGTCACCGTACCCACTACGAGGTAACCGCCGAGAGCATTCTCCTGCACGGCGTTCGCCCAATCATGCTGGCTCCCGCCCAGCGACCGTTGCCATTCTAGGGCGCCTCCATCGTCCAGTTTCACCACCCAATAGTCGCTCCCGCCCTGGTTCGCGGTCAGGTCCCCGTCGTCGCTCCTGCTCTCGCCTACCATGAGAGTTCCACCTCCGCTGCACACCAGTATCCCATAGGCTACATCCACGTCGGTGCCGCCCAGGGTGCGCTGCCACAACAAGGTGCCGAGGCTATCGAGCCGGAGCACCCAGGCGTCCATGGACCCATGTTGGCCGCTTACATCGCCATCGTTGGAGTAGGTGCTGCCCGCCACCATCCAACCGCCATCGCTCATAGGCTGCGCAGCGTAGGCGTTCTCTCCATTGGTGCCGCCATAGCTACGCTGCCATTGGATGAAGCCGTTCACGTCCATCTTCACCGCCCAGAGGTCGGTGGCGCCATGGTTCATGGTCACGTCGCCGTCATCCGAATGGGTGTTCCCTACGATGAGGTAACCACCGTCGCTCGCCACCGCGATGCTCTCCGGCTGCTCGTCGTACGATCCACCGAACGAACGCTTCCAAGCAATGCCGCCGTTCATATCCAGCTTCACCACCCAATAGTCGCAGAAGCCATGGGTCGATTGCACATCCCCGTTGACGGTCTCCGCATAGCCCACAACGATATAGCCTCCATCGCTGGCTTCCACCACGTCCTTTCCCCACTCAATACCGATGCCCCCCAACGCCCTTTGCCATTGGATCGCGCCTGTGGCATCGAGCTTCGCCACCCAGTAGTCGGCGCTACCGTGGTGTCCGGTCACATCGCCATCGTTGCTCTCGGTCATGCCTGCGGTGATGTAGCCCCCATCGCTGGTCGGCTCAATGGCCCAAGCCCGCTCGAAGCCAGAACCGCCGATGCTCGTTTGCCATTGGATCCCGGGCGGGCTCTGCGCGCGCATGAACACCGTGGTGAAAAGGAGGAACGGAAAAAGGAGAGGTCGGATGCTCATGCGTGTGGCTTCGCTTGCCTGAAAATTAAGGACACGCATGCCTACCCGGCGCATCAATCATGCGAAATTCACCAGTAGTGGGCAGTGCCGTTCTATTGGCGTAGGTGTTCCGCGGATCCGGGTTCGCTCGGGGCCACCTGTGCCGCACGTGATCTATTCGGCGATGCCAGCGAAGTCCGCCCAAGCTCTGTGATCCCGCCATTGCTTGCCTCTACTGCGCTCAACAAGGGATGCTCACACCTTGGTACAGTGGGAAGTAAGGCTTCGTTGGTGCTCCATCACCTTGATGGAGTTCCTGGCGCGCAGGTGACCGGGCTGCTCCACTTCGCCTCTCGTTCAGCGCTCCACCACGAACCTCACCGGCCGCTGCTCGCTTCCAATGAAACGGAGCAAGTACGTACCCGTGCCAAGCGCGGAAACATCCACCGAAGCGTTCGTGCTATGCCCATCCAACGGAAGGACGAGCACCGTGCGTCCTTGCAGATCGATCACCTCGGTGCGCTTGGTGCCGCTTGGTATACCGCGCACGAAGAGTTGGTCGCTTGCGGGGATCGGCCATACGCTGGCTCCGGCCGTGCCGTACTCCGCTATGGCATCGGGGATCGCGGCCTGGTCGCAGATGGAGAAGGTGCCCGCATCCGCGTAACCACCGTTCCACACGCGCACCAGCACATCGGTGTTGAGCGGCAGCCCGGTGAGCGCGATCGGTGCGGCCACTTCCGTGAAGCAGTCCACGTATTGCGGATCGCCACAGGCGAGGTACACCGCTGCGTTCAGCACTTCGGCGGTCACCTCTTCCAGCGTAATGGTGTGGCTCGCTTCGGTGCCCGTGTTGAAGGTGTACCACACGTCGTTGATGTTCGCATAGGGATCGCACGGCGGATTGGGCAGCGGTGATCCGTAAGCACATTCGTTGGTGCCGAGCACGGGTGTAGTGCATCCGTTCAGCGGCTGCGGGATCAAGGTCGCGGCGTTGGCGCACGCATCGTTCGGCGGGACCGTGGCGCATTGTGGAGCACAGGCGAGGCTGAGGTCGAAGCTGCCGGTCTGTTGATCGTAGCCGTGTACGAGCACGAGGTATTCCGTGCCGTTGACGGCGAAGAAGGTCACGCTGCTGCTATTGGCCGCGCAGCCCACGGCATCATCGGTGCCAGCCGCGCATTGCAGCGAACCGCACGAGCCGGTGTACACACTGATCTTGGTATCGTAGCTCGCCTGCCCGCAGGTGGTCACGGTGATATCCTCATCGGAACCGATGAAGATGTACCAAAGACCGGGCGCGGTGATGAAGGCGGCCGCGCATTCGGGTCCGGGGGAGAGCAGGCCATCGTTGGTGTTGCCGGTGATGGTGTCGCCGCAGGCGATGGCCTGCGCCTGGTTGCAGAAGGCGTTGGCCGGTAGCGGATCCAGCGTGGTGGTAAAAGGCACGGGTCCGATCGTCGGGCTAAGGTCGCCGCTGCCGCAATCCTCTTGCAGGTAAATGTCATACTCGGTGGCGGCGGTGAGGCCATTGATCAGCACGGGAGGACCATCGATACCGAGGGTGCCGGTGATCACCGTGCCGGTGCCCGGCGTGAATCCCACAGGACCGAACTCCAAGGTGTACGTACCCGCACCGTTGGCGCTGGTCCAGTAGACGCTGGCCAACACATCGGAAGGGCTTACCAACAGACCCGACGGGGCCACGCATGTATTGCAAGAAAGGCTCATGCTGAAATCCCCGACCTCGCCATCATACCCCTGCACGAGCACGTGGTACACGGTGCCCGCGGTTGTGAGCACCGTTGCCTGTGAGGTGAGATCGCAGCCCAGCGCATCATCATTGCCACCGATGCAAATGAGCGAGTCGCACGCACCCGCGAACACATTGATGCGCGTATCGTAGCTCGCGCTGTTGCACGTGCTCAGCGTAGCGCTGCCATCGATGCCGGTGAAGTCGTACCAGATGCCTGCCGCTTCGATGTCCGTGCCGCAGTTGGGCACTTGATCGAAAAAGGCCAGCGTGGTGCTGCCTTGCACCGTATCGCCGCAAAGCAAGGGGAGCGCATCGAAGCAGTCCTCATTGTCCACCAACGGATTGCCCAGGGTGTGGATCGGCCACCCACCGATCACCGGACCGGCGCCGCAATCCAAGGTGATGTAGACCTCGTAGTCCGTTCCTTCCGCAAGGCCATCGAAAGTGACAGGTGGCCCGTCAATGCCCATTGTGCCGCTCAACACGGTGCCGGTGCCGGGCGTGAAACCCGAAGGCCCTATCTCCACGGTGAAACCCGAAGCCACCGGTTGGGCGGCCCAACTCACCGTCACCGTGGTATCGGTCGCAGTAAGGCTCGGCGGCAGTGGACCAGGGCAGTCGTGGAAAGTGAGTTCCCAATCGAAAGCATCGCCGCTCCAGCGATCGTCCCACTCGATATAGATGGTGCCACCGGGCGTGACCGGAACACCGGCGAGCAGCGAGTTGCCCGGCGGGTAGCCGGTGGGGCAGCCATCATCATCCTGCCCCAGCAACAGCAAATTGGTGCAGGTGCCGCTGTGAACGCGCACTCGCGAATCGATGTCGCCGTCCACGCAGGAGTTCACCGTGATGTAGCCCGCTTGCACCGGATCGAAGGCGTACCAATCCGCGTTGGTGGCATCGCCAGCACTGGCACCGGCGCCGCTGCTGGGGCCATCGGCGGTGTATAGGCCGGGGGTGATGAGCACCGCGGTGGTGCAAAGTTCGCCTTGGGCGGACAGCGCGGTGGAGAACAAGGGGAGAGCAAGGGCGAAAGCGTAGCGAAGGTTCATGCGCGGGTCAATGAAGGGGGAAAGGTATCCGCTTGTTCCACTTCAATTGCGCGGACGCTTCAAGCGATCGGGATCCTCATGGAAGAAATAGCGGAGGTCCACAGTGAGGTAGCTGCCGCTGAGGTCGTCGGCGATGGTGGTGGGCACGCCGGTGGGCGAGTAATAGGTGAGGTTCGCCCGGGCCATGGCCCCGAAGGCACGGTGGTAGGTGGCGCCGAAGTAGAAATAGCCGGCCTTCCGAGTGCGCAGCTCCATGCCGATATTGCCCACCGCGCCCAGCTGGGCCCATTCTTGTCGCGTGACGTAGGCACGCGCGTCCAGCACATCGCGCACGGCATCGGAAGGGTAGAAGTCCACCGAAGGGCCGAGCGCCCCGTTCATCCACAGCGTTTCGGTGAGCCGCACATAGGCCAGCAAGAGCACGGGTATCTCATAGCCCACATAGCGGATCCGGTCGTTGGCCTCGAACCCTGCGGTATCGTTCATCAAGCTGAAGGCGTAGTTGCGGCGCACCTGGTTGATGCCGACCTCCATGGAAAGGAACTTCGTGAACCCGAAGCGCATCAGCATCCCGAACGCGAAGCCCCCGGTGAGTTCCGCACTCCCTTTCAGTGCGCCCTCTTGGAATTCCACCCGTGGATCGAAGAACTCCAGGGGGATCACCGGCTTCACCTGGATGCCGAAGGTGGTAACGCCGAGCTGCGCCCGGAGCGGCACGGCCCATGCAAGAAAGAAGAGAAGGATCAGTGACGGCCCAGGTCGGCGACGAGCAGTTGCTGCCCTACCTTCAGGATGGAACGTCGTGATATGCCGTTGAGGTCGCAAAGAGCCTGCACACTGATGCCGTACTGGTCGGCAATGGCGTAAAGATGGTCACCTTTCGTCACGGTGTGGAAGCGTGTGCCTTTCGGGTAGGCCGCATAACTGGCCCGCGTGCGCTTCAGGACCAGCGTGTCCGTATGCAGTGTACCATTGCTCAGATCGATCAATCGTGCGGGATCCATCGGCACGCCCCGGTAGCGCACCTCGAAGTGCAAATGGCTTCCGGAGGAATGGCCAGAGCTACCGCCGAGCCCGATCACATCGCCTGCGTCCACCACATCGCCGCTCTTCACTTTCAAACGGTGCAGGTGCGCGTAGTAGGTCTCCAAACCGTTGTAATGGCGCACGGCCACCACACGTCCATAGCCACCTTGAACGCCCGCGAAGCGCACCACGCCGGGAAAAGCGGAGGTCACTGGATCCCAAACCTGCAGGTCCAGGTCCACACCGTTGTGCGGCCGGCCATCGCGCCAGCCGAAACGCGAAGTGAGCACCCCTTTCACCGGCATCTGGAAGCCACAGAATTGTTCGGGGTGTACCAGGCGCACCATGAGCAAGCTGTCCGTGGCGGAGTTCGCCGGCACGGCGGAATGGACCTGCAAGGTGTTCCAATCGGCATAGGGCCCGCAGGTGGTGGCACGCGGATCCGAGGACCAGGCCAGCAGCTCGCTGCCGTCCACATCCGCTTGCGTGGGCATTTGCGCGGTGTAGAGGTTGATCTCGTTCACCAGGGCATAGGGCACCACATCCAATTCGAAGAGCGAGTCGATCAACGCCACGAGCTGTTCCTCGTTCATGGTGTGGATCCGCTTGTACAAGGCCAGGTCGCGCAGAAGATCGGCGGGTGGATCGGGCAGGGCGCAGAGCGAATCGAGCATGGCGTCCAGGCGGTCCGAGGAGAGGCTCTCTCCCTCACTGAGGGTTTCATCGCCGTACATCACCAAGGCGGTCACAGTGTCGCCGCGGAAACCCATGCCCCCCGATTGCGCCAGCGCAGGCGAGCACCACAAGAGCAGGCAAAGCCCGATCACCAGGGTCGATATGGAGGCCGTTAGGGCACGCATGCGCGGATGTGTACGCGAAAAGGGCGGGTGAAGATATCCGCAGGCCGGTCTGGGCAAGCCCGATCAGGTGATCGGTAGGAAATGATCGACGAAGGTGTGCGAACCTTGGGGTGAAGATCTTCCTACCGATCGAACCACTCCATTACATCGGGCAGGGGCTTGCGGTAGCCCTTGGGCCATTCCACAGCGGGGTAGCCCATGAAGAACAGGCCCATGCAGCGGTCGCCTTCGGCCAGCCCCAGGAAGCGCCGCATGCCTTCGCCCGTGGCCGCAGCGCCGGTGCCCCAAAAGGCCCCCAGGCCGTAGGCCGTACACGTGAGGTACATGTTCTGCACCGCGCAAGCCATGGCCAGTTGTTCCTCCAGGTCGCTGATCTTTCCTTTCGGGTCCCTTGCCATGCCGAGGGCCACTACCACACTGCTTTGCAACGGGCGTTGTGTAACGTTCTCGAACTTGCGGGGTAGGAACTTCTCCGGTGCGGTGAGCCGTGTGTATTCCTCGCCCATGAAGGTGGAGAGGCGTTGCCGTGCTTCACCAGCGAAGACCTTGAAGCGCCAGGGCTGGGTCATGCCGTGGGTGGGGGCCCAGGTGCCGTTGCCCAGCACACGTTCCACCACATCCCGCTGCACCACGCGGTCGGTGAAGTCCTTCGGTTGAACGGTGCGCCGGTCGCGGATCAGGTCGCTCAGGTCGCTTACGCTATGTCGCATCGGGGTGGCTCGGACCAGGGATGAATGGCCTGTGGGCAGCGAATGTACCCGCAGGTGCATCTTACCTTCGTCAACTCAACCAAAGCCCATGAACCGTACTTCGACCCTCTGTCTCCTTTTCTGTCTATTGGCCGGTGCGGCCACCTACGCCCAGCCCACGATCGTGGCCAGTGAGAACGAGCCGGAGATCGGCGATCAGTTCCTGGTGAACTACGCGCTGGTGGCGAACCCTGGACCTGCGGGCGCCGGTGTGACCTACGACTTCAGTGGCCTGGTGAGTGCCGGGACCCGCACCTACCAGTACATCAATCCTTCGGTCTACGCCGATCCCACCATCAGTGCGGGGTCCAACATCGCATTGACCGATGGCGTGAACGACACCTTGTTCTACAATGCGACCGGAAGCGGCATGGAACTGGTCGGGGAGGACGCGGCGTTGCTTTCCTTCGGTTATGCCGCCGCGCTCACCGATGGACCCACGGTGGTGCAATGGCCATTGGAATTGAACGACTCCTGGAACGGACCTATTTCCGCCACGTTCGACATTGACGGAGTGGGCAATTTCGTTCGCACCGGCAGCTATATGGCCATGGTCGATGGCTGGGGTGGTCTTCAGCTCCCGGGCACCAGTCAGAACATGGAAGTCCTCCGCTTGCATTTCCATTCGGAGGAGAGCAATGCGTCCACATTGACCACGGCGACCCGCAAGAAGGACATCTACTCCTTCTACACGCGTTTCATGGAGCATCCGGTGGTGCGTATCACCTTCGATTCTTTGAGCATCACCCTGCCGCCCGCTTCCCTCAACACCATTACCACGGAGTGGATGGACTCATCCGATGTGGCCGTTGCGGAAATGGCCGCGCTCAGCTTCGGCATGTTCCCGCAGCCCGCCTCCGATCGGGTGACCTTGACGAGCGCAGTACCGATGACCGGTGTGGAGCTGATCGACGTACATGGTCGTGCCGTGCCGGTGCCCCGGCCCGCGCTGAACAGCCTGCGCATGGACCTGGATGTGGCGGGATGCCTTCCGGGGATCTACTTGGTGCGTGTAACAACCGCAGGTGGTTCTGTCCGCACACAGCGTCTGGTGAAACAATAGTGGCGCGAACAACGCATGTGGAGCCCTCGCTTCGGCGGGGGCTTCTTCATTCCAGCGGTATTCGGAACGAACCATCGGCCAGCAGCGGCGTTACCTTTCTCCCATGCTCGGCCACCGTTTCGCGAAGTACGTTCCGCCGAAGGACGACCGCTCTCCGTTCGAGAAGCTGTTGCCGCTTTTTCTGGAGTTGCTCACCCATACCAGCGGTGATGTGGAGGAGGCGCTGAACTGGATGAAGGAGTTGGACAAGGAGCATGGGTTCTTCAACGAGAAGTATACGCTGGAGGACTTCAAGGCCGACTTGCGCAAACACGGGGTCATCGGCGATCGTCCGGGCAAAGGCAAAGGGCCCGGGCTCACGGCCAAAGGAGAGAAGCTCATCCGCGAGCGGGCGTTGGACCAGGTGTTCGGTAAGTTGCAGAAAAGCGATCGTGGCAACCATGCGCTACGTCGCACGGGACCTGGCGATGAGCCCACGAGCGATCGACGCTCGTTCCGCTTCGGCGATCCCATCGAGCAAGTGGCCATGAGCGACAGCATCCGCAACGCGCAGCAACGTGGCATCGATGATCTGCGGCTGAGCGAGGATGACCTGGAAGTGATCGAGACCGAACACCAGAGCGCTTGCGCCACGGTGCTCATGCTGGACATCAGCCACAGTATGATCCTATACGGCGAGGACCGCATCACCCCGGCCAAGAAGGTGGCCATGGCGCTGGCGGAATTGATCGAGCGACGTTATCCGAAGGATACGCTGGATATCGTGGTCTTCGGCAACGATGCCTGGCAGGTAAGCTTGAAGGACCTGCCCTATTTGCAAGTGGGCCCGTTCCATACCAACACGGTGGCAGGGCTGGAACTCGCCATGGATATTCTCCGCCGCCGCAAGCTGAAGAACCGTCGCATCGTGATGATCACGGACGGAAAACCGAGCTGTATCAAGCGCGACGGCGAGTACTACATGAACAGCTTCGGCTTGGACGACTTCATCGTAGCACGCACATTGGATGCCGCCATACGCGCTCGTAAGGCGGGCATTCCGATCACCACGTTCATGATCGCGCGGGACAACTACCTGCAACGTTTCATCGAGAAATTCACCGAAGTGAACCAGGGCCGTGCGTTCTACACCGGGCTGCAAGGCCTCGCGGACATGGTGTTCCGCGATCACGCATCAAGCCGCAAAGCTTCTTAGCCCCAAGCATCCCTATCCCGCCGCACGGGTGGGAAATTTCCCTCCCCGATACTATGAAAGCGATCACCCTAGGCGAACTCAAGCAAAGCGGCTACCGCAGCCGCACCGTGAAGGAGGAGCTACGCGCCAACCTCATCGCGCGCATCCAGGCGAAGAAGCCGTTGTTCGATGGCATCCATGGGTACGAGGACACCGTGGTCCCCGCGTTGGAGCGGGCCATACTCGCGGGGCACAGTATCAACCTGCTCGGTCTGCGTGGCCAGGCGAAGACGCGTATGGCGCGTTCGCTGGTGCAACTGCTGGATGAATGGATCCCTATCGTGGAGGGCAGCGAGATCAACGATGATCCGCTCGCACCCATCTCGCGCTTCGCCAAAGACCTTATCGCGGCAAAAGGGGATGCGACCCCGATCACCTGGCTGCACCGCGATCAACGCTACGCGGAGAAGCTGGCCACGCCGGACGTCACCGTGGCCGACCTGATCGGCGATAGCGATCCGATCAAGGCCGCCAATCTGAAACTGGACTACAGCGACGAACGCGTGATCCATTTCGGCTTGATCCCGCGGTCACATCGGGGCATCTTCGTGATCAACGAACTCCCGGACCTTCAGCCGCGCATCCAGGTGGCGCTGTTCAACATTCTGCAGGAAGGCGACGTACAGATCCGCGGGTTCAAGTTGCGGCTGCCGCTGGACATCCAATTCGTGTTCACCGCCAACCCGGAGGACTACACCAATCGCGGCGCCATCATCACGCCGTTGAAGGACCGGATCCAGAGCCAGATCCTCACGCACTATCCACCCTCCATCGAACTGGGCATGCGGATCACGCAGCAGGAAGTGCGCACCCCGAAGGAGCAGGCCACGCGCGTCCGCGTTCCGGAACTGATCCGCGTGCTCATTGAACGGATCGCGCTGGAAGCCCGTGCGAGCGAGTTCGTGGACCGCAGGAGCGGTGTCAGTGCGCGTCTTACGATAAGTGCGTTGGAGAGCGTGATCAGCGCGGCCGAACGCCGGGCCCTGCGCAATGGCGAGGAACGCACGGTGGTGCGTATCGGCGATCTACAGGCTGTGGTGCCGGCCATCACCGGAAAGATCGAGCTGGTCTACGAAGGGGAACAGGAAGGTCCGGAAAAGGTGGCTCACCACTTGCTGGGCCTTGCCATCCGCAATGTGTTCAGTGAGCTTTTTCCCGACCCGGCGAAGGCGCGCAAACGTGCAGGACCGGATAAGTCGCCACAGAAACAACGTCCCGATCCGTATGTGGGGATCATCGCGCACTTTGATGGATCACAGGCCGATCTGATGAGCGATGCCCCGAACGATGCCTATGGTGAGGTGCTCGGGAACGTGCCCGGGCTTTATGATCTGGTGCGGAAGCAACACGCGTATCTGGAACAATGGGAGGTGGCCGTATGGAGCGAGTTCGTATTGCACGGGCTCGCGGAGCATAGCCGGGTGGGCCGGAGCATGTTGGTGGGGAAGGTCACCTTCACCGACCTGTTCAACAGCGTGCTCTCGCACAAAGGCCCGGACGACGATCCTGAGGATGGATCATCCGACCGCTGAAACGGAAGGACCCGGCCGCTCGGTCTTGCGGCTGCTGGCCGCGCTTACCCTTGTGGGCATGGGTGGCCTTGGTTTGGTGCTCATCGGTCCTGTCCAAGGGCGCGCCATCGTTCCGGTGATCATCGGGAACGACCCTTGGTACGTCCTGGTGGTGATCGGACTTACGCTCGGGGCGATCACAGCGGCAGGCGCTTGGTGGTTGTTGCAACGCCCCTATCTGGTGCCCGTCACCGAACGCTACACGCGATTGTTGCGGCCTTGGACCGGTGACCGGCGCGATCGGTGGATGATCTCCTTCAGCGCGGGCGTGGGAGAGGAGCTGCTCTTCCGTGGTGCGCTGCAGTATTGGCTGGGGATCCCGCTCACCGCCATCGCTTTCGTAGCGTTGCACGGCTACTTGAACCCGCGTGATGCCCGCGTTTCGGTGTACGGCAGCTATCTGGTGCTATGCATGTTCGTGTATGGGTTGGTGGCGCAGCACCTCGGCTTATTGCCTGCCGTGATAGCACATGTTCTTTTCGATGTGGTCCTCTTACACCGGCTGAACCGGCATGGATCACCTGTTGATGAATGATCCGCAGCCTATTCCTGTGCGAACCTGTGGATATCTCCGTAGGCATCATCCATGTCGGATTTCACGCGGTGCATGCGCGTGCCGATCATCGCCAGCTCGCGATGTCCGTGCCGAAGCAGCCACTCGAAGGCCTCCTTGTCGCCATCGCCGGTAAGCGCCACTTGTTTCAACACGTTGAACCCGTTGCGCTCCAACCAGTCGAGCGCTTTCGTATCCCCTTCGATGCCGGTGATCAGCGCCATCAGATGGGGATGTCCGTTCGTCATCAACCATTTGCGCGCGTCCTCTTTGTTGCGCAACGCGAAGGTGAAGATGCCCAGTTCCGGGTAACCATGGCCCATCAGCCAGTCGCGCAAGGGTGCATGACCACCGATGGCCTCACCCCAGGCGAGCAGCACTTTGGCGGGGTATTCACTGCGCATGGTACCGTGTCGAACAAAGCTACAACGGCTGCGGCGGCGGCATGGTATCGTGGATACCTTCGGCCCATGCGTGCGTTCGTGTTCGTGGTCGTTTGGTCCTTGTGGTCCATGGGCCCTGCCCAGGCGCAGGGAAGCAAAGGCGCCGCCCAGGTGCGCTCGGCTCTGGATCGGGGCAAGGCGTTGGTGGCGCTCCGCAAGTGCGGGACCTTTCTCGCTCGTGGAGGGGATCGCGCCGTCTTCATCCCACTGCGCGCGGAGGCGTACAACAAACTGGGTGAATATGCCGCCGCCCGCAGCGATGCGGCAGAGGCTTTGGCGCTGGACCCCGGGAACGCGGCGACCGTGATGCAGTCCGGCATCGCGTTCTTGGGCATGAACCAGGCCGATAGCGCCATCGTGCGATTCCATTCCCTCCCCGCAGGTCCCGAACGCGACCTGCGTTTGGCCATGGCTTACGGCATGGCCCACCGCTGCACCGAGGCGCTCCCATTGCTCACCATGTTGATCACCAAGGCCCCCGCTCCGAACACGCTGAGGGAGCGTGGGGCGTGCTACGCCCAGCTCGGTGATTCGGCGAACGCCCGTATGGACCTCGATCAGGCCATTGCGCTCGCGCCGCGCGATCCGGTGAACTGGAACAGCCGCGGGTTCCACCGCTGGGCCGCCTTCGGCGACCACAAGCGGGCGATCGCGGACTACGATCAGGCCATCAAGTTCAACCCGAACTACAGCTTCGCATTGAACAACCGCGGCTACAGTTGGTTGCAGCTCGATGAGCTGCGCAAAGCCGAACGGGACATCGAGCTGGCGGGCCGCAAGAACAACAGCAATCCTTACGTACAACGGAATTTGGGAATGTTGGCCAGCAAAAAAGGTGCGACGAAGGAAGCCTGCGCCCACTTCCGTGAAGCGATGGCGATGGGTGGCACGCCGCTCTATGGGAACGAACTCAGCGAACTGTTGAAGGATTGCCCGACCGTGCCGGTACCCCAGGACCTCCCCAAGGATGGACCGGGCCTACCGCGACCACAGCGCAATGCGCCGGGCGGGAGCAACGCACCGTAGACCGCATGGAACAACGCAAAGGCATGTTGCGCGAGAACGCGCTGAAGGGACAGGTGATCGTAGTGACCGGAGGTGGCACTGGTCTTGGGCGAAGTATGGCCGCCTATTTCCTGGAACTGGGCGCGCATGTCTGTATCACCAGTCGGAAACAGGAGGTGCTGGAGAAGGCTGCGGCCGAGTTGCGCGAACAGACCAAGGGCGAAGTGCTCGCGGTGGCGTGCGATGTGCGCAAGTACCTCGAAGTGGAACAACTGGTACAAGCGGTCCATGCCCGCTTCGGCCGGGTGGACGGGTTGGTGAACAATGCGGCGGGCAATTTCATCAGCCCTACGGAGCGCCTCAGCAGCAAAGCGTTCGAGGTGATCATCGACATCGTGCTGATGGGTAGTGTGAACTGCACGTTGGCTTTCGGCAAGGAGTGGATCGCCCGCAAGGAGCGCGATAAGGCGGTACTGAACATCACCACCACCTATGCGTGGACCGGCAGCGGATACGTGGTGCCAAGCGCCTGCGCGAAGGCGGGTGTGCTCGCACTCACACGCTCGCTCGCGGTGGAATGGGCACGGTACGGCATTCGGACCAACGCGATCGCCCCGGGGCCCTTCCCCACGAAGGGGGCGTGGAGCAGGCTACTGCCCGGAGAAATGATGGAGCGGTTCGATCTGGCCAAACGTGTTCCGCTCGGCCGTGTGGGAGAGCATCAGGAGTTAGCGGATCTGGCCGCCTATCTCATTTCTGCCTATTCGGGGTATGTGAACGGAGAGGTCGTGACCATCGACGGTGGGGAATGGCTGAAGGGCGCGGGGCAGTTCAATATGCTGGAGGAGGTGGAACCCGGTATGTGGGACGCGATCGAACAGATGGTGCGGGGCACACGCGGTAGCTGACCGTGAGAACCGCTGTTGCGCGTTCGCTTCCCCGATCACAGAGGGTAGACCGGACAACGATCCACTGATCGCGCCTATCGGGACCAAAGAGAAAGGCCGGTCGATCCGGCCTTTCTCTTTGGTCCCGAGGAGATCAATCGACCACGATCACCAGGTATTTCGAGGCGCTCCAGAACGCGTTGGGGTCGCTGATCACCAACTTGTCCACCTCGCCCTCCAGTTTGTAGCTTCCATTGGGATGGGTGCTCACCAGCTTGGCCTTTTTCACCATCAGAGGTATCTCAAGGGTCTGGGTGATGTCCACCTGCTTGAAGAGTTCGGTGCTCAAGCCTGCGGTGTTCAGCTTCTTCACCGCCCCGATACCCACCACGCCGCCTTCTTTTGTCAAGATCCCTTTCTCCGTGAGTTCCTTGGCGGTGCCGATCACGTAGAAGGCCTTGTTGAGCTCGTCGCGCTGCATGGCGGCTTGTTGCTCCTTGTCGCGGTACATCTCCATCAAGGTGGCCAGCGAACTGTTGGCGCTGAGCAGTTGCTCCTTCAAACCGGTGATCTCGCTGTCCTTTTCGGCCACGGTGCGTTCAAGTTCATCCAGGGTTTTTTGCAAGGCAGCGATGGCACCGGTATTGGCCTTGGCATCCTTGCGCAGCTTGGAGATCAGATCCCGGTTCTGGGCCAGTAGTTCGTCGATCCGGGCGAGATCGCTGGCCATGCGTTGCTCCATGTCATCGCTGGGCTCGGCTCCCGGCGTGGTATCGTCCAGCATCCCTTGCTTCTCCTTGATGGTGCGCATGTTCTCATTGATCCTGTTGAAGGATTCGAACATGGCATTGAGCGAACTGTCCTTGGCGGCCAGGGCCACTTCGGTTTGGAACTTCTGATCCGCAAGGCCTTTATACTGTTCGCTCTGGGTCGGGTCTTGTTCGCAGGCTCCAAAGAGCAGTGCGAGCGCGGTAATGGGGAGGAAATGCTTCATGGGCGGTTGGTGATAGGCCTCGAAGGTAAGTGGGGGGCAAGCCCGAGCGGATGTTCCGCAACCGGAACGCAGGAAGCGCGTTGAAAGGGGATGGACCGCTCGAAGGCCGCCCACCAGTGCATGTTGATCACTGGTGCGTCGTGCTCCTTCGTGGGATCCCCCAGCTACGTATCGTTGCCCTCCTGTATGGACCGCCCCGCTATGATCGTACGGATAGGACTGGTGGCCGTGGGCTGCTTGTGGGGATCGCTGGGCTGGTGTCAGGAACGGCGGGACGATGATCCGGCCGGGTCGTTCGCGCAGTTGAGCGCCAAAGAACGCACCCGTATGGCCAAGCAGGAGGAGAATGAGGCGAACCAGGACGTCGAGTATCTCGCGCTTATGGAGAGCGCCGAGCGCCATTTCCAGGCCCAGCGGTTCGATGACGCCATGGCGGTCTTCGAAAAGGCCCGCGAGCGCCGGCCGTTGAACGTGTATCCGAAAGTGAAGATCGACGACCTACGGGTACTGATCTCCAAGCGCGACGCCGCGCTGAAGGAGGCGGAAGCGGCACGTGAGGCGACACTGGTCCCATCCGGACCGACGTCCTCCGCTCCGATCCCCGATCCCGTTCCAGGGTCTGGCAGAGGCGCTCCGATGAATGAGGTCCCCGAGGTCCTAACCACCCCTGTCGCTTCCGCCGTGGAGGAGGCAGTGCCAGAACACACAGCGAGCGGAACACCATCCGCCGAAAGGTCAGCGACGATCAGCGTTGGCCAGACCGCGGCCCCACGAGCGCAGGTGGTCAGGAAAGCGGTCCCGGTTCCCCCAGGACAGGCGATCGAACACGCGGGAATAGCGGAGGCGGTCCTTCGGGACGGCGTACAGGAAGAACAGTTCAAGGAAGGTCAAGCGATCGTACTACAGCGCACTTGTCGTTCGGGCCACCTGGTCCAGGTGTATCGCAAGGTGGATCATTCGTGGGGGAGAACATTCTACTTCCTTGACGGCCTTTCCATCCACGAGCGGGTCTGGACCGAACGGTTCGGTGACCGATGACCTCGCGGTCAGACAGGTCTGGGCACCAGCTTTACGGGCATATCGAGCAACCCCTGGTAATCCTGGCCAGCTTCGCGCATGTCCAGATCATCCTCGGCGAAGCACCACTCAAGGACCACCTTAGTGGTGCCTGCGGCGTGTTGATCATCCAGCAGCATCAAGAGGTCCAGGAGGTATTTCGCTGAGCTGGAATTGAAGTAGATCAGGGACACCCGCACCGTGGTGGTGCGGAAGGGCCGCGCGAGATATTCTTTGAGCCGGTCGAAAATGGGAGCGTAGAACCGGTCGGCGTTCTCGTGTATGGAGGAGCCACTTATCTCGAAACGGCCAGTGGCGGGGTCCAGCACTACATGGGGCGTCTTGTCCGTGGCCGGCAATTCGAATCGGTCCATGCGCGGCGAAAGTAGACAAGCGGTCCGGGTCGCGTGCCCGATGATCCATGGAACGTTTTCGCGTCTTACCTTTTCAGCGCGCTCCGACCAACCGTTACGCCCATGAACACCATTCTCGTACCCTACGACTTCTCGGATTGCGCCACCGATGCCTTGCGCGTGGCCTCCAAGATCGCCCGCATGTCCGGTGCCTGCATCGACATCGTTCATGTGTACGAGCAGATGACGGATTTTCATACGGAGAACCAGAAGATCAGGGAGGACATCGAGGCGCGGTTGGAACGGTTGCCTACGCTGCCCTTCCTGGCGGGGATAGAGCTGAAGAAGTTCATGTTACGGCAGATGAGCATCAATGAGATGTTCAAGAACGACCGGTTGGCGCATGTGGACCTCGTGGTGATGGGTTCCCATGGGGCACGGGGCATACGGGGCCTGGTGGGCTCCAACACCCAGCGGATAGTGCGTATCGCTCCCATGCCGGTACTGGTGATCAAGCATCACGTGGAGGACTTCGAGATGCGCGATGTGGTGTATGCGTCCAACTTCGGCGAGGCCGATAACGTCAAGTTCGAGGCCTTGCTGCCTATGCTGAAACTCTTCGACCCCAAGGTGCACCTGGTGAAGATCAACACCCCGAAGAACTTCGAGCGCAGCGATGACACCAACCGGGCGATCGACGCTTTCCTGCAACGGCATGAACTCACGAAGTTCACCGCGACCATATACAATGACCTGAGCATCGAAGAGGGCATCCTCAACTTCGCACGTTCCATTGATGCGGATCTGATCGCGATGGCCACCCACGGACGCACGGGGTTCTTCCACGTTGTGAACGGCAGTCTCACGGAGGACATCGTGAACCACACCACCTTCCCGGTCCTGAGCGTGAAGCTCTGACCAGGATCGTAGGACCGTTTATCTTTCACCCTGAAATGACCGATCGCGCATGAAGTTCCTGTACAAGAAGTTCCAGGCCAAGAAGAAGGAGATCGTTGAAGTGCGGATCGATCGGCCCACGAAGGTGCGGTTCATGACCGCCGTGGACTTCAAGCGGTACAAGAACGGCCGTTCGTTCAATTTTTTCGGGGGCACATTCGAGGGTTCCTTGGTGCGCTTCGTGCTACCCTACGATTCGGTGTGGCATGTGGTGGTGGAGAAGGGGACCCACTACAAGCCCATGGATATGAACGCGCAGTGCCGGGTGCTGCCGCCGGACCGCCAGGTGCTCTCCTCTGTCGCGCTTGATGCGCCGGCCCATGTGCGCGAAGCGGAGGAACAGGCACAGATCCTCATGGACAGCGCGGAAGCCCCGGTGCAGGACCAGGAAGAGAGCGAGCGCAATTGAACCGACGGAAGGAGGGGGTGCTGCGAACATCGATAAGCTCTTTGACCTTCGTAAGAAGAACGACGGGCTGGAACGGATCCTGATTGGTGAGGAGAAATTCATGGAACAGGTCCATGTTTGGCTTCAGGAAGAGGACAGCCGCGATGCCATCCCGTGTGCAGCGATATTGAGTTCCCGGAACGTCCACATCGAGACGATAGCAGGATCGGAGCAGGGGAGGACCTGGTCCTCCCCGGGTGGCCGGTACAGTAGCGTAGCTTGTCGCAGCGGCCCCCTCAACTGAAGTGCCCCGGACGCTGCACGCGCACCGCTACCACGCTCTCCACACGACATGCGCAGGAGGAGCGGTACCACTCTTTCAGGGCCTTGCGCTCCTCCGGGAGCAACGCACGGAAAGCCTTCCGAAGCTCCTTGCGGAAGGTGCGCGCATCGGCGGTACTGATCTTGTCGAGCACTTCGCGGTAGTAGGTGAGAAGGTCCTTGTTCTTTTTCATTTCGGGTGGTCGCAAAGCGGTGTCCACTGTGAACGCTCTTCTGCTCGGTCTGGTTACGCCTCCCGGCCCAAATGCGGGAAGGCCGCGATGAGCGGCCTTCCCGTTCCTACCAAACCGGGTCAGACGATGCTGATCCGCTTCACCAAAGGTTTTGCCTCCACGGCTTTCGGAATGCTGAGGCGCAGGACGCCATCCGAATGCTGGGCGGCGATCTTCTCCACATCGATCCCCTCCGGCAGTCGGAAACTGCGTTCGAAGCTGCTCAGGCTGAACTCACGGCGCGTATAGCGTTCGTTCTCCTTCAGGGCGTCGGTCTTCTTCTCAGCGCTGATCGTGAGCACGTTCTTGTCCATCTTCACCGTAAGGTCTTCCTTGGAGAACCCGGGTGCGAGCAACTCCAACTGAAAGTCGTTCTCCCGTTCCACGATGTTCACATGGGCCGGTCGACGGAACAGATCGTCCGATCCAAGGGCTTGGGAGATGTCACCTCCGAAGAAGGTGTTCAAGAGGTCACCGAAGGTGTGGGTAACTGGAGGCTGGGTGCGGTACTTCAAAAGGGTCATGGCGCTTTATTTTTCAGGTTGGGATCGGACTAAGCCGACGCCAGCCCCGGTCAATGAAAATGCCGACCGCAAAACGAAGTCATAATGGCCGAAATAGCACAACGACTTATGCCATTATGGCTTATTGACGTACGAAAACGAACGTGATCGTGCCTTCCTGTACCTCCGGCGCGGTAGCGGACCGGTCGAAGCGGGCTTCTTGGGCCCGAAGCAGTGCGTATTCGCTCATGCACTCCTCACTTACCCGGGTATTCGCCTTGTCCACTGTCGCTTTACGCACCGCGCCACTACGATCCACGGAGATCAGGATGGTCACCTGCCCTTGACCGGTGCATAAGTAGGCGGGAATGTCGAGATCCTCCAGTCGTCTGTCCTTCAGTTGAAAGGATACTGTGGCCGTCCCTTCCACTTTGGTTGGCGGCGGTGTTTCTTTCAAGTAGTTGCGCTTGTCCCATTTGGTGGGGTCCAGTGGCGGCACCGTCACTTCCTGGCCAGCGTCCTTGCGTTCTTGGGCGAGCCGATCGAATTCGCTCTGCTCCAACGCTTTCAGGTCCTGTTCCATGCGTTCTTGGGCACCACTGCTCAATTGAGGGCGCATTTCTTGGATCCGTGCGTTCAGATCACTGATGGCGTTCGTGACCTGCTGAGGTGACTCAAGGGGTTGGCCGGTCTCCAAGGCCTGTACGAGTCGTTCGGCCTCCTGCGGCTCCATCACATCGACCTGCAATTCCTTCGGGGTCTCCTCTTGGGCAGGCCGTTGGATCTGCGTGATGGCCAACCCGAACATGATCATCGTGTGGAGCACAAGGGTGCCGATGACGCCGAACTTGTGGCGCTCGAAACGTTCGAGAACAAGATCGAACAGAGAGGTGCTCGCGTTCACTGCGGCAAGTTATACGCCATGCGGACGCATGCGGATCCGCAAGGCCTTGGGCAAATGGTTGTTCCACCGCCCGCCCGCACCCTTCATCCAGGCCAGGCCCGCTCCTTCATACCGCGCCAGTGCCCATCCATGCGCATCGCCTGTGCGCAAGCTTTCCCCCCGGAGGACCGTCAGAGCTTGGCCATGATCGAGGTCCAAGACGTTGAAGGGCACGAACGGGGCCAGGAGCCCCTGGACCCGCGCGGAGTATGCCGCCGCCGGGTGGGGCGTCCAACGGTCCTCTTCCGAAACGGCGATCGGGAGTCCCGGAACGGAACGGCTATCGGCCTCCCACATTTCCAGTGCGAGGCGCTGCCACTGCCGGGAGAGCGAATACACTATGCCGTTCCTTTCCAACAGATCCGCGCCACCACCATCCCTTTCTTTTGGGTGCTGACCGCGGTCCCCGGGTTTCCGAAGCAGCGAAAGAAAGAAGCCCTCGCCCCGGCTTTCGTGAGGGTAGCAGTGCAGTCCGAGGTCCCCTGTCCGGATATGCCAGGAAGGTTGAACGGGCACCGCGACCACTTCCGCTTTCTCGCGTTCGCAGAAAGAGGCGATCTGGATCCCGTTCTCTTCCGGGCTCCAGGTGCACGTACTGTATAGGAGGGATCCACCCGGCCGAAGCGCGTTCCATGCCTCTCCCAAGAGTTCGCGTTGCACGTTGGCGCATTGCGTCACCAACCCTGGGGACCATTGCCGGCGAGCGAAGTGGTCTTTTCGCATCAGGCCTTCACCTGAACAGGGCGCATCCAGCAGCACCAGATCGAAACGTTCCCGCCAGCGGCCGAAGAACGTGGCTTGCTGCTGTGTGATAAGGGTGTTCTCCGCCCCTTGCTTCCAGAGGTTCTGGGCGAGCACCGCGGCACGTGCAGGGATCACCTCGTTGCTGATCAATAGCGAGGAGGAATGGAGAAGGTTCCGCAAATGCCCGCTCTTTCCACCTGGGGCCGCGCATAGGTCCAACGCGAGTATTTCCTTGTCCGCGAGATCCGTCGCTTTGAAGGCCTGTTCGACCATCATGCTGGACGCCTCCTGCACGTAGTAGGCACCCGCGTGGAAGAAGGGATCGAGGGTGAACACGGGGCGCTTGTCCAGATAGCGTCCGTGTTCGCACCAAGGCACACGCTCCCCATCAGGAACATGATGACGCGCCGGGTTCGCCCGCACGCTGCACGGCGGCGCCGCATCGAGGGCCTCGCACAACAGGGCGGCGTCGTGATCCCCCAACGTCGCGTTCATCCGCGCTACGAAGGCCGGGGGGAGTGGAACGGCGCCCTTTTCGGGGCGCTTTTTTTTCGCGGGCCGACGCCTGGCCATCGATCAAATGGCAGCCACAGGGCTCCGTCGTTCCAGCGTCTGGCGCCGGTCCGGGCCAGTGGATACGAGCCGGATCGGCACCCTCACGGCTTCTTCGATATGCCGGATGTAGCGTTCGAGGGCGTCGGGGATCGTATCGCCGTCGAGCGCTCCCCAACCCGGTAGGTCTTGGTATATGGGTTCGGCGTCGGCGATATCGTAAGGGAGCCGGTCGATCGTGCGCCCGTTCACCCGGTAGTTCGTGCAAAGTCGCACGGGGTCCATTCCAGAGAGCACGTCGCTCTTCATCATGGCCAACTCCGTGATACCATTGACCATCACCGCGTAGCGCAGCGCTGGGAGATCGAGCCACCCGCAGCGACGGGGCCGTCCGGTGGTGCTGCCGAATTCGTTCCCCGCTATGCGGATCCTTTCGCCGGTATCGTCCAACAGTTCCGTGGGGAACGGGCCGCTACCGACGCGGGTGCAATAGGCCTTGAAGATGCCGATCACCTTGCCGATGCGCGAAGGGGGGACCCCCAGGCCTGTGCAAGCGCCCGCACAAACCGTGTTGGAAGAGGTGACGTAGGGATAGGTGCCGAAATCGATATCGAGCAAGGTGCCTTGCGCACCCTCCGCGAGAACGGCCTTGCCTGTACCGAACGCTTCGTCCAGATAGTGCTCGCTGTCCACCAAGGGAATGGAACGCATGCGTTCCAGGGCTTGGAGCCAGCGCTGTTCGCCCTCTTTGTCCGGCGTGTAGCTGCCGTAAAGGCCCAGGAGGCGCTCGTGCTTGCGGACCAGTGCGCGATACCGGTCCATCAGGTCGGGTCGTTCAAGGTCGCCGACCCGCAACCCATTGCGCCCGGTCTTGTCCATGTATGTGGGGCCGATCCCCTTCAAGGTGCTTCCGATCCGTTCCCCGCCCTTCTCCGCTTCGCTCGCTGCGTCCAACGCACGATGGGTGGGCAGGATGAGGTGAGCGCGACGTGAGATCAGGAGGCGGTCTTTGAGGTCCACGCCAGCGGCCGCGATCCCATCCAACTCCTCCAGGAACGTCACTGGATCGATCACGACCCCATTGCCCACGAGGTTGGTCGCCCCTTCGTGGAAGACGCCACTTGGAATGGTATGCAATACGTGCTTGCGGCCTTCGATCCAGAGGGTGTGTCCCGCGTTCGGTCCCCCTTGGAACCGGGCGATGACCTGATAGGATGGCGCCACGACATCCACCACCTTGCCCTTGCCCTCATCGCCCCATTGGGCGCCGAGCAGCACGTCCATGCGCGCTGGCATCAGGCCTGGAGCTTGGCCAGGGCCTCGTCCACACCACTGGTGATGGTGAAGACCGAGTCGAGCTTGGTGACCACGAAGAGTTGCCGCACGCTCGGGGAAAGACCCGATATGATGGCATCGCCACCCGCATTGCGCGCACGGGTCAGCACGTTGATCAGGATGTTCAAGCCGGTGCTGTTCATGTACTGGAGCTGGCTCATATCCAGCACCACGTTCTTGCGTCCCTGGGACAATCCTTCTTCCAGCGCGCTCATGAGCTTGTCCGCCTGCTGTTGGTCCATAAGGCGTCCGTGCAGTTTGAAGACGGGTCCCGCAGGGGTGGTTTCTACCTCGAGGTCGAAAGTGGGGCGTTCGGTCATGATCGTTCGTTCTTGGAGCGGCAGGTTCGGCAGACGCCGTAAAGATGCAACGCATGATGCTCCACCATGAAACCGGTGGCCTCCGCTGCGGTGGATCGGATGTTTTGGATGCGGGGGTCGCAGAATTCCGTGACCGCGCCACATACACGGCAGATAAGATGGTCGTGCTGACGGAAGGAATGGCTCCGCTCGAACTGGGCCGGGGCACCTGTGAAGCGGTGCTTTCTCACCAGATCGCTTTCCAGCAGCAGGTCCATGGTGTTGTAGAGCGTGGCCCGGCTCACGCGGTACCGCTTCTGCTTCATGCGTGCATAGAGGCGCTCGATGTCGAAGTGGCCTTCCTGCTCGTAGATCTCGCTGAGGATGGCGAAACGCTCCGGGGTCTTCCGATGCCCCCGGCGTTCCAGGAATTCCGTGAAAAGCGCCCGCACGCGATCCTTTTGTTCGGGACTCACCATCGCGCGGCGAAGGTACGCGGCCCAAAGGGTACGCCGGTGCCCGAAGCGGTCAGTTGTCGATGCGCTCCACGGAACGCACACCATGCACCCGGCGCAATTTTTCGATCAATGAGCTGAGGTGATCGGTGTCCTGCACGAAGGCCATCACCCTACCCTCGAAAATGCCAGCGTTGCTCTCGAAGCTGATGGAACGCATATTCACGTTGTGCTGGTGGCTGATGATCGAAGTGATCTTGTTCACCAATCCCACTTCGTCGATCCCGGAGAAACGCAGTCCTGCGAGGAACTCCATGCTGTCCTTGCCCTTCCACCGGGCCTTTACGATGCGGTAGGCGAAGTTGCTCATCAACTGTACCGCGTTCGGACAGTTCACCCGGTGGATGCGGATCCCTTCGCCCTGTGTGATGAACCCGAACACGTCATCACCCGGAATGGGATTGCAGCAAGTGCTGAGCTGGTACTCCAGCTTTTGCAGCTCGTCACCGATGACCAAGGCACCGGAAGCTTCTCCCCGGATCCCGGAGACGACATCCTCCAACGGTTTTTCTTCTTCGAGCACCACCATCTTCGGCAGGGCCAAACGCCCGTTCCGCACCGGCGGGGTGCCCAATGTGTCCAGATCGACGCGTCCACGTGCGATGCGGTAGAATAGGTCGGTGGACGATGTGGCGCGGTGGTGCTCCACCAACACCGCCATGTTGCGCTCGTCCACTTTGGCACCCCAGCTGCGGAGCTTGCGTTGGGCGGCCTCGCGACCCACGACGGCCAGCTTGCGTTTCTGCTCGCGCAGGGCCTGCTTGACCTTGTGTCGCGCACGGGCGGTCACCACATAGTTGAGCCACTCCTCTTTCGGTTGTTGCTTTTTGCTGGTGATGATCTCGATCTGGTCGCCGCTGCGCAGCTTATGGCTCAATGGCACCAGGGTGTGGTTCACCTTGGCCCCGATGCACTGGCGGCCCACATGGCTGTGGATGTCGAAGGCGAAATCCAAGGCGGTGGCACCGGACGGTAGGTTGCGCATATCGCCTTTCGGGGTGAAGACCACGATCTCGTCACTGAAGAGGTTCAGCTTGAAGTCGTTGACGAAATCGATGGCGTTGCTGCTCGGGTCCTCGAGCACTTCGCGCACGCGACCCAGCCAATCGTCCAGAGCGGAGGCATGCTCTTCATCATCCTTGTAGCGGTAGTGCGCGGCGAGGCCCATCTCGGCGATCTCGTCCATGCGCTTGCTGCGGATCTGCACCTCGACCCAGCGACCGCCGGGGCTCATCACCGTGGTGTGCAGGCTCTCGTAGCCATTGGCCTTTGGCGTGCTGATCCAGTCGCGCAGCCGGTCCGGGTTCGGTTGGTAATAGTCCGTCACCACCGAGTAGACCCGCCAACAATCGGCCTTTTCCAGTTCCTGCTTGGTATCGATGATGATGCGGAGGGCGAACACGTCGTACACCTCTTCGAAGCTCACGTTCTTCTTCAGCATCTTGTTGTAGATGCTATGGATGCTCTTCGGTCTCCCTTTGATCTCGTAAGTGAAACCCTCCTTGTCCAGAGACTCGCGGATGGGCAACGTGAAGCGGCTGATGAACCGTTTGCGCACCGCTTCGCCTTTTTTCAGTTTCTGTTCGATGTCCTGGTAGACCGCTGGTTCCTTGAACTTCAGGGCGAGGTCCTCCAGTTCGCTCTTGATGCTGTACAGACCAAGTCGATGGGCGAGCGGGGCATAGAGGAAGAGCGTTTCACTGCCGATCTTCAGCTGCTTGTCCCGCACCATGCTGTCCAACGTGCGCATGTTGTGCAGCCGATCGGCGAGTTTGATCAGGATAACGCGCACATCTTGCGCGAGGGTAAGCAGCACCTTGCGGAAGTTCTCCGCCTGGATGCTGTCGGTCCCGAACTGTAGACCGCTGATCTTGGTGAGGCCATCGATGATATTGGCCACCGTGGGGCCGAAGAGGTCGCGCACATCCTCCAATGTCAGGTCGGTGTCCTCGACGGTGTCGTGCAGTAAAGCGCACACCACGCTGGTGGTGCCCAGGCCGATCTCTTCGGAGCAAATGCGGGCGACGGCGAGCGGGTGGTAGATGTACGGTTCGCCGCTCTTGCGGCGTTGGTCCTTGTGTGCTTCCAGTGCGATGTTGAACGCCTTCCGGATAAGGCGGGTATCATCGGGCGTGCGGTGCCCTTTGATCGTCCGCAATAGACCGCGGTAACGCAGCAGGATCTCGCCCCGTTCTTTGGCCACATCGATGTGCGGCTGTCGCGGCGCATCATGCACCTGTTCCACCACGGGCGGGATGTTGGGGCCTTTGTCCATGGCTGCCTAGGAACTGCTCAACGTCTTTGTCCGGTAGTGCGTGCTGTAAAAGTATGCACGCACAGCAGGGGCGTGAGCTACACCGTAGGTAGCACTTTGGTCTCGAGAGCACCGAAACCGATCCGCACCCCGCTCGCTTCGCAGTGGCCGCGCAGGACCACTGTATCGCCATCCTCGATGAACTTGCGCGTACTGCCATCGCTCAAGAGGAGCGGCTTGGTGCCGCGCCAGGTGAGTTCAAGCATGCTGCCATAACTGGTCGGATCGGGGCCGCTGATCGTGCCGCTCGCCATCAGGTCGCCACAACGGATGTTGCAGCCGTTCACCGTATGGTGCGCGAGCTGTTGGGCGATGTTCCAATACAGATGACGATGATTGCTTCGACATACCACGGTTTCCCCTCCCCCCTCAGGGGCGATGGCCACTTCCAGACGCAGGTCGATATTGCGGTCGCCTTCGAAGAGCAGGTAGGGGAGCGGCTGAGGATCCTGCACGGGACCCGGTACGCGAAATGGTGCGAACGCGTCAAGTGTCACGAGCCAGGGGCTGACGCTGCTCGCGAAATTCTTGGAGAGGAACGGGCCGAGGGGAACGTATTCCCAGGATTGGATATCACGCGCGCTCCAATCATTGAACAGCAGCAGGCCGGCGATGTGGTCCTCCGCTTCCGCGGTGCTGATCCGCTGGCCCAGCGGTTTTCCCGCGAAAGTGACAAAGGCCACCTCAAGTTCGAGATCCAACTGCTTGGTGGGGCCGAATACGGGGGGGGCATTGGGGTCGGGTCGCGTTTGGCCCATCGGTCGATGGATGGGCTCCCCGCTGATGATGATGCTGCTGGAGCGCCCGTGGTAGCCCACGGGCAGGTGGAGCCAGTTCGGCAGGAGCGCGTTCGCCGGATCGCGGAACATGGTGCCCACATTGGTGGCATGCTCGCGGCTGCTGTAGAAGTCGGTGTAGTCACCGATGGCGATCGGCATTCGCATGCGCACCATGTCGACCGGGAGGAGAGCCTCCTCGCGCAGGTCGTTGTTGTTCCGGAGCGCGGGGTCCCCGCCTTCGCGCAAAAGGTCGGATAGCCGTTGGCGAAGAGCGCGGAGCGCAGGTTTGCCATGCGCCAAGATCCCGTTCAACACGGGGAGCTCGAAGTCCGAAGCGACCATCCCAAGCCCGTCCAGAAGTCCCGCTTCCGCAAGCACACCCAGGTCCACGCAGCGGTCACCGATGCGTGTCATGGGCGCTGGTTCCTCGCCGTTCCATCGGCCCATGCCGAACGGCAGGTTCTGGATCGGAAAGTCGCTGTTCAGTGGAACGGGGACCCAGGAGCGTAGTGCGGGGTCGTTGGCGGGAATGTGCATGGAAGTTCCGGTGATAAAGGTGCAAAGGTGCGGATCGGGCGAAGAGCGATATGCGGTGGTAAGGTGCCATCTTCACGGACCTATGCGGTCGCGCCCTGGAAGGAATTGGTATGTGGTGTTCGCTGTGGCCCTGCATATAGCGATGCTCGCTGCCTGCACGGCCCCTCGGGAATGGGTGCCCGCGCGGTTGCGGTTCTGGTCGCAAGCGTACGTGCGTCCTTTCTTCCATCAGACCTGGGGCCTCTTCGCGCCGGACCCACCGCTTTGTTCGTGTGAATTGCAGGTGGTGCTGGGTTTTTCGGATAGCCGTTCCTTATCCAATGCCCAGGGCCACTTCTTGGTCCGGCGTATGGCGCTGCAGATCGGCCAGTATCTGGGTGGTACGCGACCGTTGCCCGATACGCTTCTGGTCGAGCCACGCATGGAGCACGCGATACGAGGGTTGGTCCGGGACATCGGACGTGACGTGCCGACCCTTCGCTTCCAAGCGGTGCAGGCGTGTGTGGATGACATTGCGCGTCCCGATCACCGCACGGGGCGGATCGTTCCCATCCGGTTCAGGTCACCATGAAGGCACAGGATATCCGGGTCATGTGGTTCCAACGTGCGTTGCACGTTTGGCTACTGGTATGGGCGCTCACCGCGCTTCCTGCGGCTGAATGGCTGTGGGAGCATCCGGTGTCACCGGACCTCGGGGACTCCGGCATCGTTTCCGGCTTGTTGCATGGTTTCGGCGTGTGGATGCCGTCCGGTGCCGCTGTGCCCGTTGCGATAGCATTGCTCTTGTTCGCGGTGTTCGGGGCTTTCAGGAGGCGACCTTGGTGGATGGGAGCGCTCACCTGGCTTTTCTTCTGTGCGCTAACGGACCGTGCCTGGCTCGCCAACAACGGTGGTACATGGCTGATGCGCAATGCGTTCTTCTGGGCGATCTTTTTGTGCGTTGCTCCTTCCAAGGAGCCGACCGCGCTGTCCCTTGTGTCGTTCTGGATCCTTCGGCTACAACTGTTGTTGGCGTATGCGATCACAGGCCTTCAGAAGCTGCAAGGCAGCACTTGGACGGACGGCACCGCGCTGGGGATCATCGCCTCGGATCCTACGTACGGTCCTTCGCTCATCCCGGTCACGCCGGGTCTCACTTGGGCGGTGCTGCTTTTCCAACTCACTTTTCCGTTGGCTGTGTGGTGGGGACCGACGCGCATGGTCTGGTTGGCCACCGGCGTCGTGTTCCACCTGGGCACTGCGTTTTGGTTGGGCATCGTCGACATGGCGTTCGCCTTCCTCGTGTTCTACCTGCTTTGGCTACCCGAAGAGGGAGTGGCATGGATGATGCGATCGCTCAGGATACGGCGTACCGCGAACACTACATGATCCAACGGGGCAGCTCGGACAATATTCGAACCTTCTCAGGGCGTTCTTTGTTCAGGTCTCCGCCAACTCATCCACGCATGGTTCATCGCACCCTCCCCAACTTCCTGCTCGGCCTGATGCTTTTGCTGCTCCTTCCGGGATGCTACATCTCCAGCAAGGGCCAGGCGAAGTATTATGAGCGTGCGAAACGAGCGCCCTTCGAGGCCGTGATCGTTCCAGGGGTGCCTTTTGAGGGTGGGCAATGGTCTTATGTGATGCAGATGCGCGTCCATTGGGCGGTGCATCTATACCAACAAGGGCTCGCCAAGAACCTCGTCTTTTCCGGTGCGGCTGTGTATAGCCCCTATGTGGAGGCCAAGATCATGGCCCTCTATGCCGAACAACTCGGGGTACCGCGTGCGAACATCCTGCTCGAGACGCAGGCCGAACACAGCACCGAGAACTTGTTCAACGGGTTCGAGGTGGCCCGCGACAGGGGTCTTAGGGGCCGCATCGGCTTCGCTTCCGATCCGTTCCAAACAGCCCTTCTGCGCAGCCTTGCCAAGCGCATGGAGCGGGAACTCCACGCCGATATCGATCCGGTGCCCGTGGTGTTCACCGAATTGAACGTGGCGAACCTCTCGACCCCGTCCATCGACCCCTCGTCGGCCTTCGTGCCTGGGTTCGTTTCGATCAAGGAACGCGAAGGGTTCTTCAAACGGTTCCTTGGCACCAGTGGCGCGCATCTGGATTGGGACCGCGCACGCGCCGAGAACGCGCAGGGCGGTGTTCCAGAGGGGACCATGCGCTGAACGTTCTGGTGGAACATCACCGATCACCTTCTGCCCGTAGAAGACGCTCCGACATCCGGTCCGCGATACGGTCGTACCCGAACGGTTCCACGTGGCAGCAATTGTCGTTGTACACCGGGCGTCGTAGTTCGCTGTAGATCATGGTCAGATCCTCGAAGAGCACGCCCGCTTCTGTCATGCGCTTGCCTCGATCGATGAGCATCGGGTATCCTCTTTTCACCGCATCGCCATAACAGAACGGACCTTCCACGAGGGCCACGGCAGCCTCCTTCGGGCCAATGGGTTTGGATCCCGGCACGTATTGGTTGGGTTGGAGGAAGTGCGCGTACAACGCACCGTGGTCCTTGGCCAGCGCGGCCACTTGCAAGGAGCTTCGCATCCACATATCCGCTTGCGCGGAGAAGAAGGCGGCGGTGTCCGAGAAGGGCTCGGGCGGACCGGTGACCTGGAGATCCTTGTCTTGCGAGGCAAGCGCGCTGCGTAGCCGGTCCTCCAGTTCGGCCAGTTCGTTCGCGTCGCGCCGATCGCGCGCGTTCCATAGCAGCAGCGCCAGGTTGCTGTGACGCCAGATGGAAGCGGCCATCTCCGAACGGCGCTGTTCGCGTTGTTCCGCCAGGAACAAACGCTCCGCCAACACGCGCTCGGCGCGGGGATCGAGCCGTTTCCGTGAATACATGTTCCAATGCCTGGGGAAGGAGGGGAACACGCCGAACCCCACGTTGTCGCAGAACGGGAGCACGATGTCGTTGAACCCGTCGAGCGTGAGGATCACATCGTAGTGCGCCCCCTGCGCGAGGAAGTAGTTGAGGGCGAGCAGCGGTTGTGGTTGCTTGAACCCGCCCAGTGCGAAGACCGTGACGCGGAAGGGCTTGCCCTTGAACCGGGGGATGCGTTGCAAGCCTTTTATCAAGCGTTGCTCGCTGAAGGTGTGCAGACCCATGGCCACGGAACCGCCAAGCAGCGCCATGTTCACCGTGTCCGGTGAAGCATGCATCACGGGATCGGCGCCAGGAAGTCCAAAGCGGTTCCGATCGTTCAAAGGCACGCTCACATAACCCAGGTACGGATGTAGGAAGTGGTCGCCCAGATACTCTTCCGCCGGGCGCTCGGTACGCACGGTATCGACTGAGAGGGCCGTGCCGAGCGACGCCTGGACGTCATCCCGATCAAAAGCACCATAACCGAGGAACCGGCCAAGCGCATAGGGGCTCAGTTCAGCTGTCGCGATGCTGACCAGCAGCACGATCAACGCATTGCGCAGGGGTCTGGGCCGGTTCCGTTGACGGCGTCGGGCCATCCCGCTCAGGCGTAGAGTGGACGCAAACGCATCATCCCGTTCACCTGGAAACGGATGCGTTTGAGTTCCCCTTCGTCATCGGGGTGGGTTATCGCCGCATCGATCAACTGCGCGATCTGCTGGCATTCCGCCTCCTTCAATCCGCGCGTGGTGACCGCAGCGGTGCCGATGCGCACGCCGCTGGTGACGAAGGGGCTTTGCGTGTCGAACGGTACCATGTTCTTGTTCACGGTGATATCCGCCAGCCCGAGCACGCGTTCCGCTTCCTTGCCGGTGATGTTCTTGTTGCGCAGATCGATCAGCATGCAATGGTTGTCCGTGCCACTGCTCACCAGATCGTACCCTTTTTCCACCAAGGAGTTGGCAACGGCCTGTGCATTGGCGATCACCTGGCGGCCATAGTCCTGGAAGGTGGGGTCGAGCGCTTCGCCGAACGCGATCGCTTTTGCTGCGATCACATGTTCCAACGGCCCGCCTTGGGTGCCGGGGAATACGGCGCCGTCCATCACGGCGCTCATCATGCGTGTTTCGCCCTTAGGGGTCTTCAGCGCCCATGGGTTCTCGAAGTCCTTGCCCATCATGATCAGTCCACCGCGTGGACCCCGAAGGGTTTTGTGCGTGGTGGTGGTCACCACATGGCAATGAGGCAGGGGATCATTGAGCAAACGGGCGGCGATCAATCCAGCGGGATGGCTCACATCGGCCATGAGCAGGGCGCCTACCTCGTCGGCGATGGCTCGGAAGGCGGCATAGTCCCAATCCCGGCTGTAGGCACTGGCTCCGCAGATGATCAGCTTGGGCTTCTCCTTTCGGGCCGTGGCCGCCACATTGTCCATATCTACCCGGCCGGTCGCCTGCTCCACTCCGTAGAACGTGGCACGGTACAGCTTGCCGCTGAAATTCACCGGACTGCCATGCGTGAGATGCCCGCCGTGGCTGAGGTCGAACCCGAGCATCGTGTCGCCGGGCTTCAGGCAACCGAGCATTACGGCCGCGTTCGCCTGTGCGCCGCTATGGGGCTGCACGTTCGCCCATACCGCACCGAAGAGTTGCTTTACCCTGGTTATCGCCAATTCCTCCACCTCGTCCACATGTTCGCAGCCACCGTAATAGCGTTTGCCCGGCAGCCCTTCCGCGTATTTGTTGGTGAGCACCGATCCCATCGCCTCCATCACTTGGGGGCTCACGTAGTTCTCGCTGGCTATCAACTCCAGGCCCTTGGTCTGACGCCAGCGTTCCTTTTCGATGATGTCGAAGACCAGTTGGTCGCGTTGAAGGATTGTAGTGGACATGGGGGTGAAGATAGCGGCTGCCTAGCTCACGGAAGGGGAGGGTAGGTACTCGGGAAAGCGTTGGAAGAAGAGGCGTTCTTTTCGCAGGACCAACGCGCGCAAGGTCGGGGTGAAGTACTCCGTGCGCGAACGTTCCGTGCTGTTCACCTTGCCACGCTCCAGGATGAAGTCAATGCGTTCGCGCGCATAACCCAATTCGAGCAGCAGATCGTGGAGTTCCTTGTTGAGATGTTCGGTATGGAGGAACCGGATGGATGGGAAATGCCGATCTTGATCGGTCAATAGGTCCGATCCCGGCCTCAGGTCGAGAATGTACCTCCGTGGGTCGCGCGCATAGAAGCGGATGAACTGAAGGGTCAGCGGCCCCACATCCACGGGTAGCGGTAGGTCGCCGATGAGTTGTTTGGGGCCGAGCAGGTAGTTCATTTCGAGGAACTCCTGGAACGTCAGTTCGGGAAAGGTTGGCCAGGAATGGTGCAGTTCTTCGATGGGTGCCATGGGGAAGCGCGCCCAATCGCGGTATTCAAAGGCCGAGATCAGTCGGCTGAAAGGGTCTCGCACTACGCTGAGCAGGAGCTTGTGGCGATCCACTTCGGGTACCTGCGCATACACCAGATGCTGCGTGGTCCGCACCGGGACCGATGGATCGACCACATAGCGCGGCAAGATCAGGTCCTGGTAGAGGGGTTTGGCAAGGCCGAGCTTGACGAACAGAGCGCGCAGGGCGGTAGGTCGATGCAACTCGGCCAACACATTGCGGGCGAAGGTGCTGCCCGTTTTCGGAAAGTTCAGAAGGACGAACCGATCCGTGATGAACATGGATGCGCAAGGTAGACGGGACGTGGTACGTCCAAGGTCACGGTGGTGCCAAGGGACGGATCAGCACCAAGGCCAGAAGCATAACCGGGTATTGGAGCGCGTGGAGCAGCTTCACGGCGGCCATCTCCAATGAAAGAACATGCAGCAGCAGGGCCAGCAGGGCCGTGCAACCCACCGCGACGGCGATGAGGCGTAGGTAGCGATGATCGCCGAAGAGCAGTCGGGCGGCAAGAACGGAGAGGCCTGTCATCAGCAGGACGAAGAAGAACGCGGCGGCCCATTTGAGCGCGGTGAGCCCAGCGACCCCGAGGCCTTGGGTCCATCCTTGAAAGAGCGAATGCGCATAAGAGAAGGGGGTGCCGCGGGCCACATGGTCCAATTGGTAGTTCAAGTTCACGAAGAGGAACTCCCGCAAAGCCCCCAGCACAACGGCCACGGCGACCAGCAACGCGATGCCCCCGCGACGGTTCATGCCGATGCGGGGACCGGGGGCACAGCGCGGTTGGCGAAACGCTTCACCCACAAGTACCAGAGCAAAAAGACCCAGCCGTACACGATCACATAGAAGGTGTAGTCATGGTTGAAGTTGAGAAGCTCATAATCCACTTTCACCACCAGACAGAGAACCACGATGCGTAGGGCGTTGATCATATGGATGCTCAGCAGACCGATGAGCGCGAACCACGTTTTGTGGACGCGGGGGCCGGGGTAGGCCGCAAGGAAGATCAAATACACCGCGAAAATGCTCAAGCCGTTGCACGGGTCCCCGATCCAAAGCAAGTGCCCGCCCTCCACGCCGATGGTCCGGATCATCTCGGCATTGGCCGGTTCGGGGATCAAGGTCTCTCCAAGGCCTTTTAAGATCGCCCCGCTCAGCCGGATCAATTGGTCGATCAAGGCCCGGTCCAGCACACCCCAGGGGTGTATCACCAAGTCGTAGAGCAGATACCAACCCAGATAAAGCGAGCCTGCGAAAGCGAAAAAGCGGACCAAAGGATCGCGCCATGCCGCCTGCGGAGCGGACAGGGAGGCCATGCGCCTCAGATTGAGGACTTGCGAGCTCGACGGACACCCCATGCGGTGCGACCTCCCAGCAGAGCACCAGCAGCGATCAGCAGTCCTACTCCACCATCGATGGGGATACAGGGTGGCGGCCAACATGGCGGCGGGCCTCCGACCGGAGGTTGTGCCCACACCCCCCCGGCGATCGGGAAAGCGAGCAAGGCGACAACCAAGAGAAGGCGGAGCAGAAGGGGAATGCGCAAGACGCGAAGGCTTGAGCGGCAAAAATAGAAATATCCCTGTGCGGAGGGAAAGAAGATCTTTAGGTGTTTGTCAACGATCGACTTACCCGTCCGGAAAGGCCCCGAGTAGCCTCGGTGCCGGGC
>JAGNSU010000227.1 GCA_017987895.1 Flavobacteriales bacterium | reverse complement strand
TGCGGAACCGGGTGAAACGCTTGCGGTCAAGCCATGGCAGGTCGTTCGTGCGGCTGCGCAGGCCGTCCAAAAAACACCATATGAGCTGCGCCGCCAGTTGGGCCGTCACCTGGTCCTGGTCCCGATCAGGGTCGAGCTCATAGATACCGAGGGACGTGATCTTCTCACTTACCCCGGCATACCGGAGCAATTGGCAGATCTCTTCCGCATGAAATCCATTGGGGCCCGGGTTGGTGGTACCCGGCGCGTCACTACGCCTCACGGCGTTCAAGTCCACGCTCAACGTGTCGCCGTTACGTAGCACGGGTTCCGCATCTGCCATGGAACTGCGCAGCTCACCCAACCGGTGAGCGTCGAAGAAGAGCTTGTCCATGAGTTCGACCCCCGGCTGGTCCACGAGGTAGGTCTGGTAGCCCAGATTGCTATAGTTGAAGAGGAAGTTGGGCTGGCGCAGAACGATATGGCTTAGGTAGCTGGACTCCGCCAACCCTTGCCCGGGTTCGCCCAGGTCGAACCGCGGGTCGATACACACGAGGTTGGCCGTGCGTTCCAGCCGCTCATAGGCCAGGTATTGGGTGTAGGTATGGCCCTGTCCGCCGCCCAGAATGATGGGTACGATATTCCGACGGATCAGTTCCGCCAACGTTTCGGCCAAAGCGTGCTGCGTGTCCTGCAAGGTGGCGCCAGGGTGCAGATCGCCCAGATCGACCAAATGCACGTGTCCGTTCGGCCGATACAACTTGTAGAACTGCTCGCGGATGGCATCCGCAGCATGAACGCAACTTCGCGGGCGGGCATGTCCAGGGTCATCCAACACACCCAGAAGCGCTACTTGCGCTCCCTCAAGATCGGGGAAGCCCTGGGGTGTATGGAACCGCGTGCCATCGCCCAGACTATGCGCCAGCCATTCCGGGAGGTCCTTCCCGAAGCGCGCGCTCGGCTGGAAGTAAATGCTGAAGTCCATGGTGCGTCTCGGGAACAGGCCTGCTGGAAGAACATCCCGGCGACCGCAGCGAAGGTGACGTTCTCCAAGGCCTGGGCGCTACGTGCGACGATCAGACCTTCCACACATCATTGTTGGCAAGGCTATTCCCTGCTCACGCCTTCTTCTTGCGGAAACCACCTTTCCGGCCAGCCGCCTTCTTCTTGGCAGGCGCGGCGGCGACCAATGCCACACACTCCTCCAGCGAGATCTCTTCGGGGGTCTTCCCCTTGGGCAGATTGGCGTTCTTCTTCCCGTCGGTGATGTAGGGACCATAACGCCCATCCAGGATCTCGATATCGCTTCCCTCGAACTTCTTGAGGATCTTGGCCTTCGCACCGGCGACCTTGTCTTTCACCAATTCGATACCGCGCTCCAAGGTGAGCGAGGCGGGGTCCTCCCCTTTGGGAATGTTGGCATAGGTCTTCCCGTGTTTCACGTAGGGTCCGAAGCGGCCACGCCCGACCACGAGCGTTTCTCCGTCGTACTCACCGAGATCGCGTGTCGCGCTCGCTAGCTTCTTCAGGTCGACCAGTTCAATGGCACGCGTCAGGTCGATCGCGAGCGGGTCATCCTCCGGGGTCAGGCTCGCATAGGTGGTTCCAAGTCGCACATAGGGACCAAAGCGGCCGATGCCGACGCTCACCACTTCGCCATCGCGTTCGCCTAATGTGCGCGGCAGTTTGAATAGGTCCATGGCATCCTCGAAGGAGATGCTGGCGATGCTCTGGTCCTTGCGAAGGCTGGCGAATTTGGGCTTCTCCTCGTTCTCCACCTCACCTATCTGGATCATGGGGCCGAAGCGACCTATCCGTGCATACACCTTGCGGCCCGAGGTGGGGTCGACCCCCAATTCGCGCGATCCGGTGGCCCGCTCCGCGGTCTCCTTCACGGTACCGATCGTAGCGTGGAACGGCGTGTAGAACTCCTTCAACATATCGCGCCAGTTCATGGTACCCTCCGCGATCTGGTCGAACTCCCCCTCCACGTAGGCGGTGAAGTTCAGGTCCACGATGGTGGGGAAATGCTCCACGAGAAAGTCGTTCACCACCATTCCGATATCCGTGGGGAAGAGCTTTTGCTTCTCCGCGCCAACGTTCTCCATGGCGGTGTTCTCGCTGATGGCATCGTTCGCCAAGGTGATCAAGCGGTAGGGCCGCTGCGTGCCATCGCGGTTCTCCTTCACCACGTAGCCGCGCTTCTGTACGGTGCTGATCGTAGGTGCGTAGGTGCTCGGACGACCGATGCCGAGTTCTTCCAATTTCTTCACCAAACTGGCCTCGGTATATCGCGGTGCGGGCCGATCATAGCGTTGCGTGGCGGTCATTTCCTGCAACTGGAGCGCTTCGCCCTGCTTCATATCCGGGAGCAAACCCTCCTGCTCGTCCCCATCCTCCTCATCGCGGCCTTCCATGTAGACCTTCAGGAAGCCATCGAAGAGGATCACCTCGCCTTGGGCGGTAAGGGACTCGTCCGAATGGCCGCTGATCGCTATGTCCACCACGGTCTTCTCCAGTTCCGCATCCGCCATCTGGCTGGCCAGCGTGCGTTTGCTGATCAGGTCGTACAAGCGCTCGGCGTCCCTGTCCGCACCCGCGGAACGGACCATGAAGTCCGTGGGACGGATGGCCTCGTGCGCCTCTTGTGCCCCTTTGCTTTTGCTGGCGTAGCGGCGGGCCTTGCAGTACCGCGCACCATATTGTTCTGTCACGGCGGATTCAGCTGCGGCTATGGCCTGTTCGCTCAGGTTCACCGAATCAGTACGCATGTAGGTGATGTGCCCTTGCTCGTAGAGACCTTGGGCGATGCGCATGGTGCGGTCCACACCGTAGCCCAGCTTGCGGCTGGCCTCCTGTTGCAAGGTGGAGGTTGTGAACGGGGCTGCTGGCGTTCGCTTCCCCGGCTTCTTCTCCACGGCGTTCACCGTGAAGCTGGAACCCACGCACCCTTGCAAGAAAGCCAGGGCCTCCGCCTCAGTGGCGAAGCGCTTGGGAAGTTCGGCCTTCACCATAGCCTTGGTGCCAGTGATCAATTGCGCGGTGATGCGGAAAGCGCTCTTCTCGGCGAACCCCAGGATCTCGCGTTCGCGTTCGACGATCAACCGCACGGCGACGCTTTGCACACGCCCAGCGCTCAGGCTGGGTTTCACTTTGCGCCATAGGATGGGGCTCAATTCGTAGCCCACCAAGCGGTCCAGCACGCGACGGGCCTGTTGGGCGTCGACAAGATGGATGTCGATCTCGCGCGGGTTCTCAATGGCCTTGAGCACGGCCG
>JAGNSU010000017.1 GCA_017987895.1 Flavobacteriales bacterium | reverse complement strand
TCGTGTCCCCGAAGGGATCCCTACCGAAGTAGGGCTGAGGCCCGCCGTACACCACCGAGGGTGCGATCCCTGATGGAAATTGTTGGTTCCGATGAACAGTTGGCCTGTATGGGCTTCGCGTTGACGACCTATACTTCGACCCTTCCTTCGCTAGGGCAGGCTCGTTCAGCGTGACAGGTCGATGAAGTCACTTCAGGTGTGTTTGAAAGAACAAAGCGGTACGAATGTATACGCGCCGATCGGGAACGGCAACGAAAAGTTGAAAAGTCCTTCCGAGAGGTCAGGGCTCCATTGGATCCAATGTGAGCGCCAACGTCTCGAGATCCGCTTCCTCTGTCCTTCCGAGCACGCTGATGCGCCCACGCGTCGTTGGCCAGACAAGGTCAGCAGGAGACTCATGGGTAGTGCTGGTGTCCAAAACGTGCAACCCTGTTTGCCCGATGAGACCGAACTCTCTCTCGGAACCCGGAAGCTCCGGAAGTTGCCATTCCCACATACCGAACGAAGCGAGCTCGACCCACTCACTTCCGTTCCATGAGGTGATGTGGTAGGTGTTCACGTTCGAGTAGTCGATCCAGTGCCCCACCCAGCCGATCTCGTCCCTCTCATCACCGTTCAGGTCGCCTTCGTTCATGAGATGGGCTAAGCCGAACGAATCGCCCTCACGGACGAACAACCGTCCAATGCTAGGATCCGAACATTCAACGAAGGAGAGCGGTTTCATCCGCCAGATGCGCGCCGACAGCGAATCGTATGAAGCATCGGCGATGAACTTGTCCGTCTCATGGCCGGTCGCAGGGTCGATGAACCGCTCCGTAAGCGTGTCATCATGGCCGTCACCATCCACGTCCCCGATCACGCGGAAGCGATGACCACGCAGTGGTTCGGGCGTTCGCCCACGCACTTCCTGGACGGCGACGTCTGGCCCGCGCTCTTGGACAGCCCCCTCTCCATCGCAACTCAACAAAAGTGTCGCGGTCACAATGCGGAAGAGCAGGCGTCCGGTCATCCGAGCCATATCCACCTCATCGCAGGAGCGTTACCGTTCCACTGAGCATTTCATGCGTCGCGGCCCCGTTGAACGAATAGTCGAGTATCCAGTAGTAGGTGCCGTCCGGCACGGATGCCCCTTCGTTGGTGCCGCGCCAGCCCTCCGCTATGCGGTCCGTGCTGAAGATCCGTTGGCCCCATCGGTTGAACACATCGAGGCGTGCGCTGGCCACGCCGTTCATGCGCACCGGAACGAACCGATCGTTCTCCCCGTCGCCGTTCGGGCTGAAGACGTTCGGCATTTCGATGTAGGTGGAGCAATCCACCATGGTGATGAGAACGCTGTCGGTGACCAGGCAGCCACCTTCGCCGGTGCTCACGTGGTACAGTCCGGAGTCTGTTACGAGGTAGGTCGCGGTGGACGAACCATCCTGCCAGGTGAGCGACGCTCCGTCAGCCTGAGGGTCCAGCACCAGGGTTTGGCCCAGACACAATGCCCGATCCTCCCCCAGTTCCACGTGGAAGGCATCCCCATCGAAGCGCGCGATGTAGGCATTGCAACCGTTGGTGCTTGACGTGAACGAAGCGGTGTCAGGGCCAGGATCAAGATCGGCCGTTTGCTTGAAGCTGCCCGCGAGGAACTGAGTGGTGCCCTTCACTCCGAATGCCGGAGGAATGGTACTGCCGCCATAGCCGTTGTTCCCCATGGTCCGCGCCCAGCAGAGGTCGCCATCGGGATCGTACTTGGCCCAGACATCGGCGAACGCGCTCTGGGCCGGAGTGATCAAGTAGGTGACTCCCGGTCCGAGGTCGAAATCACCGCTGGCGAAAGAGCCGGAGATGTACACGTTACCTTCTTGGTCCAGATCCACCTCCCACGGCCGCGTGAAAAGATAGATCCCGCCTCCCCAAAGCAGTTCGCCCGTCGCATTGAACTTGGCGACGAAAGCCGAGCTCTGCAGTTGCAGGCTTGGAAGGGTGACCACCCCCGGCCCCGGATCGAGGTCCAGTCCGATGCCGACATAGTCCCCCAGCACCGCGAAGGATCCATCATCCGCCACCGCCAATTCCACCGCGCCACCATCGGCGTTGTCCAAGACAGGCAGATCGATTGACCAAATGAAGTTGCCATCGGTATTGAACTTGGCGATGAAGGCGTCGTTCACCCAAGATGTGGAAGTCATCACATTCGTTCCAGGACCCGGATCGAAATCCACGTCGCCGGCAAAATGACCACCCAGTAGGATGGAGCCGTCGGGTGCGGATCGGATGGATCGCGGGCCACCGTAAATGCCGATCTCCGTGATGGCTTTGCCCCAGACGAGCTCTCCGTCCGTGTTGTACTTCGCGAAGAAGAGCGCATAGTCCGAGGAGGTGAGCATATTGTTACCGGGTCCGGGATCCGTGTCGATGCCCTGATAGAACGTGCCGGTGACGAGGATGGAACCATCGTCCGCCACATCAAGTGCTTCCGGCATCACACCCGAACTGCCACCGAAGTTCCTGGCCCAGATGAACGCACCGTCGGGATCGAACTTCGCGATGATCACTTGGTTGGGGCTTCCCGGGGGAAGGAAGAGCGTAGCTTCAGCTGGACCAGGGTCCATGTCCAGCGCACCGGTAGCCCCTACCAGAACGACGAGGTTGCCTTGCGGGTCGAACTCCAGGCCGCGCGGGTAGAGCCATGCTGTGTCCCCGTCGCCGAAGAGGTCGGCCCAGATCAGCGCGCCCTGCGCATCGTACTTCGCGAGGAAGAAGCCATAGAGTGCGGTGGACTGTTCCTGAACACCGGGACCCATGTCGAAGTCGATGGTGTCGTTGCAATGCCCAAGTACATACACATTCAGCGCATCGTCCACCACCAGTTCATCGCTCATGCTCTCGCCAGGGTGCAGGTTCTCCATGCTCTGTGTGCCATGGCCCCGCAACTGCCCGGCCCAGGTCAAGCGTTGCGCATGAAGTGGCTGCAAGGCCACCCAGATGAAGGTCCCGATGAGCAGGCGCTTGCGCATCCTCATGCAATGGACACGGTTCGAGGCGAATGCGTTGCCCTGGCCCTTCCCGTCCAAAACCACCACTTCAACCCTCCCCCTTCTGCCCCACGAAATGGTCCTCCTTGTCCTCGAACAGGATGTTGAAGGTGGTGAGGCTTCCGTAACAGCGTGTAATGTACTGCTGCAGTTCCACCTTATCCGCTTCGCTTAGCGCCGGATGGGCGTTGATCTTCTGCTCGAGAACCCGGAAGCGGTCGCGGATCATGACCACCTTATGGAAGAAGTCGTCGATGGGCACTTCTTTGCTCTTCAGCGATGGATCCTTTGGCCGCATCTCCAGCATGCCGCCCTCATATTTCCGGGCCATCTCAACAGGTCTCTGGGGTTGTTGCATTTCCTCCAGCACCTCGCGTAGGCAGTCCTTCACATGCTCGATGTCCAACGGTTCCTGGCCGATCTCCACGCCGGGAGCAATGGTCACCAGCCCCTCGAAGCTGCGGCTGATGGGCTGCTCGCCGTGCTCCTTGAAGAACACATGGACCGTGCGTGCGTCCATTTCATAGACCACGCCCACACCCATGGTGGGATGCTTCACACGTGCGCCGATGCTGATATCGTAGAGTTCCATGGGATACGGTGATCGGTCGTCAGTTGTTGGTTGTCGGTCGTCAGCTTGTCGGTCGGCCTGCCACGGCTGCTAGGACGGCAAGCGTTCCGGGGCTGGCACCGGGGTGAAATCACTGAGTTTGTTGAGGTCCAGGCGCATGCTGCCGTTCCGGGCGCTGAAGGCGCGCACATAGCGGCCGCCCCACACGATCTCATCGAACCGGAACGACCGGCGAGTGATCACCTGTTGCATGTATCCTTCATCAATGCCTTTGAGGACAAGGATCACTTCCGCCCGGCGCTGCACCAGGTCCTCATAGCCCACACCTGCCAGGGGGCTCTCTGGTCCGATCGGATGCACCAGTGTCCAGCTCAAGGGCATGAAGCTCACCTTGTCCAACTGCAGTTTCAGGTTGTAGTAGTTCAGCCGTTCGCCCTGCTCGTCCACATCGGCCATCACGAGCATGAGGCGTGCTTCCATCTCCATCAGCAATGTGGTACGCCGGTTGGCCATGCGCATCTGCAGGCTCCATCCTTCTTTGAACGGTGCGATGAGCGCCTTGGCGCTATAGGCGATGCGTGCGGTGGGCCGCGCGAACCGGGCGTAGATCACCGCGCTGATCAACGAGAAGCCAAGGATCCCGAAGACGCCTTCCACCGCCGCCAGCAACCAAGTGGCCGGGCTGTTCGGGTACAATGATCCGTAGCCCACGGTGGTGAGCGTTTGCACGCTCATGCCAATGGCGCTCATCCACTTCGTACTCCACGAGTTCAGATCCGCATTGCCCAAATACTCCACGCCGATCAGCATGTAGAGCGACCCGAAGATCAGGTTCATGCCCAGGTAACCCAGCACGAACGTGAGCACCAGCCGCCCCACGGGCATGGTGGCCAACGCCACGAACCCTTCGCGAAGACCGCTCGCCCGGCCTATCCGGTCCACCCGGAAGTTTCCGTCGTGGGCCACCAAGCGATCGAGCGGTCGCTCGAAGTTGGTGCCAATGCCCGGATCCTCGGTGCGTTCCGCGCGGATCTTGAACGGCATGGAGGGAAGGGTAGCCTTCATACGGTTGAATGGAAGTGCGAAGGTCGGCGCGCTCCGTCAATTCCCGACCACGCGGCACACTGGATAACGACGATAGCCACGTTCCATATAGGGAGATCGCTCGAAGACGAACGCGAGCTGTGCCCATGCGTCCTTCGCGAATTCCGGATCGGCGGCACGCTTCGCCTCGAGTTCGGCCTTCAAGGCGGGATCATTCGCGAGCAGGTCCGTAGCGACGTCCTCGAACACGTAATCGCTGAACCACTCCTTCTGCTGGAGCACACTATCGAAGAAGCCCCAAGCGAAGTAGCTGTCCGGGGCTTCCGGTTCCAACACCTCCATCACGAACCGATCCGTAGCGCGATCCATCGGAACGAGTAGATCCCCTGCCCTGGCGGTGACGGATGCAAGTTCCACCCGCACCGTTACCTCCCGATGCAGGTAACGGCCTTCGAACGGCTCGCGCACGGTGGTCATCGTCCCGATGCGATACACTTCCACCTCCAGCAGCGTATCGCGTTCCACGCGCTGGAACGTGATGCCGTTCAATGCCAGGCGCTGCGAAACTTCCCGCCATGCTTGGGGGATCAAGTACGCATTCGGCTTGGTCCGCGTGGTGCCCGGCGTGTAGCTGTCCATCCAGGGCACCTCCAGATCAACAGGACGGGTGCGATCATAGTACAGACGAGAAAGCCCTGTAACCGCGCTCGGGCGCTGCTCCGCGCGGTAGCCCTTGAACGGTAGACGTTCCACCTTTGTGGTGTCCAAGGTCCAGCGCAGCGGAAGCTCTTTCAATTGTGTGGTGCGGGTCTTCGCTCGGTCTCGGATCTCCTTCAACTCTTGACCGTGCTCGTCCATCACCGCCAGCGTACCGAGCATGAGTTGGAAAGTGGCGTTCACTCGATCGGCATAGGGCTTCAGCATGTGGCTCTCGGCCATCAGACCGATGGTGTTGAAGAGCGCGGTGTAGCCCGTGGTGTAGCGTGGCGTATCGAAGAAGACCACGAGGCCTTGCTCGGGTGTTCGCTCTACTGTTTCGAAGTACGGGCACATCGCGATCTTCTTGCGGTCCATCCACTTGTAAAGGCCAGGCACCAGGGTCCCGTCCAAGTATGCCGCCACCTCCGGATCCAACTTCGCCGGGTGGGTGGTGAGCAATTCCATCACATATTGATGGTCTGCCCCATTGCTCACATGCGTATCGATGAAGATGTCCGGGTCCCAGCGCCGAAGTACTTGTAACAAGGTCTGCGTGTTGCGTGAATCGACCTTCACGAGGTCGCGATTGAGATCGAGGTTGCGCGCGTTCGCCCGCTGTCCATGCACATGCGGACCGTTCTGGTCCACGCGGAAGGTGGTATCGCGCACCAAGGCACCGCTCACGTTGTAAATGGGAACGATGCAAACCACCGTGTTCACGGTGAGGCCCATCAATTGGTCGCTCTCCAAGAGCGCCTGGGCCAGCAGCAAACTCGCATCGATGCCGTCCGGCTCGCCGGGATGGATGCCGTTATTGATGAAGAGCACGCGTTTGCCGCGTGCCTTCAAGCTGTCGGGGCCGAACACGCCGCCATCGGAGATCACGAAAAGATGGATCGGCGAGCCGCCATCGTCCTTGCCGATCTCGAAAAGTTTGGCGCCCCGGTGATGCTCGTCCAAGGTGCGGTAACGGGCGATCACCTGTTCCCACGTCGGCGTGGTGTCGCCTTGAAAGGTCCAGGCCTGGGCGGCAGCGATAGTGCTCCAAAGAGAGCAGGCGATGGCGAACGCGCCCCCTTGGATCTTCCACAGCCTCATCGTACGATGCGTTGTATCAACGAACGACGATCGGTCGCCATTCCAGAACGCCGTTGCGTTCAACACCGACCGGGTAGATACCCGAGGCCCATCCTTCGGTAGCGATATGGATCAGCACGGCGGATGGATAGTGCTTGTCCAGGACCACACGTCCCTGCATGTCCAACACCCTCACACCGATCGATCGCGCCTCACCCTGCTGCTCGATGACGAACCCAGAAGATGCGTCCGTTGGATTCGGCGTGATGTGGAAACCTGGATCCGTGGTTTCCGTCTCGGGCACTTCCACCGTTCCGGTGATCGTGGTATCGATGTTCACCACTACCCCGAACGCCGGGCCCCATCCGCCGTCATCGTCCTGGGCGCGCATCCATAACACATGCACACCGTTGTCCACGGGAACAGGGATACCGCCGCCCTTTATGGCCTCGAAGGTCTGATCGAAGTTGCCATCCGAAGCGAGCATAGGCGTTCCAGCGCCCGCCCCGGGATCGGTATCCACCCAGTATTCCGCGGCGCCCACATGGATATCCGGAAAACTCACGGCCCCTTGTAGCACTTCCACCACTACTTGGAAAGCTCCGCTCCAGTTGGCATCCACGTCCCGCACGCGCATGTACAGCACATGAAGACCGGGCGTAGGCAAGTTGCCGATGTCCGCACCCACGGCCTCCAAGGCCTCTTCATAGTTCCCATCAAAGGCCAGCAATGGCGAGCCGTTCCCTTCTCCTGGATCCGCATCCCAGAAGTACTCGCCCTCGGCCACGTGGATGTCCGGGAAGCTCACGCTCCCTTGCAGAATTTCGAGTACCGTGCTGAACACGGGGCCCCATCCCCCATCCTCGTCCAGGATGCGGATGCTGAGTTCGTGCAAGCCCGGTGCTGGCAGTGTGGCCGTTTGCACCAGCACTTGTTCCACCACTTGGCCGAACGTGCCGTCCACCGCCACGAGCGGTGAGCCGTTGCCAACGCCTGGGTCGGTATCCCAGAAATACTCCGCTGACGTGACGCCCAATTGGGCGTGGCCGATGGCGCCCCACAGGACGGCACCGGCGAAAAGGACCGCGCGCATGTGCATGGTGCGGCGGATCAACGATCGAAGGCGGTCGCCTTCACACGCAGCGTGGAACCACTGCGCACATTGAACGGATGGCCGGTGAGATGGACCCGCGCCGCACCGGTGTGCAACGGATGGAAGTTGGTCTGGGTATAGCTGCCACCATAGGCGCCCGCATCGCCGGTACTAAGGTCCAGATCGCTCAGCACCACAGCGGGGTTGCCACCATCCACGCAGGCGGGTGCATTGCTGAAGGTGCCATCCACGTTCAGTGTGATGGGCTGGTTGATGGTGTTGTTGGACTCGAAGGTGAACCCTGGGGAGATCGGGTACGTCATGCCGGATACCACATGGTTGAAGTAGACGTTCACCTGGCCGTTGTTCCCGCTGTCCTTGTTGATGCCCCGATTGTCGCCGCTCCAGGTGGTGGTCACCACGTTGTTCATCAACTCCCACACGCTGCCCGCATTGGTGTTCGCCACATCGATCCCGTAGGTGGTGAACTGACCGGTATAGGCCACCACCGTGTTGTTCCAAACCAGGTTCTGCGTACCGCCTATATGGCCTTGTTCGATCTGTATGCCCATCCAGCCGTGTTGCACATAGTTGTTGCGGATGTGCACGATCTGATTGTCCCCGCTGAACCGGATGGCCTCGTAGCTCACGCGGCCTTTCACCCGGTTACCGATAATGGCACACGTGTCCAACGCCCCTGCGGCCGTATTGCCCGTCACGTTGATGGTTTCGTCGGTGATCAATGATCCATCCACATCGCAACCGACCACATTGCCGTATGCGATGGCGATCGTGCCGTTCACGAGCGTACACCCTACCACATCGGTGGTGTTGGCGTTGGAGGAACACGCGATGGATCCGTTCACGAAATAGCTGTCCAGGATCCGGATCCGCGTGCCGCGTGTGGTGCCGCCACCGGGCCCACTGATGCCACCGGCCGTGTTGCGCATGCTGATGATGGTCACCTCGCGCCCCGTGGCTCCGGGAATGGTGTAGGTGCCCTGCACGTAGAAGAAGTCGTCGTTCGAATAGCTGAGGAACTGCAGGTTCTTGCCCACGGTGACATCCTCGATCCAGGGGATATTGCCCGCCCGGTTCTTTACGATGATCCGGTCGCCATCCACCGCAGCAGTGACGGCGGCATTGATGCTGGCGTAGGCGGGTGGCTGCCCGAATTCCTCCACGATACGGTCCGTGGCGAGGGCTGGAAAGGTGAGAACGAGGGATGCGAGGGCGACGAAGTATTTCATGCGTGGATCGCGCTTGTTGCGATCCCGCGAAAGTAGCGGCGCGAAGGGATCAGCCTTCCGCAACTTGCTCCTCGAAGGGGGCGATGGTGCGCTCCTGCTCTTCCTCCACCGGCTTCGTCGCTTCGATCACCACGGGCTGTGGCTCCCGCACGGCCTGGGCGAAGAGCTGTTCTTCGTCCGTAAGGCAGAGCAAGAGGGTAAGGGTTTGTACAGGCCACATGGTGTTTCCTTTTGAAGCGACGCAAAAGTGGCGTCGGGCCGCTTCCGATGTCAAGACGAATTATCATATTTCTTCGATGAATGTCTATTGACTTTCGACGAATGATGATACTATGCTCTTCGGGGCCGTCAGCGTCGTTCCGCATCTTCGCGCCGTGCGTTACCTCCACTCACTGGTATTTGTGACCACATTACTTCCATGCGCAATGCAGGGCCAGATCGCGCATGGGCCCCGAGTCGGGGTGGGCATGGCCACGATCAATGCGGGCCAGTTCTTCCGGTGGACCGGGCTGCCCAAGTTCGGCCTGATCGCGGGCTACAGCTTCGATATGATCATGTCCGATCAAATGAGCCTGATGCTGGAGCCGATGTACGTGGGCAAGGGCAGCTTTGTACAAGCCGCACAATACCGCCAGACCACGCGCACCACCCTGCACTATGTGGAGGTGCCCATCGTGCTGAAGATCTCCGTGAACAAGAACCCGCAAGGTCTCTTCCTCGGCGGCGGGATCATCCCGGGCTATCTGATCCGCGGCACGGAAAGGATCACGCAGGACGGCCAGGAACTCATCGATCGACCCATCAGCGAGGAGAACCTGCGCCGCACGCAGTTCAGCGTATGCCTTGGGCTGGGTTTCGAGAAAGGGCCCCTTGAAATGGAGCTGCGCGGCGAGAACAGTGTGACGCCGTTCGATCCCGTGATCCGTAGGCAGAACCTGCTCTTCGGCCTGCACGTCACCTTCCGCTTCCGGCCCAAGCCGGAGGAAGAAGAGAAGGAAGATGAGGAGGAGGACTACTTCGACGAGAAGTGAGCAGCCCCTCCTATTTTGCGGGCATGCCGTTCACCACTGCTTCTTCCCCGGCGCGCGTTCCTTTCGCTTCGAACACGCTTCTGATGGTTTTCCTCGGCGTGTTCCTGCTCTTCTGGGCGTGGACCTTCATCGGCACCACGGACCGCACCAACTGGTTCACGGAGAGCACGCTGACCACGTTCTTCATCGGTGGCCTCGTCCTTTCCCACCGTCGCTTCCGGTTCAGCGACCTGAGCTACACGCTCATGTTCGTGTACATCCTGCTGCACGTCTATGGGGCCATGTATACCTATGCCGAGAACCCGATCGGCTATTGGTTGCAGGACGTGTTCCAGGGAGAAAGGAACCACTACGATCGGATCGTACACTTCAGCTTCGCGCTGCTGCTGGCCTACCCCATGCGCGATTATTTCAAAAGCCACTTCCACTGGCCCAACTGGGTGTGCTAGGTACTGCCCGTGGAGATCACCATGAGCTTCAGCGCGGCCTATGAGCTGATCGAATGGGCGGTGGCCGATGTCTTCTTTCCTGCGGAAGGAGTGGCCTATCTCGGCTCGCAGGGCGATGTCTGGGACGCCCAGAAGGACATGGGGCTGGCTTTCAGCGGTGCGGTGTTGGCGATGGTGTTAAGCCGTATTGTGAAGCGCGCGATAAGCAAGTGAGACAGATCTAAACCTTCGTCCGCACTTTGCCCCACTCCTTTACCTGCCAAGTCACTGTTCCCGTGGCGAGGTGGTTGCCGCTCTTGTCGTGTACTTCCACTGTGCTGGTGTAGTCCACGGCTTCATTGCTCGCTAGCGGCCGCACTACCTGTTCTGCGATCTCCGCTGCGGTCGGTACGCACTTGGCCATTGCCTCCTGCTTCGCCTGGTAGTGATAGTCCATGTGCAGGCTGCGCATGATCAAGCGGTACTTCTTGGGATCGAGCTTCTCCAGCACCGAGAGCCCGCTACACATTTCCGCCGCAGTGGCGAGCGCACAAGCGTGGATGCCGTTGATATGGTTGCGGTTGATGCGCCAGTTGGGGATGCGCACGCTGATGCCGCCTTCGGGAAGGGGTACGACCGTGAACCCATGCGGGCGGTTGAACGGCACGGTCCATGGCAAAAGGAAGTTCAGCCACCACCGCGAAAAAGAGGAATTACGGGCGTTGGTGAGAAGGCGGGGGAGATACATTGGATAGAGAAGGCTAAAGGGCAAGGGCTAAAGGAAAAAGGTTGAAGAAAGAGCAGCCGCTCTTACCATGCCCCGTCATTCCTTTCGAGCGCTTCGTTTCTCCGCCGTACGCACCGCTGCTGTGAAGATGGCGAGAAGTTCGCGCACCTCATTCCCCACCCGGGTCAAAAGGTCTTTGTCCGGATGCAGTTGAGCACCGGCTATCACGCGCATACATAAGTTCGACTCGCGGATCTCTTTGCGCACCAACTTCAGCTTGTGCGTGAAATCCCGGTGCGTCTCCCCTCCTTGCGCTTCTCCATAGTTAAGTGCCGCGGAACCGGTAGAACGCAATAGCTGTCCGCCGTAATATCGGCCTGCCGGCGTGGGAGGCATCCCTTCGGTCATCCGGACGACCTGAACGGCCAATTCCACCAACCGATCCTCGAGGTTGCCTCCTTGTGCACTTTTTGGATCAGTCCTCTCCATGCTCCTCTCAAATTGCTTCTTCCGATATGAATCAGATGCGATCTCGCCAATGTTCCGTCTTTGACCTTCCTCCTTCATCCTTCAGCTTTTAGCCTTCAAGGATGCGACCGATATCCGGCCGGAAGTAAAGTTCGCTCTTCAACACCTTGCCATCCTCGCGATAGATCGGCTTGCCGTTCGCGTCGAGCTTGCTCATGTTACTCCGTTGGATCTCCCGGAACACTTCATCGATCTTATGCTCAAGTCCGTGTTTCAGCAGTGTGCCGCAGAGGATGTAGAGGATATCGCCCAACGCATCGGCCACCTCCACCAGGTCCCCGCGTAGCGCGGCATCGAGGTATTCCTCGTTCTCTTCGCGGATCAACTTGTAGCGCAATAAGGCATCGCGATCGCCGATGGCGCCCGTTGGTGCTTGGGCGTTGGGAATACCGAAGGCATCGTGGAAGGTGCGGACGTGCGCGATGGCCTCGGAAAGAGCGAGCGGGGTGTTGTGTTGGGACATGCTCCGAATGTAGCGGTCATGCTCCTTTGGACAGGGCCGAACGGTTAACACTCTTTAACTGCGGTCCATCACAGGGCCTTCATGCACCCGGCCAATTTTGCATCGCACCTTTGCGCTCCTTTCAACGACCCCTCCATATGGATCAGACCACTGCGGAAACGTCCGCCGTCACCTCCGAAAGCATCCGCCAACTGAACGACCGCATCCAGCACGCCAGCGCCTTCGTGGACCTGGTGGAGCAGGAGATGGGAAAGGTGATCGTGGGGCAGAAGGACATGGTGCTGAAGCTCCTTGTCGCCCTGCTCGCCGATGGCCATATCCTATTGGAGGGCGTGCCCGGCCTGGCCAAGACGATGAGCGTGAAAGCCCTGGCCCGTACCATCGCGGTAGGCTTCAGCAGGATCCAGTTCACACCGGACCTGCTGCCCGCGGATCTGATCGGAACCCTCATCTACAGCCAGCGCAACGAGGAGTTCACCGTGAAGAAGGGACCCATCTTCAGCAACTTCATCCTGGCGGACGAGATCAACCGGGCACCGGCCAAAGTGCAAAGCGCGCTCCTGGAGGCCATGCAAGAACGCCAGGTCACCATCGGGGCACAGACCTTCAAACTACCCGAGCCCTTTCTGGTGCTGGCCACCATGAACCCAATCGAGCAAGAGGGCACCTATCCCCTGCCCGAAGCACAGACCGATCGCTTCATGCTGAAGGTGATCCTGGACTATCCCCGCAAGGAGGAGGAGAAGCTCATCATCCGCCAGAACGTACGTCCCGGGGTCCAGCCCGAACCGCAACAGGTGGTGAGCACACAGGAGATCCTCGCCGCCCGGCAACTGGTGCGCGAAGTGTACATGGACGAAAAGATCGAGCACTACATCGTGGACATCGTGCATGCTACGCGCAAGCCCGATCAGCATAAGCTGGGGGACCTGGTAAGCCTGATCGGCTTCGGCGGTAGCCCGCGCGCCAGCATCTATATGGCCCACGCCGCAAAGGCCTATGCTTTCATCAAACGCCGGGGCTATGTGATCCCTGAGGATGTGCGCGCCGTTTGTCCGGATGTGTTGCGCCATCGCATCGGGCTCACCTACGAAGCGGAGGCGGAGAACATCAGCGTGCAGGAGATCATCGATCGCGTGCTGAACACGGTAGAGGTTCCCTGAAGAAGGAACAGGTTCAGGGGCAGGAGCAAATTGATCCTTGCGTCTGCCCTTGCCCCTGCGCCTGCCCCTGAAGATGAACACCGCCCAACACACCAAGGACCTTCTGAAGAAGGTGCGGCTGATCGAGCTGAAGACGCGCGGTCTGAGCGATCACATCTTCAGCGGTGAGTACCACAGTGCCTTCAAGGGGCGCGGCATGGCCTTCAGCGAGGTGCGGGAATACACGCCGGGCGATGAGGTACGCACCATCGACTGGAACGTGACGGCCCGCTTCGGGCACCCTTTTGTGAAGGTGTTCGAAGAGGAGCGTGAACTCACGGTCGTGCTGGTGGCCGACGTCAGCGGATCGGGTGATTTCGGTACCACTTCCCAGACCAAGCGCGAGCTGATCACCGAGGTGTGCGCCACGCTCGCCTTCAGTGCGATCAAGAACAACGATAAGGTGGGATTGATCCTCTTCTCCGATCAGGTGGAGCTGTTCATCCCGCCCAAAAAAGGCCGCAGTCACATCCTTCGCTTGGTGCGCGAACTTCTCGAGTTCCGCCCAGCCCATCGCGGCACCGATATCGCCGAAGCCCTTCGTTACCTCAACAGTGTGATCAAGAAGCGCAGCATCGCCTTCCTCATCAGCGACCTGATGGGGCAAGGCTATGATGACGCACTGAAGATCGCCAACCGCCGGCACGATCTGGTGGTATTGCGCACCGGCGATCCTGGAGAAGGGGAGTTGCCGAACATCGGCTTGGTGCCCTTCGATGATCCCGAGACCGGCCGCACCACCTGGGTGGACACGGGCAGCAAACGCGTGCGCACCGCCTACCGCGCCGAGGCATTGAAGCACCAAGCCCGCACGCGTGCCTTGCTGCGCCGCTCCGGGATCGACCATGCGGTGATCAGCACACGCGACGGCTACGTCCGCGCGCTCATGGACCTCTTCCGCCAACGCGACAGACGATGATGCGCCGAGCGCTCCTCCTTCTCTGCCTGTCCGCGTCGGTCATCGCGCACGGGCAAGGCCCGACGGCCACCGCGGTGCTGGACACGACGGTGATCCGCCTGGGCGAGCAGGTGAAGCTGGATCTCGAGGTGATCTATCGCGTTGATCAGGGCAGCCCCGGTGTCGTGATCTGGCCCTCACTCGAAGACACGCTGACCAAGCAGGTCGAGGTGGTTTGGGACGGCGGCGTGGACACTGCCCTGGTGGACGCAGCGAAAGATCCTTACCTGTTCGCGCAGCGTAGGCACCTGGTGGTGACCGCATGGGACAGCGGCTTTTGGGCGATCCCACCTTTCCGCTTCGTCGTCGCGGCCGACACCATCGAGACGGCGCCTTTGCTCCTGGAGGTCCGCACCCTTCCGGTGGATACCGCGCAGGCGTACCGCGACATCAAAGACATCTATGATGTGCCGTTCAGCTGGCGGCACTGGCTGCGCGAGAATTGGCCTTACCTCGCGGGCGGCGTCGCGATCCTGGCGCTACTGCTCTTCATCGTGTGGCGGGTGCGCAAGTACAGGAACAGAGCTGTGACCGCCGCACCCGAGGCTCCTCCCGTACCGCTGCACCAACGGGTCATCGAAGCGCTGCGCGCCGTGGAGCAGCAACGACTCTGGCAACAAGGCGAAGTGAAAACGCACCACAGCGCGGTAACGGATCTGCTTCGCGGCTACATCGAAGAACGCTACCAGGTGCCTGCCCTGGAACGAACCACGGATGAACTGGTCCAGGCCTTGAAATTGTCCGCCATGGGTGCCGCGCACCGCGAACAGATCACCAACCTGCTACGCCTGGCCGATCTGGTGAAGTTCGCGAAGCTCTCCCCCGCCCCGCTCGAGAACGAGCAGATGATCCCCACGGCCATACGCCTGGTGCAGGAAACCACCGAGGCCATAGCCGCCCAATCCGTACCCGATGCGCCGCGATCGTGATCTGATCGAAAGCCTGCTTTGGTGCGCACTGGCGATCGGTGTGGTGGCAACGGTGTTGTTCCTTTTCCTTCCACGGTTCGAACTAGCCCGTCCTGAACTGCGCTGGTTGTTGCTGATCCTGCCGCTGCTCGCCGCATGGTATGTATGGCGTCGACGCGTCCAGCGTCCGCGCATCACCCTCAGCACGGCCCACGTTTTCGCCCATCTGCGCACGGGTCTGCTCACGCACCTGCGCCATGTACCCTTCGCGGCCTCCCTGCTCGGGCTCGGCCTTCTGCTCATGGCCCTGGCTCGGCCGCAGCTACGCGATGATTGGCAGGACGTGGAGACCGAAGGCATCGACATCGTGATCGCCGTCGACATCAGCGCGAGCATGTTGGCGCGCGATTTCAAACCGGACCGGTTGGAGGCCTCGAAACTGGTCGCCATGCGCTTCATCGACGAGCGACCGAACGACCGCATCGGGCTCGTTGTATACGAAGGCGAGGCCTTCACCCAGTGCCCGCTCACCACGGATCATAACGTGCTGAAGGACCTGTTCAAAGAGGCACGTTCGGGGCTGATCCAAGGCGGCACCGCCGTGGGCATGGGCCTGGCCACCGCTGTGAACCGCTTGCGGGATAGCGATGCGCGCAGCAAGGTGGTCATCCTGCTCACCGATGGGGTGAACAATGCGGGCACCGTGCATCCGCTCGATGCGGCGCAGATAGCGTTGGAAATGGGAGTGCGTGTCTATACCATCGGTGTCGGCACGCGCGGCAAGGCGCTTTCGCCTGTGGCCATCTACCCGAACGGACAGTACAAATACGATATGGTGGATGTGGAGATCGACGACGCCATGCTCGAGAAAGTGGCCGAGACCACGGGTGGCAAGTACTTCCGCGCTACGAACGAACGTGCCCTGGCGGACATCTACCGCGAGATCGACAAGTTGGAGAAGACCCGCATCAAAGTGACCGAGCACAGCCGACGGCACGAGGAGTACTTCCCCTTGGTCCTGGCCGGAGGCTGTCTCCTTTTCTTCGCGTTCGTTCTGGACCGCAATATCCTTCGCGCTACGCCATGAGCCAACCTCGCCTTCGCATTTGGCCAGCCTTGCTCTTCGCGTTGGGGCTTGAGGTGCTTTTCGCCGTGTTGCTCGCCTTGGTCTGGTTCGGCGCGTTGCGCGAGCAGGCGGCGTTCCGGTTCGCGAAGCCCATGGTGCTCTGGGGGCTGGCCATCGGGCCGGTGATGCTCGCGCTGTTCACCATCGATCTCTTCCGTCGGAAGCGAGCGATGCGTCGCTTCGCCGAAGCGGGCACGCTCCTACGCATGGTCCCCGGCGTCAGCTTCGGGCTCTCCACCGCGCGCTTCATCGCGTTGCGCTATGGGCTGGCCTTCGTGGTGCTGGCGCTGGCCGGTCCACAGTTCGGGACACGCATCGAAGAAGTGAAGGCCGAGGGTGTGGATGTGGTGGTAGCCCTCGACGTGAGCAACAGCATGCTCTGCGAAGACCTTCGTCCCAGCCGCATGGAAGTGGCCGGCCGGGCGCTGGCGCAGCTAGTGGACAAATTGCACGGGGACCGGCTCGGGATCGTTGTCTTTGCCGGTGAGGCTTTCGTGCAACTTCCTTTGACAGCGGACAAGAGCGCGGCCAAGTTGTTCCTCAGCAGTATCGGGCCGGACATGGTGCCCACACAGGGTACCGCCATCGGCGCCGCTATCGACCTTGCTCAAAATTCCTTCGAAAAGGACAAGTTGGGCGGCAAGACGATCATCGTGATCACCGATGGCGAGAACCACGAGGACGACGCCGAAGGTGCGGCGCGTAAAGCCGCGGAAGCAGGGATCCTGGTGCATACCATCGGCATGGGCACACCGCAGGGCGGCCCGCTGCCCATCAAACAGCGCGGGCAGATGATGGGGTTCCGTAAAGACAAGCAGGGCAACCCGGTGGTCAGCCGTTTGAACGAACAGATGTTGCAGCTGATCGCTGCCGAAGGGAAAGGCGCCTATGTGCGCGCTACGGAAGCCTCTACCGGCATCACCGAACTTGTGGACGAACTCCGTCAAATGGACCGCTCCGAGATCGGCACTTACCGGTTCGCCGGACATGAGGACCGCTTTCAGATCCCGCTGGCGATCGGATGCGTGCTCCTTCTTTTCGCTCTCGCATTGCCCGAACGAGGCCGCGTGCGCTCCCTGGTGAACCTCATCCCACAAGCGAAATGAAGCTCACCCCACTCTTCGTCTTGTTGCTGCTCGCCCTCTGCGGCACACGCACGTCATTCGCCCAGAAAGCGGAGGATGCCTTGCGCAAGGGCAACGAATACTACCGCAAAGGCGACCATGTGGCGGCCGGACAAGCCTATCAGCAGGCGAACACGGCGGACCCGAACGATATGCGGGCCACGTTCAACCTAGGCGATGCCGAATACAAGCAAGGCAAGTTCCCTGAAGCGCAGCAGCAGTTCGAGCAGAGCGCACTGCGGTCCAAGGACCCCGTAGAACAAGCGCGCGCCTATCACAACATCGGGAATTCATGGCTGGGCCAGAAGAAACCCGAAGAAGCGATCAAGGCCTATCGGGAAGCATTACGCCGTGACCCGAGCGACGAGGATACGCGCTACAATCTGGCATACGCACAACGCATGTTGCAGCAACAACAGCAGCAGCAACAGAACGATCAGAAAAAGGACGAGAACAAGGACGAGGAAAAGAAGGACGAGCAACAGGAGAAGAAAGATCAAGAGAAACAGGAGGAGCAGGAAAAGAAAGACCAGGAACAGAAGCAAGACCAAGAGCAGAAGCAGGATCAACAGAAGGAAGGCGATCCCCAACAGGCCCAGCAAATGAGCAAGCAGGACGCCGAACGCATCCTGGACGCCCTGGACAGGCAGGAACAGAAAGTACAGGAAAAGGTGCGGGAGAAACAGCGCGTTGGAGTGCGGGTACCCGCCGAAAAGGATTGGTGAGATGAACCGCTTGGCACGCCTCCTTCTCTTCCTTGCCGCGCTCTGGGGCACTTCGATCTATGCCCAGGAGATCGCCTTCGATGCCAAGGTGGACCGCACCGCGTTCGCTGTGGGTGAGAGCATCCGTCTGACGCTCAGCCTCACCAACGCGCAAGGCAACATCGCTCATCCCGATCTGGGCGGCCTTTCTGTGGTGCAAGGGCCTTTCGAGAGCAGCAGCTTCAATATGATCAACGGCCGCGCGTCGAGCACCATTACGCGTACCTACATGCTCACAGCCACCGCCCCGGGGGACTATACGATCGGGGCCGCGACAGCGCGCGTGGCAGGTGGAACGATCAGCACCAAACCGATCAAGGTGCATGTGGACAAAGGCAGCGGTGCCACCAGCGACCGCTCGTTGAACGAGGGCCAGAAGCGTGACCGCGATCTCTTCGTCACCATCGGGCTCAGCAAGGAAAAGGTCTATGTCGGCGAGCAGGTGGTGGCGACCTACACCCTTTACTCCCGCTATCCGAACCTGGAGCTCAGCGACTACGACCTGCCCGCCCTGAACGGCTTCTGGGCCGAGGAGATCGACATCGGCGAGACCAATTGGCAGGAAGGTCTGCGCACCGTCAATGGCTTGCAGTACCGGGTGGCGGTATTGAAGAAGCAATTGCTCTTCCCGCAGCGCAGCGGCACATTGAAGATCGAGCCGTTGCGCATCTCGTGCATGGTGAACCGCTCCTTCTTCAATCGCGGTAGCAAGGTGGAGACCCAGAGCAATACCGTCGCCGTGGAAGCGCTGCCTTTGCCTGGATCGGCGCCACAAGGTTTCAGTGGGGCCGTGGGCGATCTACGCTTCGAGGCACGCACCGATCGGCAGAGCGTGAAAGCGAACGAGGCGATCGAACTCACGCTCACGATCACAGGCACGGCCAATTTGAAATTGGTGGAAGCACCCGTGATCGAGCTCCCCCCGGATGTGGAGCACTACGACCCGAAGCTGATCGATCGTATCAGCATGACCGGCGCGGGCATGAACGGCAGTCGCGCGTTCCAGTATCTGCTCATCCCCCGGCATGAGGGCGACTTCTCCTTCGGTCCGTTCGCGTTCTCCTATTTCGATGTGGCGCAGGGCGCGTACCGCACGTTGAGCGCAGGGCCGATCCTGGTGAAAGTGGAACCCGGCACCGGCGGCGGGGCAGCCAGCATCGCGCGCCCCAGCAAGACCGATGTGCAAGTGCTCGATCAGGACATCCGCTTCCTGCGCACAGGCGACCCGCAGCTCCGTCCCAAGGACCGCTACTTGTTCGGATCGTGGGCCTATGCCATGGGCATGGGTACACCCGCGTTGGCGTTGCTACTCTTCGGGATCTGGCGCAGAAGGAGCGCCGCGCGCTCGGCGGATATTGACGGCACACGCCGCCGCAAGGCGGAACGCATCGCACGCAAGCGGATGAAACAGGCGCATGAAGCGCTGCAACGCAACGAACGCGAGCCCTTCTACGCTGCCATGACCAAAGCCCTACAGGGCTACCTCGCCGACCGCTTCGCCCTGGGTGTCGCGGAAATGGATGAAAGTACTTTGGTCGAACGCATGTCCCCCGCCGCCGGAGGCGAAGCCCTCGCCAGGGAGGCCACCGCCCTGATCGCCACCTGCGAGATGGCCCGCTTCGCTCCGCTCGAGGACCGGCCGCGCCAGCAACTCTACGACCAGGCCGTGGATATGATCCAACGCATCGAACGCTCCTGAGCCATGCGTAGCACCCTCCTCCTGCTCACCCTTGCGCTCCGTGTTGGAACCGGGGTCGCCATGGACCGGCCCGATGCCGATCGATCGATGGAATTGGCGCGCACCGCCTACACCGATGGCGACCACGCCAAGGCCCTCGCGTTGTTCGACAGCGTCGCGCGGGAATGGAATTCCGCTGCGCTCCAACTCGCTATCGGCAATTGCCATTTCAAACTGAACGATGTGCCCCGCGCCATCCTGCACTATGAGCGCGCTCTCTTGCTTGAGCCTGGTGCTGAAGATGTGAAGGCCAACCTCGAACTGGCCCGCCAGCGCACCGTGGACCGCGTGAACGAACTGCCGCGCTTCTCCCTGGGATCTTCGTGGGAACGATGGGTCGGTGGCAGTGACGTGGACCAATGGGCGCGGCGGTCGCTATGGCTTTGGAGCCTCACCGTGGTGCTGTGCATGATCGCCCTCCTAGTGCGCGGCGGTTTGCGGATCGCCGGGCTTGCGTTCACCGGACTCTCGTTGGCCGCGACGTTGGTGGCCGTGTTCCTCGCCGCCGGAAGGACCGCCCAGGTGCGCGATACCGCAGGGGCCATTGTACTGCAACCCCGCATTGAAGTGACCAGCGAACCCCGCGCGGGTTCCACTACCCTCTTCATGCTGCATGCCGGCACCAAGGTGGAACTGCGCAAGACCGAAGCCGGCTGGTGCGAAGTGGCCCTGGCCAACGGCAACCTTGGTTGGATGCCGGCCAACGCACTGGAGAAGATCTGACCGGGCACCTCGATCGATCATCACCAAATGAAAGAGGCGCGGCTTCCGGCCACGCCTCTTTTGGGATCGGTTCAATTCGGCCTTACGGCACTTGCGCCGCTTTCGTGGCCGTGGGCACGGCGCCACCGATGGTCACGAGGATCACATCGCGATCATTGCCGCTGCCGACATATTTCACCGTACCATCCATGTTCACGTCCTCCGCGCGGTAGCCGGAAATGGTGTTCGTGGGCACGGTGGATCCAATGGCGACCAACATGGGATCACGGTCGTTGTTCGACCCGGCGTAGCTCACCGCGTGGTTGCGTGTTACATCACCCGGCCAAAGCGCACGGTAGGTGCCATTCGTCTGCATGCCGTTGGTGCCGTACAGGCTCACGGCAGGCAGCGAGAAGTCCATCACCTGGTTCACTTGTGAAATGGCGCTGCTGGTCATCGCCGGCAAGTGGTTGCGGTGGCGCACCACCAAATACTTGCCAATGGTGGTGGTACTGAACGTTACCTGCGTCCCCGTGCCACTGGCATCCACGACGGTCCCATCCGCCCGCAGCAGTGCTGCGCGCCGTTCGGCCACCGTGTAGGTCGCATCCGCGTTACGCAGTTCCAATACCACCCAGTCCACAACGGTCTGATTGCCTGTAGCGTTCCAAACCGAACTGGCTACGGTCGCACCGCTGTTCGCGACCGTGATGCCAAGTGCGGTATATGGTTCCGCTTGTGGCACAAGACCGGCGGTCTTCAACGACGTCGCCATGATGCCCGTGGTCCAGTTCATCGGTCCGGACAGGAAGAACTTGGCGCCCACCGTGCCGGATCCACCCGTGCCACCAGTAGCGCTTGTGCGGTACACGACCTTGGAGGTGTACGGCTGCAAGTTGACCGTGGTGCCCTGCACCGCTCCGGTCACATCCTTCCATGTGCCGGTAAGGGAGTAGTTCTGTGCGGTGGCTTGATCGTTCACCAACAACACATGGTCCTGGAAAGGATCCACGGGCGTTACCGTGACGCGATGCACGGACACATTGTCGAGGTAGTAGGTCGGTTCGGTGTACTGGTTCACGAAACGCACATACGCCTGATCGGTGAGCGCACTTTGGAAGTAGTACTCCAGATCCCGCCGCTCCGGGCCGATCGCGAAAGCACGCTCGGCCACTACACCCTGGTTGGTCTGCTGGCTCGCGCCTTTCGAGCCCGCCTCGAACTGCCCCTGGGCAGGCGCCTGCACGCTGAACTTGATGCGGTACCATTGGCCGTTCGTCACCTGGAAGGTGTTCGGGTTCTGGACGCTGAACTCGTTGTACACGCTGTTATTGGGCAGGTAGGCCTTCAAGCAGCCATTATCCAGGAAGCTGGTGCTGTGGGTGGCGGTCGCGTTCGTGGGCCACCCGCCCCAGCCGGTCACGTTGCTGTTGAAGGTGCCGTTCACCACCAGGTCGCTGCTCAGTTCGCTCGCGGTGGCATAGTCGCTCTGGCGCAAAGGGCTGCGCGAGGATCCGGCGTCCTCCCCGCGGTCCACCTGCCAGCGCTCCAGACTGTAGTACTTGCGGATGCCGGCGAAGGTGTTGAACTGCTCGATGCTCAGTTCGTTGTAGGGGTTATAGAAGTAGTTGTTGCTGAAGGTGCCGTAGTCCACGAAATTGTTCGAGTAGACGTGGAGTTGGCTCATGCAGAACTGGTCACGCGTCAGGCAGTACATCGTGTTGCCCGAGTAGATCGTGTTGAACACTGGCACATGAAAAGGTGCTGTCGCTCCCACCCCGTTGTAATTGCTGAAATCGGAAATGGACAGCTGCGATCCATTGTTGTAGAGCACGTTGTTCTTCACTTGGTTCCCCGAACTCGTCATCGTGTGGTCCACATGGATGCCGCTGCTCGAACAGTTGGCCACGGTGTTCCCGTCCACGATGGTGTTCTTGATGCTGATGTTGCCGAAATAGATCCCGTGGCAGATCGGGAAGTTGCTGGTGTGCTCGGGTGCGATGCTCTCGGTGTTGCCCAGCAGGTCGATCACCACGTTCTTGCGTATGATCAGTCCATCCGCGTTGTCGATGGCTATACCTCCGCCGTCATTGAGGGTCGCCAACGCCTCCCGCACCACATTGCGCTCGACAAGAGTGTTCTGTTCCACCACCATGCCGATATAGCCGATGTTCGTCAAGCGGTTGTCCGCATAGGTCATGTTGGAGCCCACGCTCCGGATACCGAAGTAGCCCCAGTTGCTCTCGCCCAGTCCCGGGATCAGCGCGATATCGTCGAGCGTGGAGAAGGTGAACGAGCTGTTGCTGTCCTGCAGATATACTCCGGTGCCGTAGGTACGGGCGATCGTGAGGTGATGGAAGCTTGCGTCGTTGCCCGTGCTCATGATCGCCTGGTAGGTGTCGTTCATAGAGCAATTGGCCACCTCCAGGTTGTAGGTGCCGCTCAGGCGGAGCGAGGCTTCGATCTGGTGCTGCATGGCGATGTTCTCCACGCGCCAGTTGTTGCGCTGCCATCCGAAGTACACGCCGAAGTCCTGCACGGCCGCCTCCACCAACACGCTGCTCGGGTTGGCGTTGTTCGGGCACCAGACGTACAACTGCCCCGCTTCCCAGTACCATTCGCCTGCAGCATCCAGCAGGCTGAGTTTGTTGCAGAGGAAATAACCCCATTGCTGCGCGCCCATGCTGTTGCCCGTGCTGGTGTGCGTGAGCGTAGTGCCTGTGTGCGCGGATACACGCGCGGTGTCATAGCTCCAGTTGGTGGTGCGGATCACCGCACGGGCACCGGTGAAATAGCCGCTGCCCTGCGTCAGTGCGGCGTCCACGATGCTCGTGCTGGCGGCCACGTCCGTGCGCAACCAGCCGGTGTTCGGGTAGCGGGCCAGCGTTTGCATCGCACCGTTCACATACACGTACTTCACTTTCGAAGACACCGGGGCCTTCCAGATGTTACCGCTATGCACGGTCCAACCCGTTACCGCCACGCTGCCACTGATGATCGGGGCGGCTCCCGTGCCGTACGCTCCGAGCACCATTGGGTTACCTGCTACGCCGTTGTCCGGGATGGTCACTTTACCACGATAGACACCGCCCCGTTGGAACAGGATCTGGTCGCCCGGGTTAAGTGCAGTGCCGATCTGGTTCACCCGGGTAATGGTCTTCCAGGGCGCCGTGCTGGAAGTGCCCGTGTTGGTGTCGCTGCCGGTTGGCGAAACGTAATAGGTGACCGCGGAGAGGGCGCTGGGCAGGAGAAGGGCCATGCACAGGGCGAGGGTGGAGAGCAGGTTCCGCATAGGTCGTTCCGGTTTTCGTGGCGCGAAAATGGTCACCACAGGGCCTCTGAACGCGGGTTTCCCCCTCTACGGCGCTAACATTTCGACCAGCCCCACCCCTGGCCCGTCCGGCGGGGGCATCAGCCGACGAAAACCGAGCCGCGCGGGCCTATGAAAGACCGCTGGATCAAGGACTTTCCCCCGCCTATGGAACCACGGATGGGAACAACGTACAAAAGCCTCCGCAAGCGAGCTGCGCGGATCGTCATCACCTTGGCGACCCCGGTAGGAATCGAACCTACGACCGGCTGCTTAGAAGGCAGCTGCTCTATCCACTGAGCTACGGGGCCAGAAGACCACAAAGGTGTTCAACAGGCGGGACCTACGACCGTCCCGCTCGGGTAGCGGGATGCTCTATCCACTGAGCTACGGGCCTTTGCCAAGACGAAAGATGGTCCTGAAAACAGAACGCCGCCCAAAGGCGGCGTTCTCACTTGTCGGGGCGGTGTGATTCGAACACACGACCCCCTGCTCCCAAAGCAGGTACGCTAACCGGACTGCGCTACGCCCCGAACATTATCAAAGAAGGACCACCACCGGCGGCCCTGGATCCCTCGTCACTGCCAACACCATCGATCACAGACCGCCCTTCGGCGGCTGAGTGCGGAGAGGGGGGGATTCGAACCCCCGGTACAGAATAACCCGTACGGCAGTTTAGCAAACTACTGGTTTAAGCCACTCACCCACCTCTCCGGAACGATCGAAAGAACGACCCCGGCTCGGCACCGGGGCGGCAAAGATAGAAGGAGGTTCCGAACCATCGAGCCCGTGGGGTTGACGCCGCTACCTTTGCGCTCCTATCCACGAAAAAAACACCGTCCATGTCCCGCGAAGTCGTCATCGTTTCCGCAGTGCGCACCCCGATCGGCAGTTTTGGCGGCTCGCTCGCCGAGGTTTCCGCCACGCAGCTTGGCGCCATCGCCGTGAAGGCCGCCGTGGAGCGCGCAGGGGTTTCCCCTGAGGCGGTGAACGAGGTGATCATGGGCAGCGTGCTCCAGGCCAACCTGGGCCAGGCCCCTGCTCGCCAGGCGGCCAAATTCGCCGGGTTGCCGAACGAAGTGGCCTGCACCACGGTGAACAAGGTGTGCGCCAGCGGCATGAAGGCGATCATGATGGCGACGCAGGATATCGCCCTCGGCGACGCGGAGGTGGTGGTGGCCGGCGGCATGGAGAACATGAGCCGCACTCCCTTCTACCTGGAACAAGCGCGCTATGGCTATCGCTTCGGCAATGGTCAGCTCATCGATGGCATCGGCAAGGACGGACTTACGGATGTGTACCACCAGACGGCGATGGGCGTGAGCGCGGACAACACGGCCAAAGAGCACAAGATCACCCGCGAGGAGCAGGACGCCTTTGCCATCGAGAGCTACAAGCGCAGCGCGGCGGCCTGGGCGGCCGGTAAGTTCAAGGATGAAGTGGTACCGGTAACGGTGCAGACCCGCAAAGGCGATGTGGTCGTCAGCGAGGATGAAGAGTATAAGAACGTCAACTTCGAGAAGCTGCCTGCGCTGAAGCCCGTGTTCAGCAAGGATGGTACGGTGACAGCAGCGAACGCGAGCACGATCAACGATGGTGCCGCGGCCCTGGTGCTGATGAGCGCGGACAAGGCGAAGGCCCTTGGCCTGAAGCCGATCGCCAAAGTGTTGAGCTACGCGGATGCTGAGCAAGCCCCCGAATGGTTCACCACCACGCCCGCGAAGGCGCTGCCCCGTGCGGTGGAGAAGGCCGGACTCAAGATGAGCGACATCGCCTACTTCGAACTGAACGAAGCGTTCTCGGTGGTGGGCATCGCGAACACTAGGCTTATGAACCTGGACCCGGCGAAGGTGAACGTACACGGCGGCGCCGTATCGCTAGGCCATCCGCTGGGTTGCAGCGGTGCGCGCATCGTGGTCACCTTGATCCATGTGCTGAAGCAGAACGGCGCGAAGTACGGCGCGGCTGGGATCTGCAATGGCGGCGGGGGCGCAAGCGCCATGGTGATCGAAGCGCTTTGATCGTACAGTTGTCAGTTGATAGTTGTCCGTAGCTCAAGCACGAATGCCCACTGACAACTAGCAACTGACAACCGACAACTGTTACTGCCCATGGACCACGTCATCTGCCCTCTTTCCATCGTGCCGGTGCGCAAGGAGCCGAGCGACCGAAGCGAGATGACCTCGCAATGGCTCTTCGGCGAAACGGCGGAGGTCGTGGAGCAAAAGATCCCTTCGCAAGGCTCGGCATGGAGCCTGCTCCGGTTCGACCATGATGGCTACGAGGGCTGGGTGGACAACAAGCAGATCGCGGAGTGCACCACGCCCAACTTCGATCCGGACCTGCGGGTGATCGATCTTACTTCCATCGTCGACCTCGGCGATCGCCAGGTGCTTTTGCCATACGGTGCGGTCCTCCCCTTCTATCAACAAGGCAGCATTCTCTGGCAGGACCGCCGCGTGCCGGTGAACGCGGTCACCAATGTGAGCACCGGCGGCGAACGCGCTGACCTCATCGACGCCTACATGCATCCTTTCCTTGGTGCGCCCTATCTCTGGGGCGGCCGCACCCCCACCGGTGTGGATTGCAGCGGCCTCACCCAGATGCTTTTCATGCTGATGGGCATTTATCTACCGCGCGACGCCTACCAGCAGGCCGAAGAAGGCGATCCGGTGGAACTCGTGGATCTGGCCGAACCAGGCGACCTCGCCTTCTTCGACAACGCCGAGGGCCGCATCACGCACGTCGGCATCGTGCTTCCCGAACGGCGCATCCTTCACGCCAGCGGGCGTGTGCGCATTGATGCGCTCGACCAGCAGGGCATCTTCGATGCGGAGCAGGGGAAGTACTCGCACAAGCTGCGGCTGGTGAAGCGGGTGCTGTAGGCAACGTCATCGCGAAGAGTCTTCGACGAAGCGATCCATTTCACGGCCTTATGAATCGCTTCGCCCCAAAGCGGGCTCGCGACGACGGTCCTGACTACACTACGCTAGCGTAGAGTTAGTGCATAGGGGCCAAGACCATTTGGACAACCGTCCCAAATCTGAAACCTCACGTGCTCGATGATCAAGCGATCATTACGTTTCAAAAGTGGGAGCATCCTTTGGCAATAAAGCGGAAGTTCAGGTCCACTGACCTCATCCTCCCAGTGTCTTTCAGTATTTAGGATAAACTCCCCAGGCTTCTCAGGATGCTCTTGTAGCTGGGAATCGACCGCTTGCTCGAAAGAGACCTCGAATATGCCCTTATCCAGCCGCTTCGTATGAGATCGAAGGTCCTTTTCGGACTGTGCTCGAAGCCCGCGGCAGGTTTTCCGTTCGTTGACTTGAAAGGTCAACTTGTGCGCCATCACGTACGCTTCCGAGTGTTCCCATTGACAATTCGGAAGGACCACCCTCACTCTCGGATCTAACAGGATCTCTTCCGCCCTTGCTATTGTGTCTTTCAAACCACCGAACCGTATCTCCGGGTTCGGTATGCGATGCATCGTGAATACGCGCTCCAGCACAACTTGATCGTGTACTAGTACCCGGAGGGTGTCATTGGCTACTTCGCCCAGAGCAAGGATCCGGTCCCTTCCTGTGGATATCCCCTCTGGGACTAAGCGGAAATGACCTGGGGCGTGTTCACTAGCAGAGATGCTTCCCCTTGACGTGTGAACCAGTTCCAATGCATCAGAGGGTTCCACTCCGAGGATCACGATGTCATTCTCGACACCGAGGTATACGATAGCCAAGGTGGTGTCCAATAGACTGGTATTGTAGATGCCTTGGTGAACCTGAGCATCCACAGCCTCCACCAGGAGGCGTGCGATCAACAGACATAGAAAACGAGCTTTCGCCTGCATCACTTTTGCTACGTCTGTCGAACGTAGTCCTTTTGACCGAAAGTGCGTCCGACGTTCGAGCAAGCGCTCCATTCGCTGCAAAAGGAGAAGGCCGCCGGTTCTCACCGGCGGCCTTCTCGTTCGTCTTGCCTCAGAACCGCAGGGTGTACTGCAACACCGGCAGCATCGCCAGCTGCGGCACATCCTTGATGGTGCCCGTGCGGCTGTCGAAGTAGTGGTAGACCGCCGTCTGGCTGTTCAGCACGTTCTGCACATCGGCCTTGATCTCGTGGCTCACCTTGGGTCGCGCGGCGCGGAAGGCCAACACTACGTCCAGTTTGTGAACGGCATCTCCCTTCTCGCTCCACACCGGGCTGCCATCCACTTGCGTTCCGGCAAGGCGGCTGGCTTCGAGGTCGATGGGCGTGGCGTACTGTCCGCCCAGGATCGAGTACCGGAATCCGGTGGTGAGCACGCGGTCCTTGCCGTTCTTGCCGAGCTGCCATTCCTTGCCCGCGAGCGCGTTCGCCACGGTGCCCATGTTGAAGCGAGAGTTGCGCCACACGCCGTCCATCGCCTTGTTGCGCGCATCGCTCAATGAAGCGGTGACCAGGAAGTGATAGCCGCGTGTGAAGTATTTCTCCACGGCCAGTTCGAGCCCGTAGTTGCGGCCCTGCCCTTCGTTCACCAGATCCTTCGTGGTGAACCATTCGGTGCTGTTGCTCAAACTGAACGAACTGGTGGGGTCGTTCTCCACCGGCACGTTGAAATGATGCTGGTAGTAGGCCTCCGCTTTCACCTGGATATCCTCGGTGAGCATGTGCTCATAGCCCACGACGAAGTGCGCGGCTTTCGACAGGCCGAGGTCCTTGTTCGGTTGGTAGGTGTTACCCTCCGCGTCCATTCCCTGGGCCAGGTAGGTCATGACGGACTCCGTCTTCGCATGTAAGCCGGCACCGGCGGTGATCGCGCGGCCTGGTTTCATTTGGTAGCGGAGACCGAGACGCGGTTCCACGCTCGTGGCACCGTTCAAGGCGAAGTGCAGCACGTGTACACCGCTCGTCATGGTCCATTGCTCGTTCCAACGCCACCGCCAGCTGCTGAAGGCCTGCAAGGTGGTGGCCTCGCCATGCGCTTCGAGCTGACGCTCCATACGGTTCGCCTCGTCGCTCCAGCTATCCACCAGCATCCGGTACTGGTCCACGGAGACAATGATGCCCGAGCGCAGCTTGTGCTTGCTGTTCAACCGGTTGTTCAGGGTGCTGCTAAAACGCGTGGTCCACTTGCCCAGCGCGCTCTGCTCCCGCAGGGCCAATGGGACCTCGCCCGGGGCATCGGTCTGGTGGTAGTCGAAGTCGCTGCCGTTGCCGCTCACCGAGAGGCTGCTTTGGATGTAGCTGTTCTCGCCCAGGGTGCGCAGATGGGTAAGACCGACGACACCCATGCGCGAGCGGTAGTCGTTCTCGGCGAAGAGCGTGTCACCGACCTCGCTCCGCTCCTCCTGATGGATCGTGCTCTGGCCGCCCAAACCAAAGAGCGAAAAGCTCCCGGCCCTTCCGGCGGGCAACTTCAATTTGAAGGCGCCATCCGTATAGTTGGGCACGCCCTGGTAGTCCACGATGCCGGCTTGATCGAGCAAGCTGAGGGTGCTGTAGCGGAAGTTCGCCAGGTAGGAGCCGCCGCGTAGCCCGGGCATCGGCCCTTCGGCGGTGAGGTCGGTGCCCAGCACACCTGCCTTCAAGGTGTACTCGCGCTCGGTGTCGTTGCCGTCGCGCAGCTTCATGTCGAACACGGCGCTCAACGCGTTGCCATACTCCGGGGCGAAGGCGCCGGTGTAGAACTCCGAATCGTCGAGCATGTCGCTGTTCAGCACGTTGATGGGACCACCGGTGCTGCCCTCTTCGCTGAAGTGGTTGGGATTCGGGATCTCCATTCCTTCCAGGCGCCACAAAACACCCTTCGACGAATTGCCCCGCGCGATGATCGTGTTATCACCCGTGGCATCACCGGCCACGCCGGGGAAGGCGCTCACCATGCGGGCCGGATCGTTGATCCCGCCCGCGATGCGTGAGGTTTCCTCCACACCGATCTTCCTACCGCTCACGGAGACCATATCGTTGCGCAGGTCTTCACGCTTCCTATCTCCATGCACAGTGACCTCCTGCCCCATCACCACGGAGCTGAGAAGGTTCACGTTCACGACCAGCTCTCGACCGGACGTGAGTAGCAGGTTGGAGAGTTTCTGCTCCTCGAAGCCCATCATCTGGATCACCAGATCGATGCGGCCCGTGGGCACCTTGGGGATCACGAAGCGGCCTTCTTCATCGGCCGTGGCCGCGAGCAAAGGCTGTGACCCGACCACCACGATCGCCGCACCATACAGCGGCTGGCGGGTGTCCTGGTCCAGGACGGTACCCCGTATGGTCTGGCTGGTGACTTGAGCAAGGAGCGGCGCTGCGAGGGCCAGCAGGAAAAGGGAAAGAGAAAGGCGGAATGCGATCGTCTTCATTGGGTTAGGGGAATGTGGACTTTGCGGCATCGGACGACCAGCTCTTCCCCATTGTTACAGCCCCGTTCGCTGAATTTGGTGGGCGGTGGATGGAGAGGACGAGTGGACGATCCGTGGTCATGGATCCGGTTTCCACTAGGACAATGGAGGGCCGGAATACCCCCACGCTCCGTTCCAAAAAAAATTCAGAAGTACACACCGACCGCCAGGCGGCCCCCCACCCAACCTTTCAGCAGGAGGGCATCCTGGGCTTCCTCGAAGAGGGTGTAGGGTGCGATGCCGCTCCTGTACGCACCGGTCTCGGCATCCCGCCAATCGGTGAACAGCACGTTGAACGAGGGTCCTGCGGAAATGATGAGGCGGCGCTTGATCACGTAGCCATAGGTGAGGCTGATGCGGCCCACGATGTTGATGGCGTCGATCCACTCCACCTGTTCGTTCACATGCTCGGCGAACCACTCGATGTTGCCACGATGCCTCCCGCGATAGCCCACTTCGGTACCGGAACCATAGCCGAACCCCCAGCGACCGGAGCTATCCACCGCCGGGCTATACGTGAACAGGTTGTAGAAGCGATGTGTGCCGGTACGTGCCGCGATGGTGAGTGGAAGAACCTCCGTGACGTGTAGATCCACGCGATGGTATCCGCGCAAAGCGATGCTCAGCAAACCCACACTGTTGCCAGAGATGGTGTCGCTCAGATTCACCAGTCCCACCTGCCCCCCGACACACTTTCGGGCCACGTTCAGCGATCCCACCTGTCCCCCGCGTACCTCCCCGATGCATGCGTTGATGCCGAAGCCCACCTGTCCCCCGCTCACCGTGCGCGCATAGTTCGCGAGGAAGCCGACCTGTCCTCCGCCCACGTCGCCCAAGGCCACATTGGTTCCGAAGGAGAACTGCGTGCTGCTCACGTTCCTGCCATAGTTCGCCAGACCGCTGATCTGGGCTTTGCGCACATCGCCAAGGGCCGCGTTGATCCCACCAGAGACCTGGGTTCCATCGCACGAACGCGTGGTGAGATTGGCCAGGCCGCTGATCTGGGTGCCTTGCATGCCGCCCTTCACCACGTTCAACGCACCGGCCAGTTGCATGCCGCTCAGCGTATCCCACACCACGTTGCCGAGCCCTCCGATCTGCGCGCCGTTCAGGGACCGCATCGTGTGGTTGATCGCTCCCGCTAGCTGTAGTCCTTTGGTATGCCCACCGACCAGGTTCGCGGCGCCGGCCATTTGCACGCCGCGCACATCGCGCCGCACCATGTTCACCGCGCCACCAGCTTCGAACCCGTTCACACCGCCCACATAGCCGGCGACGATGTTCAACGAGATCCTGCTCGTTGTCGCACCGCTGAGTTTGCCGCTCGTTCCCACCGTGGGGACAAGGGAAAGTTGGATGAAGCGCTTCTCCTGGGCGAGGTTGTTCGCTTGCTGCTGCACGCTCGATGGCACCAGAAGCCGGGTAACACCCAGGTCATCCACCGAAGCACACAGCGCGCTGTGGCAGGGCTCCAACTTATCGAGATGTTCACGGGGCCGCAAGGTCACGGTGCCCACATGACCATCGCGACCAACGAATACCACCGTGTCGTGGTAGGCCACCCGGGCGATGAGCAGCGGCGTGCGCTCCCGGCGACCGGAGATGCGCATGCGGTAGGATCCATCCGCAGCAGTGATACCCGCGTACCGCTCGTTCACTTCACGGATCGACGCTTGCGCAATGGGCCGACCGGTGTTACGATCTCTAAGCGCCCCCGTGATCTCGAACACATCCTTCGCCTGCCGCGCTTCGAGGATGATGACGTGGTCGCCGCTCTCCTTCAGCGTGCGGGCATCGCCGATCAGATCGCGCAACGCCGCCTCCGCGGTACCGGTGGCATCGATCGACACCAGACTATCGCCCGGAAGAATGGCCGCGTTGTAGGAGAGTTTGAAGCCCCCGTCGCGCGCTACCATCGCCAGCGCTTCGTTCAACCGGATGCCATGTCCGTGTACATCCACGGGGCGCTTCAGCAACGACTGCCCCTCCGCGCCGAAGAACAGCAGCGCGGAGGATAGCGTCAGAAGGATCCTCTCAGCACCCATCGCCGCTCAGCAGGTACTCCCCGGCCGCGGGTGAGGAAACCCGCAGCCCAAAGGTCTCGGCCACGACACGCAGCACCAGATCAATGGGTTCGTTCTCGAAGGTGGCGGTCAATCGGCACCGTTCCACTGCGTCGTTCTCCAGTCCGATGCGCACATGATAAAGGGCGCTGAGCTGCTGGACGACCTCGGCAAGCGGCGTTCCGCTGAACATAAGGATGCGATCGCCCCAGATCCCGATGCTCGGTGCCTCCACCTTCCGCAGTTGCCTGGTCCGCTCGTCGAACTCCGCATGTTCACCGGCCACCAAGTCCACTTGCCGCCCATCGGCGGACACGCGCACTTTGCCGTGACGCACCCGGGTAAGAACGGTGGACGAAGTGTCGTAGGCGGAGACCGTGAACGCCGTCCCCAGCACTGTGACCGACAGCCCATCGGCCTCGACCACGAAGGGGTGTTGCGGATCAGGGGTCACTTCGAAATAGGCCTGTCCCTCGAGTTCAACGCGGCGTTCAGCGCCCATCGCTACGAGGATGCGGCTGCCGGGGCTCAACACGACATGGCTGCTATCATCCAGCACCACGGACGTGCTTGTCCCCTCGGACGCGTATTGCTGTGCTTCGGGTGTCGACCACCAGCGCACGGCCAGGAAAACGCCGGTTACGAGCGCGGCTGCCGCAGCGATCCGCAACCAGGGAACCGCGCGCCCTCGAGCGATGGGGATCACCTTGGCACCGGAACCCTCTTCGGCGATCCGGGTCGCGAGCTTGGACCACGCGGCATCCACATCGACGGAAGCCGCGTGCGGATCGGGAACGGCCAAGTCCCATGCAGCACGCATGGCGGAGAGTTCTCGCGCGTGCTCGGGCGCCGAAGCGGCCCAGCGGTCGATCGCCTGGATCTCCTCCGGTGCCGCTTCACCAGCGATGTACCGCGTAAGCAGGTCGCTATCGATATGGTCCTCTCCGGTCAATGTGCTTCTCTACTATGACATCCTACGCCATGAATACCCCCATCATCCCCCCAAACTCCTGAACCAGGTCCACAGGGACGCAGCAACGATCAGCAGCGGAAGCAGGTCCGCCAAGTCCTCCCGCAGGGTCTTCAGCGCCCTCCCGATCTGGTTCTCCACTGTTTTCACCGAAAGGCCCAGACGATCGGCGATCTCCTGGTACTTCAAACCATCGTGCCTGCTCAAGAGGAAGATCTTCCGCCTCTCCTCCGGCAAGGCCTCGATCGCGGCTTGGATGCGCGCGCCCCGCTCCATGCCCTCCAACGGGTCGGCGGTCGCGACCGCATGGTCGTCGTGCTCGGTGATCGCCCGCAACCTGCCTTGCTGCTTCACCGCATTGAGGCAACGGTTACGCACCGCGGTGAAGAGGTAAGACTTGAGCGAGGTGGTGATGGACGTGCGTTCGCGGTCCTGCCACAAGCGGTAGAAGAGATCCTGCACCAGCTCTTCCGCAGAAGCACCATCGCGCACATACTGCCGTGCGAAAGCGCACAACGGCCGATAGTGCTCCCTGAACACGAGCTCGAAGGCTCCGTGGTCCCCTGCGGCGATGCGTGCGAAGTCCAAGGTCGGGAAGACGGGCGGGCAAGTTAGCGCGCGGTGCGGATGCGCTCTAGTGTACCACCTGGATCGTCCCGCTCTTGCTCACCATCTCCACGGTGGGATGCGTCATCTCGAAGGTGTAGAAGTAGGTGCCATCGGCCACGGGTTCGCCGGTCGTTCCATGGCGGCCGTTCCATACCACATGCGCTCCGTCCAATTCCGCCACGCGCTGTCCCCAGCGGTTGAAGATCCGCATGCCGATGCTCCATCCCGCCGGTGCGGTCAGGTCCACCGCATCGTTCGAGCCATCGCCATTGGGGCTGAAAATGTTGGGAATGATGAGTTCGCACAGTTCGAAGACCACTTGCATGGTGCCAGCCACCAGGCAGCCGTCCGGGCCCACCGCCTGCACGGAGTAGTAGCCGTCCGCGAATACCATGATAGCCGTCGCCGTATCGCCCGTGCTCCAAACCACCTCGGAGTAACCTTCGCCCAATGTGAGCACCAGCGGCCCCCCAAAGCAGGCCGTCTGCGTAGCGAAGTCGATGATCGCGGCGCCCGATACTTGCAGCAACGCTGAGTCGGCTGGGCTCAAGCAGCCGTTCACATCGAGCAAGCAACTGTAGATCCCGGCGTCGCTGATCTCGAGCGGATCCAGAATGAGCGGTGTGCCGGTAACGATCCCGTTCGGTGTGGACCATGTGAACGTCGCGCCGTTCGGTCCGCTCGCGTTCAGCAGCAAGGTCTGGCCCAGGCATCCGTTCCACGGTCCATCCAGGATCGGCGGATCCGGCTCCGGGGTCGTAGTGACGTACACCACTTCCGCCGCGCTCGGACAACCGTTCTCGTTCTGGCTAACGAATACCGAATCGATCGGTGGTGATGGCACCATGGTGATCGTGGAGCCCGTGCCTAACGTGTCCTGCAGCGATGGATCGTCGAACCAGGTGATGGTCCCGTTGCCTTGGGCGTTCAATGTGGCTTGCTGGCCCACACATACCTGCACATCCGCGAAGGCCGGTGGGTCGCTCGCCTGCCGCACCAACACTTCCACGGGATCGGACACCGCGGTACACCCACTTTCATCGGTGACCGTGGCCGTGTAGATGCCCGTTGTCCCCACCACCACGCTATCGCCTTGTAGGCCGCCCGGTGCCCATTCCGTGGGGCCGCCTTGTGGAACCACTTGCAGTAGCACACTATCGCCGGGACATAAGACTTGCTGGCCGGTGGTCAGGAGGATCGCTTCCACATCGCTCTCGGTGATGTTCGCGATAAGGAAGGTGGTGATGGCGCACGAGGTGACCTGCACCACGTATTGCCCCGGTTGGTAGACCACCTGCACCAGGTCGTTGCCGCTGAGCGGCGCCTGCCACGCGATGTTGGTGATCACCGAACCATTGACCTGCAACAGGGTACTGTCCGATGCGTCGCAGAGCACCGCATCGGGGATCAGGTTGAGGTAAGGGGTCTGGTAGGGCAACACCTTGACCGCTACTGATTGGACGAAGCAGCCTTCGGGCATTGTGACCTCCACGTAGTACAACCCGGGCTCATCCACATAAGCGAAGCTGCCCGTGTCCGGTAGTTGCCCGTTCGGCCCATACCAAGCATATGTGCCAAAGACATCGGTATAGAGCATGACCGAATCGTTCGGGCAGATGACCTCGGGGACAACGAACACGTTGGGTTGCAGTGGCGGGTAAATGAAGGTCTCCAGGTAGGTGATCGAAGGACAACCATTCGTGTCCTGGGCCGTGACCTCCACCCCGTAGTATCCCGGCACATGCGTCTGGGCCGAATCGCCCAAGAGCTGATCGAACTGCTGACCTACCCACCAGAAGGAATAACAGCTCGGGCAATCCACGATCAACCAGATCGAATCGTCCGGGCACATGTACGGTGGCACGAGCAGCTCCGCATCTGGTGGGCCTGGATCAGCGAAGATGAGGTAGATGCTATCTGTGAAATGGAACTCCAGACTATCATGACAAGGCCAGTTCACCAGATATATGTCCGTCGTGATGGCGAGCCAACCGGTATTCTGGGTCGGATAGAAAGCCGTGAGGAAGGAAGCCGTGTCGAATAGTTGTTCCTGGAAGAGGCCCATGCCGATCACGTTCGCGGTCAGCCCGTCGACCCACTGCCAGGGCTGTCCGTTCAAGGTCCAATCCATCGCACACCACAACTCCAGCAAACCAAGACCGCAGAGCACAATGGTATCGTCGTGGTCCGTGTCCAACGGAAAGTCGATATCCATCTGCAGGTCTACCGGTGGTATCGGTACCGGGGGGAGGATCACCACATCTACGCTGTTCCCCGCGTAACATCCGCTCGGATCCCCATTGATGAAGGTGTAATGCCCAGCGGTGTCGGTACTGAACCCGGACCCAGGCATGGGCACACTGTCCGGACCGAACCAATAGGAATTGGGGCCCACCGGCACATTGACGCTCGCTATGTAGACCGAATCACCTTCGCAGAGAATGATCGTCCCGGTCAGGGGTGGGGATTCAAAGTTCACAAAGTGTGAATCAGAGATCAATGGCATCTCTGGTGTGGGTAGGATGTTGACGGTGATCGTGTCCGTCAACTGAAGACATCCGTTCCCGAACGTGGTGGTCAGAGTGTAGTCCCCTGAATTGAACACCGTCGTGGTGTCCGTGGTGGCACCATTGGACCAGAGGTAGATCGTCGCAGGACCGATCCACGGATCGAAGCCGGGTTGGTTCAGGGTGACCGACATGGTCGTATCAAAGGAGAGCGTCACCCGGCCACAACCTTGCAGGAAGTCCACGCATTCGTCGGTCAACCACCAGGGATCCAGCAAGGACTGGCCGATGCAGATCCGCCCCTGGCTCCTGTCGCATGGGCCGCTCGTGCGCTCCCATATATCATACGGCGTGCGATCCCATACCCAGCCCTTTGCGATGAAGCCATCACGCAACCCGGTCGCAATGTTGGCGGCATAGGTCCCGTAGTGGGGATCGCCGCAATAGCCGGCGGGTTGTGGGGAGACGGCGAGCGTAGGAGTGAACACTTCCGCCGCCATGTCACCGTTCGACGGAAAGACCAACAACTCATCGAAGGATCCGCAAAAGAAAACATGTCCATCGCTCTTCGCGGCGATCCGCCCCGCGCGCTTCTCCCCGCGCCCACCGATCTGCTGCGCTTCAAGGAAGTCCAGGTCGCTGTAACGGTGCTTGCTGATGAAAATGTCCTGTATACCCACCGCCAGGAACAACCCATCATCGTAGAGATCCGAAAGTCCTGTGAACTGGCATTCGAAATCGCCGAGCACGATCAAGGTGTCAGCGACAGTGGCCAACGATGTGGGGTCCACGTCGCCGTCCGAGGGCATCACGGTCGCGGCCTCGAAGGTGCCCTGCACATCCGCACGGAGCAGGAAGTAGCTGTCCTGCGCGAAGCTGCTGACCTGATCGGGGTTGCCGTCCTCGAAGGACATGATGCCACGCACCGAGCCGAGCAGGACGAGATCATCCGGTGCACGCCACAGCAGATCTCGACCTTGGTTCAAGATCCCACCGCCGCTGCGCCGGAACCACTGCTCTACACCTGCGGCGTCCAGCTTCATCAGGAAGATGGCATCGTTCCAGGTGTTGAAGTGCGGAAGATCGAAGGTGATGGTGTCACTGAACTGGCCCGTGGCATAGATGGCTCCGCTCGCATCGTGCGTGATCGCCACGGCCGCGTCATCCCGCGGGGCTACGCCTTGCTTGTTCCAGAGCGGCGTGCCATCGGGCGCCATCGCACTAATGAACACATCGGTGCCGGGGAGCTGGGTGAAGGGATCGATCGTGCTGATCAACGAAGCCCCATTGAATGTGAACGCGTCGCGGAACTCGCCCGTTACTACGATCTGTCCGGCGCTGCTCACGGAAACATCCGCCGGGCGATCGAAGCCTGTGAGACCTCCCCCGCTCTTGATCCATTGCTGCGTTCCATCCGCGGCGTTCAACTGGCACACGAAGAGATCCACCGAGCCACCTTGCGAGGTGAGCGTCTCGCCTTGGAAATCGGCCGTGGCCATGAACTGGCCGACCACGGTCAGTGTGTTGTTCGGTCCAAGGGTCAGACGCAGCCCACGATCCAGTCCTGTTCCCCCGCCTTGCTGCCACCAGACCAAAGCACCAGATGCGTCCAGCTTCGCCGCGAAGAAGTCGGTGCCACCCACCGCGAAGAACGACTGACCGTCATATAGCGCCGTGGCGCTGAACTCACCGGTGATGTATGTCGCGCCGGTACCATCCACAACCAGATCGGACACGTGGTCAATGCCCGTAGAGCGGACCACTTGGGACCAATAGGTCTGAGCATGCGCGGCGCTCGCGATCAGCGAACCAGCCACCAGGGCCAGCGACCTGAACGAACGAGGAGCGACCATGCCCGAAGGTAGGGTGCTCCTGCCTTGGGCTGCCGATGGAGCTTCCTGTCACTCTTTCGTGCGGCCGCTCCCCTTAGGTGCCGATACGGCATGATCCAAGACCCTGGTATGCCATTCCAGCAGGAACTCTACCCCGGACCCTGCTTTGAGCGTTACGGACACCACCGATCGCCGATGATCGATGCCACCTATACCATGGACTTGAACAAATTCACTATCCGCTCACAGCAGGCGATCCAACAGGCACAGACCATCGCCAGTGGTTTCGGCCAACAAATGCTGGAGAACGGCCACTTACTGAAGGGCATCCTGGAGGTCGACGCCGACGTGACGCCATTCCTGCTGAAAAAATTGAACGTGAACCTGCCCGCGATCACAGGCGCTTTGGATCGGATCGTCGGCAGCTATCCGAAAGTGAGCGGTGGGCAGATCTCCCTCTCCCGACATGCCAACGACGCGCTCACCAAAGCCCAGGCGGCCTTGAAGGAGTTCGGTGATGAGTACGCCAGCGTGGAACACATGCTCATCGGCATCCTCGATAGCGGTGACACGGTGTCCCAATTGCTCAAGGACAACGGCGTCAACAAGAAAGACCTGGTCGCCGCCATCAAAGACCTGCGCAAAGGCGCCAACGTGACCAGCCAGAGCCAGGAGGAGACCTACAACGCGCTGAACAAGTACGCGAAGAACCTCAACCAGCTCGCCAAGGACAACAAGTTGGATCCCGTGATCGGACGGGACGAAGAGATCCGCCGCGTGCTGCAGATCCTCAGCCGTCGCACGAAGAACAATCCGATCCTGATCGGTGAGCCGGGTGTTGGCAAAACGGCCATCGCCGAAGGCATCGCGCAACGCATCGTGAGCGGTGACATCCCAGAGGACCTCGCAAGCAAGCAGGTCTACAGCCTCGATATGGGTGCGCTGATCGCCGGTGCCAAGTACAAGGGCGAGTTCGAGGAGCGCCTCAAGGCCGTAGTGAAGGAGGTGATCAGTGCGGAAGGGAACATCATCCTCTTCATCGACGAGATCCATACCCTGGTCGGTGCGGGTGGTGGCGAAGGGGCCATGGACGCCGCCAACATATTGAAGCCCGCTTTGGCCCGTGGCGAACTGCGCGCGATCGGTGCCACCACGCTGAACGAGTACCAGAAGTATTTCGAAAAGGACAAAGCCTTGGAGCGCCGCTTCCAAAAGGTGATGGTGGACGAGCCCAACCGCGAGGACGCCATTTCCATCCTGCGTGGCTTGAAGGAGAAGTACGAGAGCCACCACAAGGTGCTGATCAAGGACGCTGCGATCATTGCCGCTGTGGAGCTGAGCACGCGCTACATCGCCGATCGTTTCCTACCGGACAAGGCCATCGACCTCATCGACGAGGCAGCCAGCAAACTGCGCATGGAGATCAACTCGAAGCCCGAGGAACTGGACGAGATCGACCGCCGCGTGATGCAGTTGGAGATCGAGCGCGAGGCCATCAAACGCGAGCACGATGAGGTGAAGCTGGCACAGATCAACAAGGAACTCGCCGAACTGGGTGGAAAAAGGGATGGATTGAAAGCCCGCTGGGAGAGCGAACGCCAGCTAGTGGAACGCATCAACAGCGCCAAGGACAAGATCGAGGAACTCAAGCACGAGGCTTCACAGGCCGAGCGTGAAGGCGATTTCGGCAAAGTGGCCGAGATCCGTTACGGCCGCGTTCAAGAGACCGAGAAGGAACTCGCGGCCGCCAAGAGCGATCTCACCCTGATGCAGGCCGACAGCAAAATGATCAAGGAAGAAGTGGACGTGGAAGAGATCGCCGCCGTGGTGAGCCGCTGGACCGGGGTCCCCGTCACCCGCATGCTCGAAGCGGAACGCACCAAGTTGCTCCAGCTGGAGGACGAACTGCACCGGCGTGTGATCGGCCAGGACGAGGCCGTTCACGCCGTGGCCGACGCCGTGCGACGCAGTCGTGCCGGCATGGGTGACGAGAAGCGTCCCATAGGCTCGTTCATATTCCTGGGGACCACCGGTGTCGGTAAGACCGAACTGGCGAAGGCGCTGAGCGAGATCCTCTTCAATGATGAGAGCGCCATGACCCGCATCGATATGAGCGAGTACCAGGAGCGCCACAGCGTATCCCGTCTCGTGGGTGCGCCTCCTGGCTATGTGGGCTATGACGAAGGTGGACAACTCACCGAAGCGGTGCGCCGCAAACCCTATAGCGTGGTATTGCTCGACGAGATCGAGAAGGCCCACCCCGACGTGTGGAACATCCTCCTGCAAGTGCTGGACGATGGCCGCCTCACCGACAACAAGGGTCGCGTGGTGAACTTCAAGAACACCATCATCATCATGACGAGCAACATCGGCTCGCACATCATCCAGGAGAACTTCGAGAACCTGAAGGAGAAGGATGTGGACGCCGTGGTGGAGAAGACCCAGCGCGAGGTGATGGATCTGCTGCGCAAAACGGTCCGTCCCGAGTTCCTCAACCGGATCGACGAGACCATCATGTTCCGACCGCTGAGCCACGCCGACGTGCGCGAGATCGTGAAGCTGCAGTTGCACATGCTGCTGCGTAAACTGGAGGAGAAGGACATCCACCTGATCCCGAGCGAGGAACTGATCGCGCATATCAGCAGCACCGGATTCGACCCGCAGTTCGGCGCGCGCCCCATCAAGCGCATGATCCAGAAGGAACTGCTCAACGAACTGAGCCGCCAGATCATCGCCGGGTCGCTGGAGACCGGCCGACCGCAGGTGATCGATGTCTTCGATGGGAAGATCGTGCTAAGGAAGCCGATCGATGAACAAGAGAAGAACGGACACGCGGGAAAAGGAAAGAAGTCGAAGGCCGGGGTGTAAGGAGGGGACCGTGCGCAAGTCCGCTGTGGGTCCGTCCATTCGGTCCAGTCCCGAATTACTCCTCGCGCGATCGTTCGTTCGATCGTGAAAAAACGTTCCGTCCCTTTCGCGTCTGGATCGTGCAGGTCGTCTAGCTTGCCCCCGGCTTAAGACAAGTATCGGAATGACCATCGCTTCACAACTGGACGACCTGACCACCGCACTGCGCCGCACCCGCGGCCGACTTCTGGCCCCGCTCGATCACCGTCAACACCAACTCCCCACCGATCCCGAAGTGTTCGTGGACGATGTGCTCCACTACGTGATGGACCAATGGGCGGAGGACCTGCGCGAAGAAGGGCACATACTACAACAGGACCTGGGCTGGAAGGACGAGGCGAACCACTACCCGCGCTATGAATTGCGCATGGCCGGAGGCGAACCCTTGCACATGTCCTTCACCGGCGACTATCCGCGCTCGCTCTATCTCACCTTCTCCAAGGCCTTTCGGCGCAATGACCAGTTCAGCGATGCCAAACAGGTACAGGTACAGCTACGGGTCAGCACCGATCCGAACATATTGCTTCATGGGTTGCTGGAAGGCTTGCGCAACGTGGGAAAGCCCTGAATATTTCCGGGACGGAGATCCATCGCGCGCCTCTCTCCGCTCCGCATTCCCGATGGTGCCATGAAGATCCTGTACTTGACCCGCCACGCCAAGAGCAGTTGGGACGAGGCGCTGTTGAGCGATCATGATCGGCCCCTCAATGCGCGCGGACTTCGTGATGCGCCGCTCATGGCCCGCAAATTCGCGGAGCGCGGCGAACCGCTCGACATCTTGATCAGCAGCACCGCCACGCGCGCCTGGGCCACCGCGTCGTTCTTCGCGCAGGCACTGGCTGTTCCACTGGACACCGTGCGCACCGAGCCGCTCGCCTACCTCGCCCACGCGGCGACCCTACTCGGTCTGGTCAATGGCTTTCCCGATACCGCGGACCGCGTCATGCTCTTCGGACACAACCCAGGCCTCAGCACGTTCTGCGCTGACCTCTGCGAGAACGCCCCGGGTGAATTGATCACCTGCCACACCGTGCGTATCGACCTGTTCGTGGACCAATGGGCGCACGTCTCCATGGGCTCAGGCATCGTACGCTGGCACGATGATCCCAAACGGCACCCTTCCGGGTAGTGGATCTTCCCTTGCGTCGACCTGATCACTGAACGCCGGCCTGCGATCAGACCACCGGCACCATCCAACCGTAGGGATCCGCGATGCGGCCGCGGCGGATCCCATCGAGCACCTCGCCGATGCGATTGGCCACGGCACGTTCCCCAATGGCGGGAAGTTCGAACTTCTCCTCGCCGAAGGCCATGGTGCTGATGTGAGCGATGGTCGCGGCCGTGCCTGCGCCGAACGCCGAACGCAAGGTGCCCTTGCGCGCGGCCGCCAACACCTCGTCCACCGGAACGCGGCGCTCTTCTACGGGCACCCCTTCATCCTTCGCGATGCGGATAATGCTGTCGCGCGTAACACCCCGAAGAATGGTGCCGTCCAACGAAGGGGTTACCAAGGTGCCGTCTATATTGAAGAACACGTTCATCGTGCCGCTCTCTTCAATGTACCGGTGTTCCAACCCATCGGTCCACACGAGTTGGTGATAGCCCTTGTCCTGTCCGAGCTTCGCGGGATAGAGCCCACCGGCGTAATTACCGCCGCACTTCGTTTCTCCGGTCCCCCCAGGAAAGGCACGGCTGTACTGTGTCTCGATCTTCACGCGCACAGGCTCCGCATAGTACTGCCGAACCGGACAGGTGAATATGATGAACCGATAGCCTTCACTCGGCTTCACACCGATGTACTCATCGCTAGCGAACATGAAGGGGCGGATGTAGAGCGCTCCCTCTTCGTCCGTGGGTAGCCACCCGCCGTCAGTGCGTACGAGTTCGATCAATGCCTCGAGGAACAGGTCCTCCGGAACGCCCGGCATGCACATGCGGTGCGCGCTGCGGTTCATCCGTGCGATATTCTCCTGCGGGCGGAACAGGTTGATCCCACCCGAAGCGGAACGATAGGCCTTGAGCCCCTCAAAAATGGTCTGACTATAGTGCAGCACAAGTGTCGCCGGGCTCATCGTAAGATCGGCGAACGGTGTTATGCGCGCTTCCGTCCACTGGTTCCCGTCATAGTCCATCACGAACATATGGTCGCTGAACACGCGTCCGAACTTCACGTTCGCCAGATCGGTATCGCCCAGCCGCGACCGCTCGGTGCGATGCATGGCTATCTTTTGCCCGGTAGTGATCATGGAGGGGAAGCCTTTGCGTCCAAATGTAACCATAGCACCTTCGCAGGAACAGCGTGTTCCGCGCAGTGCTGAAGCAATGGATATCCACGAGGTGCTGAAGAAGCACTGGGGATACACCTCCTTCCGCCCCATGCAGGAAGCGGTGATCCGGGCCGTACTGGCCGGTAAGGATACGCTGGCCCTGCTGCCTACCGGCGGTGGCAAAAGCGTGTGTTACCAGGTGCCGGCGCTCGCGCGTGGCGGACTGTGCATCGTCGTTTCCCCGCTCATCGCGCTGATGCGGGATCAGGTATTGAACGCGCGCGCGCGAGGCATCGCGGCCAAGGCGGTCATGTCCGGTATGGCCCGCTACGAAGTGGAGTCGACGTTGGAGGAAGCGGCGCTGGGCCATGTATCCCTATTGTACGTCGCACCTGAACGTATAGCGTCCGATCTCTTCCGTGCGCGCCTGCCGCGTATGCCCGTTACACTCATCGCAGTGGATGAGGCCCATTGCGTTTCGCAATGGGGCTATGACTTCCGCCCATCGTACATGCGGATCCCGGAACTGCGTGAAGTATTCCCTGAAGTACCCATCATCGCCCTTACGGCGACCGCGACCACGGATGTGGTGCAGGACATTCAGGCCCGCCTTGGGTTCCGGAAGAGCAACTTGTTCCGAGCAGCGTTCCAGCGCCCGGAACTGACCTTCTGGGTCTCTACCGGGGAGGACAAACTGGGGCGGTTGTTCCGGATCCTCGACGCCTTGCCCGGCAGCGGGATCGTGTATGTGCGCGATCGCCGAGGCACCTTGGACCTTGCGCGTACCATGGTGTACCAAGGGATCACGGCAGCCGCCTACCACGCAGGCCTGCCCCACGCGGAACGCGAACGGGTCCAGAACGAATGGTTGTCCGGTAAGCTCCGCTATGTGGTGGCTACCAATGCGTTCGGTATGGGTATCGACAAACCCGATGTGCGCTGCGTGATCCACATGGCGCCTCCGCCCGATCTGGAGAGCTACTACCAGGAGGCCGGGCGTGCCGGACGTGATGGACGTCCGGCGCATGCGTTCCTCTTACTCGATGACGGCGACCCGGAACGTATGTTGGAACGCGTCCGTGGCGGCTTCCCTACCATCGAGCAGGTGCGCAAGACCTACCAGGCGTTCGCCGATGCGCACCGCATCGCCCTCGGGTCAGGCGAGTTCGAGGCCTACGCGTTGGACCTACGCGACCTGGCCCGACGAGCGGCACTCGCACCGACCATTGTGATGAACGCATTGAAAGCCTTGGAGCTGGATGGAACCATCGCGTTGTCGGAGGGGATCCACACCCCTTCGCGCGTCCATCTTATTTGCGACGCGCGCACCGTACATGCATTACGCGTGAACGATGCCAAGCATGGACCCTTGCTCGAAACATTGCTCCGCCTCCACGGCGGTTTGTTCGATTCACCCGCTTCGATCGATGAGGAACGTATTTCCCAGTTGCTCCAATGGAGCGTGGACCAGGTGCGCAAGACCCTTATGGACCTTCGACGGATGGATGTGTTAACCTACCATGCCCGCAATGATGCGCCTTTGGTCACCCTGCTTGTGCCACGACGGGACGCCCAGCGTCTCACGCTGGACCCCCGATCGCTCGCCGACCGGGAGAAGCGCGCAATCGATCGCGCGAACGCCATGATCGCCTATTGCGCTCCGACCAACGCCTGCCGCGAAGGCCATCTGCTCCGTTACTTCGGTGAGGCCGTTACGAAGACTTGCGGCAGATGCGATCGCTGCACCCGTCGCGAGCGTTCGGAGCGTAGCAATGATCCGGGGATCGACCCATCGGACATCGAACTGCTCCGATGGGAAGCCGACCATCGCATACCATCGTAGCCGGACCGATCATGTTGCTGCCCCGCTCGTTCTACCTGCGCGATGACGTGGTTACCAT
>JAGNSU010000091.1 GCA_017987895.1 Flavobacteriales bacterium | reverse complement strand
ATCGTGACCCCCGGCCCTACTTGGAAGAACTCGCGGAACAGACCGTTTTCCGTTTCAACCACCGGCTTTTCGTCAAGGGGCCACAATTGCGCAAACGGTACAAGTGCCGGTGCCTCAACGATCGCCGGACCTATTTCATCGACCCACTGGCCGAAGTGCATGTGGAAGAACCTGTTCCCACACGCCGCGCCTCCTAAGGCAGCCGGTCCATACTTTTCCGGATGATCGATCAGAAGACCTATTGCGTGATCATGGCTGGCGGCATCGGCAGCCGGTTCTGGCCCATGAGCCGCACCGCCAAGCCCAAGCAGTTCCTCGACTTCCTTGGGCTCGGACGCACCCTGCTCCAGCAGACCTACGACCGTTTTCTGGCCCTTTGCCCGCGCGAGAACATTCTGGTGGTCACCAATGCCAACTATGCCGAACTGGTGCGCGAGCAGCTCCCAGCGCTCGGACCGGGCCAAGTGCTCCTGGAGCCGAGCAGACGCAACACCGCCCCTTGTGTGGCCTATGCCACCGAAGTGATCGGCAAGAGGGACCCTGACGCGCTCATGGTGGTGGCCCCGAGCGACCATTTGGTGATGAAAGAGACCGCGTTCCATGAGTCCGTTCGGCTGGCGTTCCAGCAGGCACGCACAACGGGCAATTTGATCACATTGGGCATCATGCCATCGCGGCCTGATACCGGCTACGGCTATATCCAGTTCGCAGAGGATACCGAGGCTGTGCATCCGCGCGTGAAACGGGTCAAGACGTTCACCGAGAAGCCGGACCATGCCACCGCACTTCGTTTCATGGAAAGCGGTGACTTCCTCTGGAACGCGGGCATCTTCATTTGGTCCGTGAAGAGCATCCGGCAAGCGTTCCAGGAGCAACTTCCGGATATGTACCACCTGTTCGCGAGCGGCGCATCCGCTTACGGTACCAGCGAAGAGGGCAATTTCATCGCCCAAGCGTACGATGCCTGCGCCAACATCAGCATCGATTACGGCATCATGGAGAAGGCGCGGAGCGTGAACGTGATCACCAGCGAATTCGGCTGGAGCGACCTGGGGACCTGGGGCAGTTTGGCGACCCATTTGGCACCGGACGCTCAGGGTAACACCGCCGTAGGGGGGGCGCTGAAGCTGTATGATTGCGAGCGCACCATGGTCCACGCGAACGATGGCCGCCTAGTGGTGCTGCAAGGTCTGGAGGACTTCATTGTCGTGAGCACACCCGATGCCTTGCTCGTGTGCCGCAAGCGGGACGAGCAGATGATCCGCCGGATCGTGAACGATGTGGCGGCCGAGACCGGTGATCGCTACGTGTGATACGAGCCGGAGCCGCGGACGGCCGAAGCCAGGTTGAGAGGATCCGCTCTCCATGGCCCAGGTCCCGAGCGGACCAGCATGGCTTCGATCGGCCCGAAGAACGGCCCTCGCTCGAGCAAAGACGGGACCGGCTGAAGACCGGCACGCCCCGGCCCGCTACCTTCGGCCCCGCAGGAACCGGCCAAGGCTGGTGCGCGGCGAGCTATGGCGCAGGAGGTATACCGCACGATCGAGGACCCAGGTACGTTGGCCAAAGCCACCAAAGACCTTGCGGATGCCCCGGTGATCGCCCTGGACACCGAGGCCAGCAGTTTCCATCGCTTCCGAGTACGGGTTTGCCTTGTGCAGCTCAGTACACGCGACCGGACCTGGCTGATCGATCCGTTGGCGTTGTCCGACCTGAAGCCGCTGGGCCATCTCCTGGGCCAAAAGAGCATTGAAGTAGTGATCCACGATGCCGACTATGACCTGCGCATACTCGCGCAGGAGCATGGGATACGCGTCGAGAACGTCTTCGATACGCTCGTGGCCGCCGAACTGCTGAACGAACCGGAGATCGGGCTCGCCGCCTTGTTGGGCAAATACATGGGCGTCACCGTCGACAAGAAATTCCAGAAGGCGGATTGGAGCAAACGTCCACTCCCCCAGCCCATGCTGGAGTATGCGGCCGGCGATACGTCCAACTTGATCGCGTTGCGCGATATCCTGAAGGAGAAATTGAAAGCGAAGGACCGCTGGGAATGGGCCGAGGAGGAGTTCGACCTGCTCACCGACGCCCCTTTCAATCTGCCGGTGAACGAAGAGCCCGGCTTCCTTCGCCTGAAGGGTGCTAAACTGCTCAAACCGCAGCAGCTGGCCGTGCTCCGCTCGGTGCATGCATGGCGCGAGGGGGTGGCCGAGAAAATGGACCGGGCACCCTTCATGGTCCTCGGCAATGATGTACTGCTGAACCTCGCCACGGAACCGCCGGCCAACACCGAGGAACTGACACGAAAGAGGGGAGTGACCGAGCGCGTTATCGAACGCTACGGACGCGCGATCATGGGCGCGGTGAAACAAGGCACTGACCTTCCCAAGGACGAATGGCCCCGGTTGGAAAGACCGAAGCGTTGGGCGCGCGATCCGGACTATGAGGAGCGGTTCAAGCGCCTTCGGCAGGTGCGCGACCGGCTCACCAATGCCCATGACCTGCGGGCGGGCATCGTGGCCAGCAACCAGCAACTCACCGAGATGGCCAGGACCCTCCCGGGCGATCTGGCCGCTCTGGCGGCACTGCCAGGCATGCGCAAATACCAGGTGAAGCACTTCGGCGAGGAACTGCTTGGTGCCCTCTGATCCCGCTTCGCCCGGCACGCCATCGGTGGATCAAGTGTTCTGTGTGATGCATCTCACATAGTAATATAGTCGTATAGCTATACATTTGTGCCGTCAAAGACAGGTACAATGTCCTTCATCACCCTCGACGAACGCATCGGAACGGAGAAACTGGTACGCGCCAGTGAACTCTTGAAGGTGGCCGCACATCCGCAACGCCTCGCCATCCTGGATCTGCTGGGAGGCAAAAAGCGCATGTGCGTGAGCGATCTGGTGGAGGTGCTCGGTATCGAGCAAGCCATCCTCAGCCAGCACCTCACGCTCATGCGCGACAAAGGGTTGCTCGGTGTGGAGAAAGAAGGCAAGTACAGCTTCTACTACCTCGAACAACCGGGCTTCCTGAAGATCATCAAGGACCTGGAGAACTGCTGCGACAAACTTTGAGCATGGAGATCCTCGGCTATATCGGCGCGATCATCATGGGCTTGTCCCTCGGCCTCATCGGCGGTGGCGGCAGCATCCTCACCGTTCCCATCCTCGTGTACCTCTTTATGGTGGAACCCGTGCTGGCCACGGCCTACTCCCTCTTCATCGTAGGCCTTACGAGCCTAGTAGGAAGTGTGAGCCACATGCGGATGGGGAACATCCATTGGCGCACGGCCCTCGTGTTCGGAATACCAAGCATCCTGGCAGTATATGCAACGCGTGCTTGGTTGGTACCGGCCCTACCCGACCCGATCTTCGATCTCGGCGGTGTGGTCCTAAGCAAAGCCGTGGGCATTCTTGTCCTTTTTGCGCTGATCATGGTGGCGGCGGCGTACAGTATGATCCGCAAACCAAAAGCACCCCTCGGTCCGGACGAACGTGCGGAGCAAGCCATCGCTTTCAACTATCCGTTGATCCTTGGCGAAGGTGCTGTAGTGGGCACCATCACGGGACTTGTCGGGGCGGGCGGCGGCTTCCTCATCATTCCCGCGTTGGTTCTCTTGGCAAAGCTGCCGATGAAACAGGCGGTGGGTACTTCCCTTGTCATCATCGCCGCGAAGTCGCTCATTGGCTTCACCGGCGATCTGAAAGGCAATGAAGCGATCGATTGGAATTTCCTGATGATCTTCTCGGCGATCGCCATCGGTGGCATCATCGCAGGCAGCATCCTCAGCAAACGCATCCCGAACGAAAAACTCAAACCCGCCTTCGGATGGTTCGTGCTCCTCATGGGCATCTACATCATCGGAAGGGAACTCTCCAACCTCAATTAGTACGGGCCGACGATCGTCGGCCCCAACAACCAAGAACCATGAAAATCGAACAGATCTACACCGGCTGCCTAGCACAAGGTGCCTATTACATCGAGAGCAACGGTGAAGCGGCCATCATCGACCCGCTGCGCGAGACCAGCCCCTACATCGAGCGGGCCCAAGCACGCAACGCGAAGATCAAATACGTGCTGGAAACGCACTTCCACGCGGACTTCGTGAGCGGCCACCTCGACCTGAGCAAGAAGACCGGTGCACCCATCGTGTACGGACCCAACGCCAACCCTTCCTTCGACGCGCACATCGCCAAGGACGGCGAAGAACTGAAGCTCGGCAAGGTCACCATCAAGGTGCTCCACACGCCCGGCCACACCATGGAGAGCACCTGTTACCTGCTGATCGACGAGAACGGCAAGCCGCACAGCATCTACACCGGCGACACGCTCTTCATCGGCGATGTCGGCCGCCCCGACCTGGCGCAGAAGATGGGATCGATCACTCAGGAAGACCTCGCGGGTTACCTGTACGAGAGCCTGCACAACAAGATCATGCCGTTGCCCGATGACGTGATCGTGTATCCTGCTCACGGTGCCGGTAGCGCATGTGGCAAGAACATGAGCAAGGAGACCTTCGACACGTTGGGCCACCAAAAGGAGGTGAACTATGCGCTGCGTGCCGCGAGCAAGGAGCAGTTCGTCAAGGAAGTGACCGATGGCCTGTTACCTCCACCGGCGTATTTCCCGCAGAACGTGGCCATGAACAAAGGCGTGATCCCCAGCGTGGACGAGGTGAAGAAGACCTCGATGCGTCCACTGGCACCCGACCAATTGGAGCTCATCGTTGATGTGGAAAGTGCGTTGGTGCTAGACACGCGTGGCGCGCAAACGTTCAAGGAGGGCTTCGTGCCCCGCAGCATCAACATCGGCATCAAAGGCGATTTCGCTCCCTGGGTGGGCAGCATGATCCCCGACGTGAAACACCCGCTGGTGGTGGTGACCGACGAAGGCATGGAAGAAGAAGTGGTGACGCGCCTAAGCCGTGTGGGTTACGACAACGTGCTCGGCTACCTGCACGGTGGGATCGAGGCATGGAAGAAGGCCGGCAAGGAAGTGGACACCATCGAGAGCATCAGCGCGGAGGAGTTCGCCAAGCGCTTCGCAGCGAGCAAGCTGCGGGTAGTTGACGTGCGCAAGGATGGCGAATACGCGGCAGAGCACGTGGATGGCGCCTGGCATGCATCGCTACAATTCATCAACCAGAACCTCGCTGCGTTCAGCAAGGATGAGCCGAACTACATCCACTGTGCGGGCGGCTACAGGAGCATGGTGGCGGCAAGTCTTCTTAAGGCACGTGGCTACCACAACGTGATCGACGTGGCCGGCGGCTTCAACGCGATCAAGAGAACGGATGTGAAGGCAACGGACTATGTCTGCCCTTCCACACTCAAGAAATAACGAACCACCCCGAACGCCCGGGCCACGATCGGACCGGGCTTTTTCGGGCCTCCACGAAACACACTGACAGTAGTCATGCTCGACGCGATCAAACAACCCTGGCCGTGGTATGTGGCGGGTGCTCTCATCGGCCTCACCGTGCCCTACTTGTTGCTTGTCGGCAACAAGACCTTCGGCATCAGTAGTTCGTTGCGCCACATGTGCGCTGCCTGCATCCCGGCCAACATCAAGTTCTTCAAGTACGACTGGAAGAAGGAAGCGTGGAACCTGTTCTTCGTGGGGGGCATCGCACTGGGAGCGTTCATTGCTGCGCAGTTCCTGAGCAACCCGGATCCCTTGGTGCTTGCTGAACCTACCGCTGAATACCTCGCTTCCAAGGGCATCACCGACACCTCCGCATTACTGCCTTCGGAGATCTTCTCATGGGAGCAGCTCTTCACGCTGCGCGGTCTCATCTTCTTGGTGATCGGCGGTTTCATGGTGGGCTTCGGCACGCGGTACGCCGGTGGATGCACGAGCGGCCATGCGATCATGGGGCTCAGCAGTTTGCAATGGCCGAGCCTTGTGGCCACTTGTTGTTTCATGGTCGGCGGCATCGTCATGACGTGGTTCATACTCCCCTTCCTCCTTACTCTTTGAGATCATGGAACAAGCCTTCCAACACACCCCCACTCCCCAGGAACTGGCCGATCTGAAGGCCCGGGAACTGGACGCCATCTGCGTCAACGAAAGCGAATTGGTCCACCCTTGGTGGCACAACCTGAAGTACGCGGCTTGGGGCATCCTCTTCGGCATCGTCTTCGTGAAAGCGGAGATCGTGAGCTGGTTCCGCATCCAGGAGATGTTCCGCTTCGAGAGCTTCCACATGTACGGGGTGATCGGCACCGCTGTGGTCGTGGGTCTCATTAGCGTGCTCCTCATCAAGCGGACGAAAGCGAAAACGATCTATGGCGAGGCGATCCACATTCCGGACAAGACATTCAACAAAGGGCAGGTATACGGGGGCCTGCTGTTCGGCTTGGGCTGGGCGATCACCGGCGCTTGTCCCGGACCGCTGTTCGCACAAATGGGCGCGGGTTTCAGCGTGATCATCGTCACCTTCGTCAGTGCGGTGGCCGGCACATGGGTGTACGGGCTGCTGCGAGACAAGCTGCCGCACTAAGTCCTTCGACCGGTCATGTTCGTAGCGATCGTTCTGCTCATCATCGCGCTGCTCATCCTGCTGTGGCAGAGTGTGACGGAGCAGGCCATGCGCGCGCTGAAAGAGCGGGCCGGATCGTCATACGATGAGCGCGGTCCACGCATCGCGAAAGGTGCCACCGTGACCATCATTTTGTTGATCGTCGCGTTCATGGCTTCACCACGCAAATGGTTCGAACCACCGCCGCGGATGATCGCGAGCTATGCCACAGACAGTTTGTGGATGGGCATGGACACTACGCTGATCGACCACATCGGGGGTGAGCGCGAAGATCTGGTCCGCTATGGCCGTGAGTTGATCCGCAACACGGCGTTCTATCTCGGTCCGCAGGGGATCATCGCCCAGCAGACCAACGGTATGAATTGCCAGAACTGCCACCTGGATGCCGGCACGAAACCATGGGGTAACAATTACAGTGCGGTGTGGAGCACCTATCCGAAATTCCGCGAACGCAGCGGCGCGACAGAGACAGTGGTGAAACGCATCAACGATTGTTTCGAACGCAGTTTGAACGGAACGGCCCTCGACAGCACGAGCCGGGAGATGCAAGCACTTGTCGCATACATGGAGTGGCTCGGCACGGACATCCAGAAAGGTGGCAAGCCGAAAGGGTCCGGGCTTACCGAACTCAAATTCATGGATCGTGCAGCGGATCCGTTAAAGGGTGGGGCGATCTATACCGCGAAATGCGCGAGCTGTCACAAGGAGGATGGTGCTGGCGTGAAGGCGGCGAACGGAAGCACCTACCAGTACCCGCCCTTGTGGGGCGAGCACAGCTATAACATCGGTGCAGGTCTGTACCGGTTGAGCCGATTCGCCGGCTACGTGAAGAACAACATGCCGCAAGGTGTGACATGGGAGAGCCCGCAGCTCAGTGATGAAGAGGCGTGGGATGTAGCAGCCTACGTGAACTCACAACAGCGTCCCGATCGCGACCTGTCGAAGGACTGGCCGAACATCTCGGGCAAGCCTGTGGACCATCCATTCGGGCCGTTCGCCGACAGCATCCCTGAAGTGCAACACAAGTTCGGACCCTTCGGACCCATCGCAGATGCAAAAGCCAGGGCAAAAAAGAAGAAGCGACCATGAGCGAGATCGTACACCCTGAAGGCTGCTCTTGCGGCGCGCACGACGAAGAGAAGAACGGGATCTCGCGACGCGCCATGCTGCGCTCGCTCGGGGCCTTGGGCGCGGGACTTACCCTCGGTCCCACCGTTGCCATGGGTGCGTTGAACGATCGTCGCGATGAACTCGTGAAGAGCAAAGCTGTCTTGCAAGGCAAGGCGCAAAAGTTCACGATCCTGCATACGAGCGACATCCACGCGCAACTGAACACGCACGACGAGTTCTTCCTGGAAGGCGGCAATCCCGTGTACAAAAAACGCGGCGGCTTCGGTGTGTTGAAGACCATGATCGACACGCTACGCAACGAGGATCCAGAGAATACGATCGTCATCGATGGCGGCGATTGTTTCCAAGGCGGCGGTGTGGCAGCGATGAGCGAAGGCCGCGCACTGGTGCCATTGATGGACCGCGTCGGCTATGACCTGGTGCTCCCCGGCAACTGGGAGGTGATCTACGGCAAGGAGATGATGCTGAAGGACCTCGGTTCGTACAAGGCCGATAAGGTCTGCGCGAACATGTTCCATGCGGCGTACCCCGAAGGATCGATCTCCACGCCGGACAAGAACGCCGAGTTCAAGGGCGAAATGATCTTCCCGCCCTACTGGACGAAACGCGTCGCAGGTGTCAAGATCGGTTTCATCGGCTACAACGATCCGCTCACGCCCAAGCGGCAATCACCGGCGTACAGCTATGGCATCCAGTTCACCAAGCCGGAACTGAACGTCGCCAAGTACATCCGCATCTTGCGCGACTACGAGCAGTGCGCCATGGTCTTTCTCGTCACGCACATGGGCCTCGCCCAACAAGTGGATCTTGCGAACAAGCCTGAGGTGGAAGGCGCGGACCTCATCCTCGGTGCCGACACGCATGAGCGCGTGCGCAAGCCCATCGACGGCAAGTACAGCAAGGTGACGGAACCGGGTGCTTTCGGTTCGTTCGTAGCGCGCTTGGATGTGGTGGTTGAAGATGGCAAGGTGAAGGACAGCCACTACGAACTGCTCGATGTGGATCCGGAAAAGTATCCCGCCGACCAAGGCATGCTGAAGCTTGTTGATGAGGTGAGCGCGCCGTACAAAGAGCAACTGAGCAAGGTCGTTGGCAGCACAAAGAACACGCTGGTGCGCTACTACGTGATCGAGAATCCGATGGACAACCTGATCACCGACGCGATCATGTGGAAGCTCAAGCCAGAGGTCGCCATCAGCAACGGCTTTCGTTTCTGTCCGCCGATCGTGGCGGATGGCAAGACGCCCACGCCGATCACCAACGACAACATCTGGAGCATGATCCCAGTGGACAGTGAAGCCAAGTACGGTGAGGCGACCGGGCAGCAACTATGGGACTGGCTTGAGAAAGAGTTGCACAACGTCTTCGCCAAGGATCCCGCCAAACGCTTCGGAGGCTGGGTGGTACGCTTCAAGGGCATGACGGCCAACTTCACCATGAACAACGACATGGGCAAGCGCGTGAACTGGATCAAAGTGGGCAAGAAGCCCATCGACCTGAAGCGGACCTACGTCATCGCGGCTTGCGAGCGTGAAGGCGACCCGAACGATACGTTGTGCAGGCTGGAGAAAGTCTCCAACCCGCGCCGTGCCAACGCCACCATGCACAACATCTTGCGCGAGTATTTCGGGGCGTTCTCTCCCGTAGCCCCAAAAGTCGAGGGCCGCATCACGGCCACGGATGCACCGCAGACCTTGCTGAGCCAACTCGAAGGGTACGACTACGAATTCCGTTGAGTTGTGTGAGACAGGTCACGGACCGCACAACCCTGCCACCAGACCTTTGCCCCATGAAGAAGCTCCTCTTCCTCCTCGCCATCCTCCTCGGCAGCGTGACGTTCGCCCAACAGACCGAGCGCCAGCACCGCATCATCATGCAGCTCACCAGTGGCGATACGCTCGTCCACAAGAACCTGATGAAGCAGTTCAAGAACATGAAGGAAGCCGCTCCCAATATGCGGATCGAAGTGGTGTGCCACGGCCCCGGCATGGACATGCTCATGAGTGACCGCAGCATTGTGCAAGCGAAGGTGAAGGAGTTCGCCGCGCAGGGCATCGTGTTCCTCGCGTGCGAGAACACGATCAAGGAGCGGAACCTCGACCGGACGAAGGTGATCCCCGAAGCGGGCTACGTGAAGGCTGGCATCATCCACATCGTGGAGCGGCAGGAGGACGGCTGGAGCTACATCAAAGCGGGTTTTTGACCCATGCAGAACGCAGTGATGACCCGATCGCACAGCGGTCGGTGGGGCTTGGCCTTTGTCCTAATGGTGGCGTGGCCATTGATCGGCTCGGCGCAACACAGCGAGCAGGACATCCCCAGCAACGACAGCTTGCGCGGTGCCAGCCATTTGTACGACATCATGAAGCGGGGCGAGCTGGACGGTCGCTTCCGGCTGTACAATATGATGACGATCAACGACGGGGCACCGGCCGATTATCACGCCGTGGCCTTCGGCGGCACGCTCGGCTTCACGTCGCAACGCTGGCATGGCACGCGGTTCAAGCTCAGCGGCGGCTACACCTTCGATCTTGAAACGAGCGATCTCACGGTGCTCGACCCCATAACCGATGCGGCCAACCGCTACGAGATCGGATTGTATGATGTGAACGACCCTCGCCACACCAACGACCTGGCCTACCTCCACGAGTTCCAGTTGGACTGGTTGTCGCGCAATGAGCGAACACAGGTGGTGATCGGAAAACAAGAATTGAACACGCCCTTCCTCAACCCACAGGATGGGCGCATGCACCCCAGCTTGTTCGAAGGCATCTGGGCACAGCACCGCACCCAACACGGCACGGCGCTGCAAGGCGGATGGATCTACCGCGTGGCGCCCCGTGGCGCCAGCGAATGGTACGCGGTGGACGAGAGCATGTCCGTTTTCCCGGTCGGGCGCAACGTATACGGCGAAGGCGCACAGCATGGCGAGCACGTGGAGAGCGCGGGCCTATTCGCCACAAGCATCAAACAGAAGGTGCATCGCTCCTTATCGATCACCGTTTGGAACGTTCACACCGAGAACGTGTTCAACAGCGCTTTGATGCAACTGGATGCTGGCAGCAAGGAAGCCCGCTGGAGCGCTTCGGCCATGGCGATCCGGCAGGACGCAGCACGTTACCGGGGGCACAGCAACGACAGTCTCTCGTATATGCCGGGGAGCGAAGCGTCATGGGCGTTCAGCGCGCGTTTGCGCAATGTGCTCGGAAAGTTCCGCTGGCAGCTGAACTACACGCGCATCACCGCAGATGGTCGTTACCTGATGCCACGCGAGTGGGGCCGCGACCCCTTCTTCACCTTCCTGCCGCGTGAGCGCAACGAAGGAGCGGGGGATGTACACGCGGCTTCGCTGAACCTGATCTGGAAAGCGGACAACGGCTGGCGGATCCAAGTGGACGGCGGTCTGTACCGGATGCCCGAACTCACCGATGCGCGGCTGAACAAGTACGCGATGCCATCCTACACGCAGTTCGATGTGAACGCGCAATACCAGTTCAATGGCGGATGGAAGGGCCTTGCTGCGCAAGTACTGGTGCTGGCGAAGCTTCCACTGCATAGTAACCTCACTGAACGGCAGTCGATCAACAAGGTGGATATGCTGCACGCGGACCTGATCATCAACTACGTGTTCTGATGCGCGCGCCGCTCTGTGATGTCAGTCACCGACGGCGCTTGGCGAACTCCGCACCTTTGTACCGCGAAAGCAAAACACCATAGACCATGTTCAAGACATTGTTCGGTATCGGCCCCAAAGTGGACCTCGGTCAGAAGATCAAGGAAGGAGCGACCATCGTTGACGTGCGCACGGCGGACGAGTTCCGGAGCGGTCATGTGCAGGGAGCGATCAACATCCCGTTGGACCGCATCCAGGACGAGTTGAAGAAGCTCGACAAGAGCAAACCGGTGATCACCTGCTGCCGCAGCGGTGCGCGCAGTGGCATGGCCGCCGATGAATTGAAGCGCCACGGCTTCGACGTCTACAACGGTGGGCCCTGGACCACCTTGAAGAATTCCATGTGAGCATCCATGAGGCATGAGAGCCGTGCCATTCGCGCGGTTCCCGCCTTTAACGACCTGGTCGATCATGCGCAACCTCTTCGCTCCCGTCCGACTATCCGCACTGCCGCTTCTGCTGATGGCATGCACCATGCCCCAACAAGGCACCAACAGCCTGGATGCGGCCGCCTTTGCCGTCCGCCTTGCGGAAAGCGACGCACAGTTGGTGGATGTGCGCACCGCCGCTGAATATGCGGATGGTCACATCGCAGGTTCGACGAACTTGGATCAGACCAGCGGGCAACTGGCACAGAACGTGAACGAACTGGAGAAGTCGAAACCTGTACTGCTCTATTGCGCCTCCGGTCGTCGCAGTGCCGCAGCGCGCGCCTACCTTCAGCAGCAGGGCTTCACCGATGTGGTGGATCTGGCCGGTGGGATCGGCGCATGGGCCGGGGCTGGAAAGCCCATCGAACGCTGATCGACGGCGTAGCTTTCGGGCATGAGCGT
>JAGNSU010000090.1 GCA_017987895.1 Flavobacteriales bacterium | reverse complement strand
TTGGTGCGCCACCCGGACCACCAACCCTGGAAACCTATCTTTGGACACGACCCTCCGCACCGCCCACCGCCCACCGATGATCACGATCGAAAAGAGCCCCCGGCCCGCCGCCGGTAAGGATACCCTTGCCCTGGTGGCGGGCAAGAACCGCTTGCGGGAATTGGACCTGGAGCGGCAGGACCTGCACTACCTTGGCGAGCAGCTAGGCACCGACGAACCCGTTGCGGCACTGGACATTAGCGGCCGCATGGTGCTTGTGCATAGCCCGGCGAAAGGCTCCCGGTCGGAACAACTGGAGAACGCCCGTCGCGCTGGTGCTCTCATGGCCGAGCGACTCACCGCCGCCAAGCGCACCGAGGCTCAATTGATCGGGCTCCATGACGATACCGAACTGCTCCTGGCCCTGGCCGAGGGGTTCGCGCTTGGCACCTACAACTACCGCAAGTTCAAGACTTCAAAGGCGCCTGCTACCCTGGAGCGCCTCACCGTGGTGCATCCGGATGTGGACCGCAAAATCCTCGAGCGGCTCAGTGATCTGGCCGATGTGGTTTGTACGGTGCGCGACCTGGTGAACGATCCCGTCTCCTCCTTGAACGCGGTGCAACTGGCCAGTGAGTTCCGCACCCTCTGCCGCAATGCCGGTGTGAAATTCCAGGTGCTGGAAAAAGCCCAGATCGAGGCGCTGGGCATGGGAGGCCTGCTCGCGGTGAACAAAGGCAGTATCGACCCGCCCACCTTTTCCATCCTGGAATACAAACCCAAGAAGGTGGTGAACGCCAAACCCATCGTGCTCGTGGGCAAAGGCGTGGTGTACGATACCGGCGGCTTGAGCTTGAAGCCCACGCCCAACAGCATGGACTATATGAAGTGCGACATGGCCGGTGGGGCCTGTGTGGCCGGTGCCATCGCCGCCGCCGCTCTGCTGGAGCTGCCTGTGCACGTGGTCGCCATCGTGCCCGCCACGGATAACCGGCCCGGAGGCAACGCTTTCGCACCGGGCGATGTGGTGCGCATGCACAGCGGCCTGACCGTGGAGGTGCTGAACAGCGATGCGGAAGGGCGCATGATCTTGGCTGACGGCCTTAGCTATGCCGAACGATATGCCGCGGAAACGATCGTCACGGTCGCCACGCTGACCGGCGCCGCCGCACGCGCCATCGGCACCCAAGGCATCGTGGCCATGGGCACCGCGGACGACCGCACCTTTGAACGGCTCCGCGCTTCGGGCGATCAGGTACATGAACGTATCGCGCATTTCCCCTTCTGGAAGGAGTACGACAAGGAATTGGACAGCGACATCGCCGACATGAAGAACCTGGGCAGCGACAGTGCGGGCATGATCACGGCCGGGAAGTTCCTCGCGCGCTTCACTACGCGCCCGTATATCCATCTGGATATCGCGGGTCCCGCCTTCCTGACGAAGCGCGACGGTTACCGACCGAAAGGCGGCACCGGTACCGGGGTGCGGCTGCTCGTGGAATTCATCAAGCGGCGAGCGGCAAAGGCCTAGAGGGAAGCTATAGAGCGATGAGCGAAGGAAGGAAAGCCCCACGTGTCGGCATCAGTTGCGGTGACCTCCACGGGATCGGGATCGAGGTGGTGTTGAAGACCTTCGAGGATGCCCGGCTCTTGCAGGACGTAACACCGGTGCTCTATGCCTCGGCCAAAGCCGTGAGCCACCACCGCAAAGCGCTGGGGTTGGACGAGGTCCAGTTCCATCGCGTGAACGACGCGGCCGATGCGCTTCCGAAGAAGCTCAACCTCGTGAACCTCTGGGAGGAGGATGTTCCCATTGAGCTCGGGAAGCCCAGTGGTAAGTCGGCGACGTTCGCCATTCAGAGCCTCGAAGCCGCCACACATGATCTGGCCGCTGGAAAGGTGGACCTGCTCGTGACCGCACCGATCGACAAGAACGCCATGGAGGCCGCCGGCTTCGCCTTTCCGGGCCATACGGAATACCTGGCCCACGTCGCTGGTGTGGACCAAGTGTTGATGGTGCTCGTAGGCGATGGGCTGCGCGTGGGCACCGTTACCGGCCATATCCCACTGAAGGATGTGGCCGCTGCCATCACCACAGAGCGCATCCTGATCAAGGCCCGTCTCTTTCACCAAAGCCTGCTGCGCGATTTCGGGGTCATCACACCTCGCCTCGCCTTGCTGGGCCTGAACCCGCACGCGGGGGACGGCGGCACCCTGGGTACCGAGGACCGCGAGCGGATCCTGCCCGCTGTGCGCCAGCTGGTGAGCGAGGGGATCCAGGCGATGGGGCCCTACGCGGCCGATGGTTTCTTCGGTAACGGCACCTACAAGCAGTTCGATGGTGTGCTGGCCATGTACCACGACCAGGGGCTGGCTCCTTTCAAGGCGTTGAGCTTCGGCCATGGGGTGAACTTCACCGCTGGGTTGCCCATCGTGCGCACCAGTCCCGATCATGGCACCGGTCTGGACATCGCCGGAAAGGGCGTGGCCGATGAGGGCAGCTTCCGTAACGCGGTATGGATGGCGACCGACATCCTTCGCCAACGCGAGATCTTCAAGACGATCGGGGTGAACCCGCTCCAGAAACAGGAGCGCGGCAAGAAGGAAAAGGACTGATCGATGACCGGTCAGCCCGGCAGGGGTACCCAAGAGCCGAACAGGGCGAAGCGGATCGCCGCGAACAACGCGGAGGCCACCAGCACCAGCGATACGGCGCGCATGGTCATGGCCCTGCCGTTCAACCGCGCCGCGTTGAGCACAAAGGCAGAAAGGACCATCGAACCCAGCAGGCTCCACAGGCCATAGGCGATCAGCACCGCATCCGTGCCCCAACCCAGGTACAAGACCAGACCCATCGCAGCGGTGCGGAACACGTTGAGCACGATCTGGAACACGAGCATGAAGTGTTCCTTCCGCCGCACGTTGAAGATCGATACCAAAGGCTCTGTCACCAACCGGAACAGGAAGGAAGGCCCGAGGCATGCTGTAGCGAACCCCGCATCACGCCACGGTTCGCCGAAGACCAGCGCGAAGCCGTGATCGGCGAAGAAGGTCATGAGCAGAAAGGGCGAGAGGCCCACCCAAAGCAGCCGGGTAAACAGACCGCGCGTCACCCGCTTCAGTTCCTCCGGGGCCGCATGCACGGTTTCGGCCGCCTTCTGCATGTACACCGGTCCGAACGAAAACCCCAGCAATCGCAAAGGGATCAACAAGAGAGCCGCGCCCAACGCGAAGTGCCCCACTGCGGCGAGGTCCGAGGCCAGGAAGAACAGCGGCAGCTGAATACCAAGCAAGCTCACCCACCGTTCCGGAAAGATCCATAACGGATAACGGCGGTATTCCATGACCGTTGCGCGAATACTCATCCAGGTCCAGCCTGTGCGCAAACTGTCAAGACCCACCGGCCTTAACCAGCGCGCATAAAAGGGAATTGCCGCACCCCGCACCAGGGCATCTCCCAACATCAAGCCGTACGGCATCCCTTTGCTCCCTAGGCCGAACGCCACGTTGAAGAGCCGCGTTCCCACGTCCATGCTCACGCCGGTGAACGCGCTCTCCTTGAACTTCTTCGCACGCGCGAGCCATTGCGTCGCGATGATGGACAGCGCGTAACACGCAGATACCGGCGCCACGAGATAGATCCAATCGCCCAGTACCGCCAGGTCAGGAAATACCGCGTACAGCGGCCCGGAGCAGATCGCGATCAGCAGGCAACAGAGCGACACCACACCAGTGAGCAACAGATTGAAGCGCACTAGCTGCAAGAATTTCTCCTCTTCCTTTGGCAATACGTACGCGGCGGAGAAGCCCAGATCGCTCACCGACGCGCTGTTCATCACCAGAGCGAGGTAGAGCCCGAACATCCCGTAGGCCTCAGGACCGTAGATGCGGGCGATGATCGGCGTGAGCACTACCTGGCTGAGCATCCCGAGCGCGTTGCCCGATAGGAAGTGGAAGGAGTTCCGCGTGAACGATCCCGGGGTGCGGAGCCGGTCCAGATCGTGCCGGATGCTCTGAAGGGCTTGACGGATCGAACGCACGCTGTGGCGGTGCCGGTAAAGGTATCCGCCCGGCCTATGGACGAGCGGACGGTGGCTAAACCTCCGGCTTACGCGCGACCATGCTCGAGCCGAGCGCGTAGGGCCCTTTTGTGCGCTGCCTGTTCCGCTGTGGCCACCCGGTCCAGAGCACGACCTGCGCAAAAAGGCGGAAAAAGCGGTTCGGCAATCCCGCGGGCATGAACTTGTTCAGCGTGTCCATCAGGACGTCGGCATGACCGCCATATACCTCTTGATGCAGCACTTCCATGCCAGCGGCCTCGCACAAGTGCTTCAGTGCGAAAGGGGAGGGATGGAAATATTCATGCGGATACTCACCCATCCAATACACGAACGGTGCGGTGATCAACACCTTCCCCCCTGGCTTCAGCACGCGCTGTACTTCAGCCATAAGTACATGTGGCCGGGTGATATGCACCAGCATGTCCGAAAGCACTGCGGAATCGAACGTGCTTTCGGCGAACGGCAGTGGGCCTGGGGCATTGAGGTCCACGAAATGGTCCAGCAACTCCTTGGTGTGCATGCTCCCGGCCCAGTCCACACAACAACTCCCGGTGGCACGCTCGCTGTAGAGCTCATGGTACGGTACGGGGCCGCACCCCAGGTCCAGCACGAAGCCGGTGATGTGCTCCTGGATCAAAGGGATGTACAGCGCATGCTGTAGCTCAGCGGTGTACCACGACCCGCCATACACCCCTGCCACGTTCGTCCTATAGCGCCCTGTCGAAGGGTCGCGCACGATGCGACTGGGCTTCCACTTCTCGGGGTTCTTCATGCTTGTTCCGGTCGCGCCGAAGGGCACCCAGAGGCGGGCAAATGTAGCCGTCGACAAGACTGGTCTTCCTCCCGTGTTCCAACCCGCGTTCAAGGGTATTGTGGCCCCAAGGAGCACATGGATCCGAAGTGGAGCGTCGTTAACGTTGGATCGTGGATCGACCGGTGGGACAACAATGTCGGACCGCGACCGTATCAACCTTACTTTGTCCTTGACCATGAACGCATTCCGTCTATTGCTGGCATTGGTGGCCCTTCCTCTGGCAGGGTCCGCACAAACAGGACAGGAAATACCGGCCCTTCCACCGGACGACCCGGTGCTCCAACGGCTGGACGACCTCGCCCATTTGCCCTGGGTGATGCACGACCCCTTTACGGCGGATACCGCGTTATTGAACGTTCATGGCTTCCCGGCCAACACCGTTCCCTCCTACCCGCCAACGGAGATACATCGAAGGCTTTCGGTGCTCGACCGACAAACACCGTTCGTGCTCACCTACAATCCGGTGGTGCAGTCCTACATTGACTTGTACGCCGTGCGCAAACGCGAACAGACCAGCCGTATGCTGGGTTTGGCGCAACTCTACTTCCCAGTGTTCGAGGAAGCCTTGGACCGGCACGGCCTGCCGCAGGAACTGAAGTACCTCGCCGTGGTGGAGAGCGCATTGTATCCCGCAGCACGGAGCCGCGCCGCTGCGGTGGGGCTCTGGCAGTTCATCGTGGGTACGGGCAAACTCTACGGCCTTCGCGTGGACAGCTATGTGGACGAGCGTTGCGATGTGTACATGAGCACCGACGCCGCCTGTAGATACCTCAAGGACCTGCACCGCATCTTCGGAAATTGGGAGCTTGCGCTTGCCGCCTATAACTGCGGCCCTGGCAATGTGAACAAGGCGATCCGCCGAAGCGGTGGGCGTATGGATTACTGGGAAGTGTACGATCATCTCCCGCGCGAGACCCGGGGCTATGTTCCCGCGTTCATCGCGGTGAACTACATCTTCGAGCATGCCGCGGACCACAATCTCTATCCCGTGCAGCCCAACTACTGCGCGTATGAAGTGGATACCGTGCAGGTGTGTTACCCGCTCACGATCGCCGACCTGGCGCGCTATACCGGTGGTGATGAGACCGCCCTGCGCGACCTGAACCCGGTGTTCAAGCAAGGGTACGTGCCCGATCCCGATCAACCGGTGACGTTGTACATGCCCCGCGATCTGGTGCGGCCGTTCTTGGCACGCGAAGACAGCATACGCTACCGCTATCTCGCTGGAACCGCAACGGTCACAACACCCGTGGTCGCCCCCACGGCATTGGCCCAAGCGGCCCCGCCCCAGGTCAGCACGCATACCGTGCGTCGTGGCGAATCGCTTGGCACGATCGCGCAGCGTAACGGAATAACCGTTGCGCAATTGAGATCATGGAACGGATTGCACGGGGATCGGATCCAGCCCGGGCAGAAGCTTCGTATTGAGCGACCGGCGGCAACGAACACTGGCACTGCGGCCTTGCAGCGGCCAGCACCTGCTCCTGCCGTGGCGCAAGCAGAGAAACTCGCGCCACCACCACCGAACGCTGCTGAAGCATTCATCTATCACGTCGTGCAACCCGGCGATACCCTGTGGGGTATCGCGCAACTTTATCCGGGCGTGACGGTGGAGGACCTGCGGCGGTTGAACGCCGGGCTGAACAGCAAGCGTCTCGCTCCCGGAAAAAAGATCAAGGTCGGGGTGCAACCGGGCTGATCCTTTCATTCCTCTGAAGGCCAAGTACTACGGTACCCGCGCGTTGCGTTTTTTGAACAGCATGGTGGTGCATGTTGAAAATTCGCGGCACCTCGCTGCGTTCGCACCCGCTAATTTCCCGGTGCGAAATCCGACCATGGAAAGCTCCGTCATCCGAGATCTTTACCACAAACACTGTCGCTTCAAGCTCCGCTCGGGCAAGGAAGTGTTCGGGGTGGTTTGGGAGGTGGAAACGGGCCCTGTCACGCGTATGTTCTTCGCGAGTGTGCGCGACTACGAGCGCTTCCAGCGCGATCCACAACAGCCCATCGCGGTGATCCCGATGCTGCCGGAGGAGATCGTGCATGCCGAGAGCCTCGCCTCCTGAAGGCATAGGGAACTTATCCCTGCGGATGGCGGCGCGTTCAAGCGGAACGGAACGGTCCTTTCATTTTTCGATCCCGGCCTGCCAAAGCAGGAAAGCATAGTTCAGAGCGACTTCTTTCAGCCGTTCGAAGCGGCCCGAGGCCCCTCCATGGCCGGCGTCCATATTGGTGTGCAGTAGTATCGGCGACACGCCCCGATGATGCTCGCGCAACCGCGCGACCCATTTCGCAGGTTCCCAATACTGCACTTGGCTATCATGGAACCCCGTGGTGACGAGCATAGCCGGATAGTCGGCATCCTTCACGTTGTCATAGGGAGAATAGCTGAGCATCCGATCGTAGGCGTCCTTTTCCTTGGGATCCCCCCACTCATCGAATTCGCCGGTGGTGAGGGGGATGCTTTCGTCGAGCATGGTGGTCACCACGTCCACGAACGGCACTTCGGCGACCAACCCCTTCCATAGGTCCGGCCTTAGGTTGGCCGCCGCCCCCATCAGCAGACCTCCCGCGCTTCCGCCCCAAGCGAACAGGCGTTCGGGATCCGCATACTTCTTCGCCAGGAGATGTTCGGCGCACGCGATGAAGTCCGTGAAGGTGTTCATCTTGTGTTCCATCCGGCCCATCTCGTACCATGCCCGGCCCATTTCTTCTCCACCGCGTATGTGTGCGATGGCATGGACAAAGCCCCGATCCAGTAGTGAGAGCCGCGCACTGGTGAACGTGGGTTCGGAACTGATGCCGTAGGACCCATACCCGGCCAGGAGCAACGGTGAGGTACCATCCAGCTTCGTTCCCTTGCGATACACCAGGCTGATGGGCACCCGTGCTCCATCCTTCGCAACCGCCCAGATGCGTTCGCTCGCGTAGCGCGATGCGTCGAAATCGCCCACGACCTCTTGCTGTTTCAGTAACGTATCCGTGCGCTTATCCAAGTCATGCTCCAACACACTGCTGGGGGTGGTAAGGCTCGTATACCCATACCGGAACTTGTCGCTGTTCCATTCCGCATTGGTGCCTCCATAGGCCACGTAGGCGGGGTCGTGGAAGGCGATCTCGTGCTCGGCCCCGGTGGAGAACTTGCGCACCCGAAGATGCACGAGCCCCTCCCGCCGTTCGCTGATCACCATATGGTCACGGAACAGGTCCACATCCTCCAGCAGCACTTCATCGCGGTGCGGGATCACTTCCTTCCAGTGCTCTTTGCCGGTCTTGTCTTCTGGACATTCCATCAATCTGAAGTTCTTCGCGTTCCAGTTGGTGAGGATGTAGAACTTGCCCGGAACGTGCTGCGCGCTGTACTCATGTTCCTCTTCGCGCGACTGGAACACGGTGAAGGCGCCCATCGGCTGGATCGCCGGTAGCAGCAACTCTTCGGTGCTCATGGTGCTTCCGGTGGCGATCATTACGAAGCGGTCCGACCGGCTCCGTGCCACATCGCAACTGTACGCGGGATCGGCCTCATGGAACACTTCCACATCGGTGGATGGATCGGTACCGAGCACATGGCGGAGGATCTTATGGTCGCGCAGCGTGCTGTCCTTCACCGCATAGAAGAAGGTGCGATCATCGGCCCAGGCGCCCCCGCCGCTGGTGTTCGGCACCACATCGGGCAGGTCCTGCCCGGTGGTCAGATCGCGGAACCGGATGGTGTAGAGCCGTCGTCCTACAGTGTCCACACTGTAAGCGCAAAGGTTGTTGCCAGGGGCGATCTCGAAATCGCCCAAGTCGAAGAACTCATGTCCCTCGGCCATGACGTTCTCGTTCAGAATATCGGTCTCTGGCGCACCCTCCGTATCCGCACGGCGCATGTGTACCGCGTACTCCTTCCCCTTCTCGTAACGGAAGCTGTACCAGTAGCCGTTCTCCCGATAGGGCACGCTCAGGTCATCCTCTTTCACGCGCGCTTTCATCTCTTTGAAGAGCGCCTCACGCAGACCGCGCACCGGAGCCATCATGGAATCGGTGTAGCTATTCTCCGCTTCCAAGTGTGCCACTACTTTTCGCGTGTGCGCATCGGGCTTGGGGGCAGAGCGCTGGGCTTCGGAAAGGCGCATCCAGAAGTACTCGTCCCGGCGCGTATGGCCATGGGTGGTAAGGTCATGCGGTTCCTTGGCGGCGATGGGGGGGCTCAGTGCGGTGGAGGTGGACATGTCGGAAGCGGGTGTGGAGCAGGCCGCGAGCCAAAGGGCCGGAGCGAGCGCGAGCGTCCAGTGGGCGTTCATGGGGGACCAGGATCCGCCGAAGTTACCCGCTCAACGTTCAGGTGAGCAGTTGGTGCAGCACTTCTGGTGATCGCAGTTCCGGTGCCCCAGGGACATGAAGGCGCAGGTAACGCAACAGCAGGTCTAGCAGCTCCCGGCGCTGCGCCCAGGGCACCGTTACGTCGGCGGTGGTTTCCAGGTCGAGGGGAAGAAGCGCGGCAAGAACAGCGGTCAGCGGTGGCCCGATAGCGTGCGCGTGCAGGGGTAGTTCGTGTACGAACCTCCCTTCCTGCAGATCGAAATAGGGCGCAGCGGCTTCAGGGGCTTCCGGAGCGAAACCGAGCATCGTCGCATACCTCAACAGGAAAACGAGCGGGAAATGACGCACGTCAGCGGTCTCGTCCAACCGGCCCAATGCGCTGTCCAGGAACGCGTAGAGCGCCGGATCGCTGGCTTCCTCGCGGAGCGTTCGGTACAGCACCTCCTGAAGGAAGAGCAACACCGCGCCGCGCACCGCATCGCCGTGGATGTGGAGATAGGGCCGATAGAGCCTCATTTCCCGCACGTGGTGCAGGTCCCGTTCCGCGCGCTCGTCCACCACCAGTTCGATCCTGTTCAGTGGTTGCAAGAGCGCCTGTGGAAGACCCCGCTGGGCGTTACCACGCACCAAATAGCTCCGCAAGCCGAACTCTTCCGTGTATGCTTTGAGCACCACCATGCGATCGCGATGCGGGATGGCCCGAAGGACCAAGGCGCGGGTGGTATGCAACATGGACGCCCGGGCAGGGAGCGTGGGCTAGCGCACCACCAGCACCTTGGTGTTGCAGCGCGACTCACCCGTTGGGTCGGCAGCGAAGATCATGTACACGCCCGTGCTTACACGATTGCCGCTCAGGTCCGTGCCGGGCCAGATGGCCTGGCCACCTTGCGATGTGGTGCGGTACACGAGGTTACCCGCGATGTCGGTGACCTTTACATCCGAATCGCGCATAAGTCCGGTAATGGCTATGGGACCGGTCCAGGTCTCGCGCACCGGGTTGGGGAACACGCTGGCGCACGCGTTCGAGGTGCCCCCCTCGGTGGCGGTGTTCCGATAGCTCACCATGCCTTGATCGGTGGCGAAGAACACTTCCCCCGTGCCTTCATCGATCGCGATCCCCATCACCGTATTGCTCGGCAAGGGGCTGTTCTCCGGTGTGAAGTGCAGCAGTTGTTCGGTCCCATCCGGAGAGACCATGTAGGCTCCACTGCTCTGCGTGCCCAACCATTTGTGGTCCGCCCCATCCACCGCCAACGATATCACCGCCTCGGTCTCCAGCAGGATCTGAACATTGCCGTCCTGCTCGATCAGGATCTGCTGACAGTCTGCACCGTCAGTGGAGAACACCGCCTCCGGGTTATAGAACACGGCAACACCTTTGCCGGTGCCTATCCAGATCTCGCCGTCCAGGTCTTCGGCCATGCTGAATACGTCGAGGGACGGAAGCCCCCCGTTCCCTTCGGCCGTGGTAAGGGCCTTGTACTGGTCGTCGCCCACTTGGTCGATCGTACCATTATCGTCGAAGACGAGCAAGCCGTTGCTGCGCGGGCGAATGATCCACTTCAGGCTGTTGTTGTGCGCCGCGAGAATGTCGCTCAGAAGGTTGTTGTTGTTGAGCACATTGCCCGGATCGAACGAACGCCAGCTCCCAGTGGCGGTCCGCACGCTGATCGGTTGCTCACAATTGCTGTTCGAAACCCACAGATTCCCATCCGCATCGAGGTCCACGCCAGCCACCATCACCTGGTTCTCGGCTCCGTTCGCCGCATAGATCTGCAGGCTGCTGTTGCCCGATGCATTGTAGATGGTCTGGACCTGGCCGTTGCGGAACTCAAGCACACCCTCATCCCAGCTTCCCACAAAGGCATGGGAGCCATCCTCCGGATCGACCGCCACCGCCATTACGTCGTTGACGGTCTGCCCGAACGGATTCGCCCCTGTCTGCATCAAAGGGTCATTGGTCTTGTTCGTCGTTCTCCAGGTCCCGTCCACGAACGAATGGACCCCTTCCTGCCGGAACACATTCGTCCAATTGCCTGCGACCCCGCCCGTGGTAACATACAGGCCGCCACCGGCCATGGCAATGCGCTGCGCCGAGACCGTGGCGGGGCCCGGGGGGTAGGTCGGTGTGCCGGTTTGGTCCGCCACTGACCGCACCAACCCCCGATTTCTGTCGGCGATCCATAAGGCCGTGCCATCCAGGGTAGGAACGGCCATGGCCGGGGTTATGGAAAGTCCCCCGGAGTATCCGATGAGCGCGTCTTGAAAGACCAGGTCGGAGCCATAGCGCTCCACATGGTCGTTCTGGCAAAGGAGCAACTGGTTCGAAGTTGTGCTTACGAACGTGTTCTGCCGCCCGAACGCATGGGTCACCCGCTGCCAGGCCCCCGCCTCGAAAAAATACACGGTGTCCTTGTCCGTAGCATCGGCGCGATGGTAGTTCACAACGAGCTTCCCACCAACTTCCCCTACGCTGTTGAACGGTCCGTTGGGTTGGGGTATATCCGGTCGCAGGTGCCAGGAGGCGAAGGCGGCCAGGTTGGTCTCATTGCGCCAGGCGGCAAAAAGGCCGATGTTGGTAGCCGCATAGATCGAATCGGGTGTGAACGCGATCGCGTTCACCTTTTGCTGGGTCCCCCCCGGAGCGATGAACCAAGTATCCCGAACCTCCAACGCCTCCAGGTCGACCACCACAATGCCGAAGCCACAGGCCAGATAGGCCAGGGGACCCTCGAAATGGATGTCGTAGACCCCTTTGTCCCCGATGATGCTACTACGCTTAATGTCGCTCAAATTGCTCGCCGAAGCGGAACGCACAAGGTCCAGATTACCGTTGCGGTAACCCACCAGCAGTGCGTTGAGCGAAGTGTTGTAGGCCACCATGCTGATATCCACGTCGCTCAGCGCGTTCACCTTCGTGAGGCGCTGCATCTCCCCGGTCGCTAGATCATAGCTGAACACCGCGTTACGCGTAGCGCACCAAGCCTTACCCCCACCTTCGGCCACGGCCAAAGTTTGCCGGTAGGGGAAATGGTCCCTCCATTCGCCGATAGCGATCTGGGCCTGTGTCGTGAGGGCCGCGAACAAGGCGGCTAGGGAGAGCAATAGATGATCACGCATTCCTGAGGCGTATCGGTCGCCCATTAACGCAGCAGGCGGGCATACCTTGTGCGGAGCCC
>JAGNSU010000226.1 GCA_017987895.1 Flavobacteriales bacterium | reverse complement strand
GGATCATCGTTGTAGCCGCCCACTTCAATGCCCTCGTTGATCAACCGCCGTTCCAAAAAAAGACCCATGCGGAACCGCGCTCCGAAGGGACGGCCCATGCCGAGGAATGCCCCGATCTGGTAGCCCACTCCACCCCCATCCTCCAGCGTAGAGTCCCGCAGGGTGAAGTCGTACGTGTCCACGATGCGCGTGCCTGTGGCGAAGCTGTAAGCGGGGCCACCGGCCACGTCCAGGTAGTAGCTGGAGGATTGGGCGGTGCCGGGTGCGACGCCGCACCTAATGAGCAGACATAACAGAAACAACCGCCAGATCATCCGGGGAAAGTACACGCGGCTTGGGCGGTTGGTGACCAATTCGGGGACCTTCTATACCGGTCCAAGCAACGCGAACGGATACTCGATCCGTATCCGTCGCATGTCGAACGATGTCGATGCTTACGGCGCACGCAATGGCAGCGTACAGGTCGAGCTTCTCAAGAACTAACTCAACACCCCTCCTTCAGCGGCCCGTACACCACGGGCTGCTCATGGCGCGTACCGGGCGTGTGATAGAGGAATTGCAGAAAGCTGTCCTTCTCCCAGCGTTGCTTGCCCAGGATGCGATGCTCGTAGGGATCGTAGATCCCGGAGCCTTCTCCGAAAGGGATCCCGCCTATGTTCTGCACTTCCTTCGAGATCTGGGGAACTGCGGATCCCTGCTCCGGCACTGCCACAGCCGTGCTAAGCAGAGCTTGCCCCAAAGGTGAAGCGGTTTGGGCGCAGGAAATGGACGAGAGCGTCCATAGAACGAGCATCGGGGCGATGATCCGGGTCCTCATGCTTTGATTTTTGGGTATCGTAAAGGTAGGTGGCTTCGGAAGCAGCTCGGGATTGGCCGGATGGAAGTTTGGTGCCTCTTGAACGGCTACATTGGCTCTCCCTGATCCCTTGGAACACATGACCGCCACGCACACCATCGATACGAACGGAATGTGGAACTACACGCGGAGAACCGCGAACGCCACGGACGAAATGGAGGTCCTTGTAGCGATGGGCCGCGAAGGCTGGGAACTGGTGGACTTCGGTGTGCTCTACCTCGAATTCCGTCAGCCTGTGGATGCGACAAAAGTGATGAAGTGGGAGTACGACCGATACACCGGCTTGGGGCACGACGATGCGCGGCGCGAGCGCCTAGCCCAAGGTTGGGAGCCCGGCGGCCGCTGGGGGCCATTCCTCTACTTCAAGCGCTCGACACTGGGTTGAACTGAAGTCGCTGCAGGGATCCGGTGTACTCACGCGAAACGGACAGAGTTACTCGCTTCCTTCGCCTTTGTAAAGCCGGTAAAGGGACTTTGCAATGCCAAGGATGAACTGTAGCAAGGTTGCCATGGCGCTCGACTTTTTGTTCCTCGGTCGAAAGTAGGGATCACATCGGCATAGCAAAGGGAAAGGTGGTCCACATTGATCAGAGGGGAGCCCCCTGATTCCACACAGCAACCCCGATCACCGCCACGACGATACCGATCACGCCGGTAAGGAACAATGCCAGGAACGCGCGCGTAGCGACCCGCCATGCCGCATGGGGTCGGTGGAGTCCGACCATGGTGCTAATGAACATCCCCGCACGGATGCCTATGCTCACATTACCCACCCCGATGTCGCTTCCAAGCACGACCGGCGTTAACGGAAGTAACAACAACTCGATAAGCAGTCCCTGGCCGCCAATGAAAGCGCAGGCGATCACGAACTCCACCAAAGTGCGGCCATAGCGCTGTAGCATGACGTAGGAGGCCAGTGCAAAGACCGGAGTGAACGCAAGAAGAACCGCCGATTGGTGGTCGAAAAACCATTGGAACATTTGCACCTCCTGACCCTCCAAGGTGACCGTCTCGGACAGGTGATCACTCACCCGTGATGAGATCATGTGCTGCACGAGGCTGCTCAAGCCAACGAGAAGAAGCAGGAAAGTGAATGGCGGGAAGTACCGCTTTCGCCTCCCGTCCAGATACTCCCGGATCGCCGGGCCCGGCCGAACCAGCATGGCTTTGGCCGTGTACAGGATACCCTTGTCGAGATGGAACCAACCGTACTGCACCTCGTGCACCAACCACCTCCAACTCATGCGATGCGTGTCCGCGCGCTGTGCGCAGTTCGCACAGTACTTGCCGGTGATCATGTGGTCGCAGTTCAGGCAGCGCGCCTCAACCACGAGAGGGGTCGGAACGGGGAACTCCTGTGGCTCGGTCAGTGCATGTTCCGGCGAACCGCTGCTCGGTATTCCTTCCACGGATGCCACATCCACTTCCGGAAGCGGCGGATCGATCCTGTCGTGATCAGCGTCGGGGAGGTCAGGTCGCTCGTTCATCTAACACGAAGAATGAAAATCGGCCGATGGAATGCGTTGCACGACCGCCTACTGATCGCTACCGATGCGGCGCACCGGTGGAGCCGTCATAGAAACCCGAAGCGAGATCATAGAGGATGGCCGCACCGAACAGGCAACCGCCCGCGACCATCAACCAATGCCAGGTGCGCGAACCTGTGCGCTTCTCCATCGCCCCAGCACCGAACAGCACCGCAAGTCCGGCATACCGAACAGATTCCGGCCAGGGCGATCCGCGACGGATCTCATCGATGCAGATAGCGGCGCAGATCACGGACAAGGCGATGCGCCACCAGGAGATGGCACCTACAATGTTGCCGTCGTTACTCATTGGTGGATAGTTGAGGTACTCGAAGAACGCGAATTTTGGCAGTAGTTTAAAAGCTGTTCTCGGAGCTTGTCCTGGCCCATTGTCCGATCGACGTAAGGCCGAACGGGCATTTCTGAAACCCGCAGCCACACTCCTTCCCCATGCCTAGGAAAGCGATCACAGGGTCTGTTGCAATGATCCTTTCTTGCATTCCACGCGATATGCAGGCGTTAGCCAAAGGACCAGATCCTCCGGATCACTTCCCGCTGTTACGATAGACCTTGTAGGCTGGCTTGGCCATTCGATAACCCGCACCCGGGTAAACGTCCTTGGACTGTTTGAAATCGGAGATCCAGATGCTGCCGTTCCAGATCGCCATGTGGCCGGAGGCGCTTCCCTTTAGTTTACCCTCCCCATCTGGATCGGCGAAACTCTCGATCACCACTACGTCGCCTTTTTCATAGGTGCCCGTGTCGGTGTTCTGATCCATGACCATGGTAAAGCCCTGGGCTTCGAGCCCACCACCGCAGCTACGCGCATGCACGCAGTCAATGGCCGCCAAGCCACCCGCTACAAGGGCTTTCTTCACATAGCCCGCACACTTCTTCTGCGAAGTGGCGAAGGCATTGTCCTCCGCGTGCTTTACCGCGTCTGTCGCGCTCCAGGCCATG
>JAGNSU010000089.1 GCA_017987895.1 Flavobacteriales bacterium | reverse complement strand
CCTTGCTCCCCGTTCATGGAAAGGGTACCGCCGAGCGAGTTGATCCGTTTGCGCATGTTCCGCAGACCGTTGCCTACCGCGTTCTCCGATCCTTTCGGTAAGCCGATGCCATTGTCGCTCAGTTCCACCTGCAGTCCATCGGACCAGCGCATCTCCAAACGCACGGTGGTGGCTTGTGCGTGCTTCACCGTGTTGTGCAGGGCTTCCTTCACCACCAGGAACATATTGCGGCGCTGTTCGCTGCTCAAGCGGGCATCGGGCCAGGGCCCCTGGGTTTCCACGGTGATGGCGAGCGCGTTCTGGTCGCAGTAGGTGCGCGCGTAGCTCGAGGTGTAGACCACGAGGTCTTCGATGCTGGTCTGGTCGGCGTTCATGGTCCAGATGATCTGGCGCATGCTGCCTATAAGATCGCCGGCCGTGTTCGCGAGCGAGCCGAGCTGCTCCCGTTTCAACGGATCCTTCTCCACCCGTAACGCCATCTCGCTTCGCAACTTCAGGGCACTGAGCCCGGCGCCCAGGTCGTCGTGCATATCGCTGGCGATGCGCACGCGTTCCTGTAGTATGGCCTGTTCCTGTTGGAAGGCTTCACGCTGTTTGCGAAGTCGGCCGAGGAGATAAATACGGAAGGCCACGAAGAGCACCACCGCGATGGCCGCGATCACGAGGGCCCGGAACCACCAAGTGGCCCAGAAGGGTGGGAGGACGACGACATCGATCACGGCCGGTGCCGCGCTCCAATCCACGCCGTTCGCGCTGGCCTGTACTTCGATACGGTGATCGCCCGTAGGCAGGTCGAACAGATCGATGCGCTGGGACGCACCCAACATCGCCCAGGTGGCGTTGCTCTTCGCCAGTCGGTAGCGGAACAAGGGAGGTGTGCTCGCGTCCGACCCGACCGCTCCGAGTTCCAAGGTGAGCGCTTTGCGGTCTGCCTCCAGACGCAGTTCGCTCGTAGCGGGCAGACCGAAATACACGTCGTTATTGAGCCGGTACGCGGTGATCATCGCGAAGGGCACTTCCACAAGTTCCCTGCCCTTGGCGGGGTCGTGGTAAACGATGTATTCGCCAACGCCGAAAGCGATGCGGCCATCGGGAAGCTCTGCCAACGCGCCTGTGGCGGAGAGGGGGTCAAGGCCATCGGGAAGGGAGAACCGTTGAAAGCCGGCCGCACCATTGGCCCGGCGCGCGATCCCTTGATCCGTGATGGCCCATAAAGTGCTGTCGTGGTCGAAGTACAGGTTCATGATGCGAACGCCGGGCAACCCGTTCCGGCGGTTCAGGAAGTGGGAGTCGCCCGTGTTCGGATCGTACACAACGATGCCTTCCTCATGGGTTCCCAGCCAGATGGAACCGTCGGGGGCTTCCGCGATACAGCGCACCACACCGCCTAGATTTCCCCCGGCACGATCGAGAATGGAGCGGAACCGCCCTTTCTCAAGGCAGGCCAATCCACCACCGTCGTTCATTCCCAACCAGCACCTTCCCTTGCTGTCGCGCAGCCACGACAGCATCATATGGTTCGGAAGTTCGCCGTGCGGGCCGTTCAGTGTGTCCACGCGGATCCATTGGCCGTTGGAGGGATAGCCATGATAGAGCCCACGGTTCCAAGTGCCTACCCACACATCACCTTCTTTGCCAGGCACAATGAACGTGAACGACGTGCCTTTGGTGCTTCTTGGTATGGCACTTTCGACCTCTTCATCCGCGATGAGGCTGAGCGGTGCCAGACTTAGTTGAGCCGGAAGGAAGAATGTCGCTACCCAGAACCGGCCGTCGCCGCGCGCGGAGATGCCGACTATGCTGTTCATCAACTCCACATGATCATCGTTGTCGACCATACCGCTAACGCGGACATGGCTGCTGGAACCGCTTCGCTGATCGAGCACGAAAACACCGTTCCCCGAGGTGCCTATCAGCAAGGTATCCCGACCTACCTGGAGCAGTTCGCTCACATAATGCGCGTTATCCGGCAGGGCCACTACCTGCATGCTCCGGCTCGATGCGCGGAGCACCGCCAAACCCGCTTTGGTCGCGAACCAGCGTTCACCAGCGCGCGAGCGCATTGTGGCCGATACCTGACCCGAACGCAGCGCCGCTGGCGCCGTGGATGATGGGATGGCCTCCCGCCAAGGTGACCCTGGGTCGCGGTAGAACAAGCGATGTGTCCACACGGAGACCCAATGCCTTCCATTGGGATCAATATCCTGCCATTGCATGGTGAAATCGTTCCGCGATCCTGTCAGGGAATCAAGTACAACGTGCGAACCGGTAGGCAGGTGCCATCCGAGCAGATCGTAACTGCGTTCATCAAAGCACCAAAGTGTGTCGCGGCCTTGAAGGGCAGGAGCGGAAATGAACCGATCGTCGAACCAGGGTTGTTGCTCCCCGGCATTGCGATGGTCCGTCCAACGGTCCGTGGTCGCGCTCCAGAATGCGAGCCCCTTTTTGGAAGCGGCCCACATGCCGTTCCGGTGTGCGTCCCACAGCAACGCTCCATCCACGTTCACGCGACCGGGCGGGCCTTCCCCTGCTGGTCCGTCCTTCATTTCAAGGAAGGCGCTGGACCGTGGATCGAAGCGGAAGAGACCTTGTTCGCTCACGACCCAGATCAATGTGTCGCCTACGCACAGCACCTGTCGCATGCGATTGGCCAGAAGGGCAGCGTTCCCTGTGGCCGCTACACGGAACGAGGTGAAGTTCCCGCGCACCGGGTCATAGCGCGAGAGCCCGGCCATAGTGGCGACCCAGAGCCGTCCCTGACCATCCTCGGCCAACCCATGTACTTGGTCGTGGGCGAGGCTGGCGCTGTCGTTGCGGTCGTGGTGGAACGTGCGAACGCGTGTGCCTTCCATGCGTGCCAGACCATTGCTGGTCCCCACCCACATGAAACCGAGCCGGTCTTCGAACACGCTGTACACCTCGTCCACAGGTAATCCATCCGCAGTGGTGATATGATCGAAGAGCGGCGCGGGCTGCGCGAGCAGACCGAGGGGAACGAACAGAACAAGGACCGCACGTATCGCCAACCGCATCCTCCGCAAAATAGGGGATACCACTTCAGCCGGTCCGTTGGTCGCGTCGGCGATCAGGTCGCCGATCAGCGCGCAATGACGATGCGTGTCCGCAGCGCTGGCCCCTCCTCCGTGGGTAGCACCAACACATACGTGCCGACCGGAGCATCGGTGCGGATCCGAAGGCCGCTGTGGAACGGATCGGCCTGCACGGGAAGTTCCGCACCGTCCATGGCCAGCAGGCGGACCCCGCGGGCGACCAGATGCGCCTTGGATCGAACGGTGAACTCGCCGGCACTGGGGTCGGGGTGGATGTTGAGCGTTCCCGCCGCTTCAACATCGCGAAGCGCAACACCGGTCACCTGTGCGGTCCGGCCAGCGCTCAACGTTCCGAAAGTGCCGCTTGGACCGTTCTCGTTCTTCAATGCACGCACCATGTAGAAGCTGGAACCCGGTAAAGGCGAGGGATCGAGAAAGGTCGTGTCCGCAACAGGTGAGGACGTGACCCGCTCGAACTGCGCTTGGGCGGGTGTGCGGCGATACACATGGTAGCCGTCCACGGGATCCAGCGATGGGGTCCAATCGACCCGCACACCATTGGCCACCGGGACCGCGAGCGGCACACCGGGCGGCTTCACAGGGAACAGGGTCAGCGTTGGATCGCCCATCAACGCCAGGTGGATCCCTCGTCCCATGCGGAAAGCATGTGCGAAGTCGGAGTTCTGTGAACGTCGTACGGCCTCGCCGATGGTTCCTCCCAGACCCATGGAATGGAACTGCATCTCCTCGAAGCCCCACACCGTGCCCAGCATGGTGCCGCTGGCCAGCACGCTCCGCATGAAGTTGTCCGGTGTGTCCCAGTCCGCGAAGTATGATCCTACCAAGTGGGCGAAGGTGCCCAACAAGGGGGTGGAGGCCACATTGGCGGAAGTGCCCACACCTACGGCGCCAGTGAAAGTGCCCGGCCCTGAAGCGTGCGCCCAAAGATGTGGGCTGGTCGCGAGCGTATTGATGAGATCACCGGGCTGGACCTGGTTCCCCCCGAACATCGGTGTACAACTGCGGTACACGCTGGCTTCCAGGTCGAGCGCGGTGAAATTTGCATCCACCACGGCGGAGCGCTCCAACGGCAGGTCGCCGACCCGGTAGGTGTGATCTCGATCGAGATAGTCGCGCAGCAACTCGGTTGCCGTAGCAGGAAAGACAGGCAGATCGGAGAGGTCGATGCGGCCCATGATCAGATCCACATCACTGGGCAGAACGGACTGATCGAAGCGACCGTCGCCGATCAGATTGTGGTTGCGCACGGGCACGTTGCCGGGGGACCAGGTGAGTGCATTGTCCGTCCACGGGCCGTCCAATTCAGCGTAATAGAGGTCGGAAGGATAAGCGCCTCGGTGGTCCAGGTGACCGTCGGGCATCACCCGGCCGGAATAGGCCACAGGCAGATCGCCCACCAACAACAGCGCATGCAGATCGGGCAACGTGTCGTGCGCTACCTGGATCGCGTTCTTCAGAGCTGTTGGTGGCGTTGTGGCGTCCACATCCATGCGCACCACTTGCCAACCTTCGAGGTAGAGGTCTTCCTCCAAGCGCGCCAATTCCACGGCCAGGGGAGCAGCCTGCTGATCGTCCACCAAGAGGAGCAGCGCGCCGGGTTCGTCGATCGGCTCTATGGCGATCCCGGACGTGATCGTCCCGAACTGTGGATGTGCATAGGGTCCGCCGCTCGCCAGCGTGTTGCCTTGGTCATCGGTGAGTTGCCAGGTGATATCGCCGGGCACATGGTCGGGGTCGATCCGTATGATCACTGGCGTACAAGGCGCGGTGCCGCACACGATGAAGGAGGCCTGTTCCGTGGCTCCGAACGCTCCGCCGAAGGCCTGGACCTGGCCGCAGGCCGAAAGCATCCAGCTCCCATGGCTGTTGCTGCAGCAAAGCCCATCGCTCTCCACGTCCTGGATGCTGAACGTGACCTCGGTACCGGGAGGCACGCAGGTGGTGTCCAGCACAGGGAACAGAAGGGAGCGCGCCACACCGTACTCGTATACCTCGCCGATGGTCACGGCCGTGTCGTTCCATTCTGTGGCGTTGCCGGGAAGCACCATCCTAAGGGTCCAACTCGTATCCGCGACTTGTTTGCGGAACACCCTGTGGAAAGGTGCACCGGCCAGTCCCGGCCAGTTCAACGTGATCGCCGGTGGTGCATTGGTTACGATGGCAGTGAGCGGTACGGCCTCGATCGGAACCTGCGCTATCAATGCGGTGATCCATAGCGGAAGGAACAGCAGGCATGCCGCTTTGGCCATTACCGGTGATCGCCGTGCGCTCATCTTTTGCCGCCGGGTCTATATTCCATCCGGGCAAGTCGTTCCACGTTTCCGATCACCGCTTTTCCAATTCCAAGACGACAGCCATGGCATTGCGGTCCGCCGGGCCAGTGGCGCTGATGGTTCCGCCATCGGTGAAGCGCACATCCGTGCTCAGTTCATCGCCCAACACCGCTTGGAGCTTCGCGGCCATTCCCTTGGCCGGGCTGGCCTTCATTTGCTCGTTCAGCTTCGGGTAATCGATCGGTTGGTTGAAGATCAACACGGCGATCACGTCCACTGTACCCGCATCGTCCGCCTCAAGGCTCTGATCGCTGGGGAAAAGGCGTGTGCCGGTGATGCCGCAATAGGGGGAGTGTTTCTCGGTGTACGGGAACAGCACGTAGGTGCTTCCGTCGGTCTCCTCGCCGAAGACGTATGTGTAGCACTCGGCATTGTTGGTCACTTCCACCTTGAAGCGCGTGCCCTTGGTAATGGGTTCCACGCTGCGGAAGACGTTCGCACCTGCATTGCGCAGGTGGATGTTCTCACCCGTCGCTTTCCCGTCCTTGTCCACCAGCGCGAACCCGAAGCGGATATCGAACCGGCTGGGTTTTTCGTCCACGCCGTCGCCTTGCGGATAGACCGCATAGGCCTCCTTGGCAAAATGGTCGAAGTCACCGTACGACACCCACGCCAGACCGTTCTTTCCCCAGCCAGGCCCCCAGCTGTTCATGATCTGGAACCCCCCAGCATCCGAACCGAACTTGAAATCGTCGTATCCGATAACACACATGGCGTGCCCCCCGAAGCCGGACATGCTGTAGTCGCTTTGGCGCGGGATCCACTCTTCCCGGCCCTCCATTTCCTGCATGAAGCTGCCGCCCACCATCATGCCGATCACCACCGGTGAACCTTGCGCGAGGTGCTGCTTCATGGCGAGCATGTCCGTGCGCTGTTCGTCGGCGCCGAGCGTGAGGCGTTGGAACCCCTTGATCCGGAATTCCTGCGCCTGCTGTTTCTCCTGCGCGGTGGGTTGTTTGCTGCAGCTCTGGTCCGTGTAGGCGAATCGGCTGTAAGGCAGAACACCACCGGCCAGCATGTTCTCCATCGCACGGTAGATGTAGCTGCCCTGGCAATCGCTGCCATCGATCTTGATCTGGTTGTACAGATAGCTCGGGCTGAAGGCCTGTGCGCTGGTGGGCGTGGCATCGGTGGCTTTCGCCTGCACGATCGTGCGCGCGGCGTAGGCACTGGCCCAGGCCACACAGCTCCCCTGCTGGCCCTGGTTCAAACGCGGTGGGCAGAACTTCTCCAGGGTCACCCGCTCGGGCAGCGGGTTCTTCACGTTGTCCGCCAAAGGCTCGTATACCTCTGCCTGGTCGTACAACTTGGGATCGAAGTTGGCCCCGGTGGCCAAGCCCGCCAGTTGGCTTACGATGTTGCCGCCACCACCGCCCGCACAGCCCTTCATGCCGCCCATGAAGTAGAAGATCCCGAATCCCACGGCGAGGATCAGCATCAGTTTCGGCTTCTTGATCAAGAAGCCCAGTAGCATCGGCACCAGACTGCCGAGTCCGCCGCCCATGCCACCACCGCCGCCACCGCGAGGAGGTGTGGAAGAGGAGCGGCGCGGTCCCGGATCATCGGGGGTCATTCGGATCGGCATGTGAAAGTGCTCTATTAGGGAGGTACGGTTCGGCGCGAAAGCGGCAACGCGATCATTGCTTCACAATGCGCAGTTGGGCGGAACTGTCCTCGCTGGTGATGCGTACGTGATAGAGGCCGTTCGCCTCGTGGCCAAGGTCGAGGTCCAGGCGGGTGTCGCCATTCACTTCCACCTGGCGCCGCTGCACGGAACGGCCACGGGCATCCCGCACCTCGATCGTGGCAGGGCCTTGCAGCCCCGAGGTGGTGATATGCACGATGCCGTTGGTGGGGTTCGGGAATGCGGCCAGGGTCGCGGGAGCGAGCAATTCGTCCTGCCCGACCAGCGCACCTATTGTGAACGGCCAATGGATCTTGCGGCCGAACTCGGCCTCGAAATTCTTCAGGATCGTACCCGTAGTGCGGCGCAAGCGGAAGAACCCGGAACCAGCCGCTGGATCGGCCCAGTAGGAGAGGCCATCGTTCCCATTGTCCAGGAACTCGATCGTGTAACAGCCCGCGAAAAGCGCCATGGTGTCGCTGTAGGTGGTGTTCGCCGTGTGGCTGTTCCGGCCGAAGACCACGTTGCCGTAAACATCCCGGATGGTGAGCGAGTTCTCTTGCGGACGGTTGTTGGTCTTGTAGTTCACGATGAAATTCTCGGCGTACACCGTTGGCATGGTGAAGGTGGTGCGGTAACTGTCGTTCGCTGCGTGCTGATCGGCGGTGCCGTTCGCTGCAGCGATGCTCACGGTGAAAACGTTCGCTGAGTCACCCAGCCAGAAGCCCGCGTCATTGATCGGTAACAGCACATCGACCTGCTCCATATGCTTGAGCAGACCGGTCCAGGTCCAGCTTTGGGGGGCGCCGCCGCTCACACCATAGATGAAGTTGACGCTTGTGAGGTCTTGGGCACCGGCATTGCGCACCACCAAAAGCGGATCGTAGCAGATCGGGTTGTCACGCCGGTGGTAGTCCACGTTGCTCGGGCGCTTAACCTCCACGATCTCGGCATCCAATTGATGCGCGGCGGCACCATACTCGAAGAGATCCATGTTCACCACGTAATTGCCACCGCCCATGCCCTGGTTGTTCGCAGGCACTGGCGTGATGCGATAATCCAGTTGGGCTGTTCCACCTCCGCTCAGCCCAGGAAGTTCCACGCTGTGGTCCTTCACGACATCCCCCGGGCACCAGCCCTCACGGCTACCCAGCCAGGTGCCGCCTTGTGGATAGACCGGGTTCAAAGCGCAATCGTTCTCCTGCCAGATGTGCCAGGCGTCCAGTTGCGCTCCGTTCAGATCGAGGTAGTGGGTGTTGTCCTTCCACTCGCAGCAGTGCGGGTACTCTCCATTATTGCTGTTGTGCCCATGGCCCGTGAGCCGTGTGCGCAAACTCCATTGGCTGGCGGTGGGATCCAATTGCACTTGCACTTCAGGCAGGGCCACGTCGTTGTCGAGATCCGCGTAGCTGCGGCTGGTGAGCCCTCCCCACGGACGCTGGTGGTTCACCACCGTGCGTGGTGGCGTGCCCTCGATCATCTCGAACTCCAGATCGATCAATTCCTGCTGGTTGCCCGCGCTCAACTCCACGCTATCATGCAGCAGCCATTGGTAATCCGTGACATCATAGGTCCAGCGGAATCCTTGCGCGCCGAGTGAGAGTCCGATGCCGTATGGTGTGATGTACCGGCCGATCTCGAAGTCGTTCACCACTTCGTAGGGCACTCCGTAGTAGTCGAGCGTATCGTTCACGTCGGTGGTGCTGGATGCGAGCGATGAGTCGATCGCGGCGCCGACAGGGCCGTAGGTGTAGATCATACCGCCTGACCATGCGAACACCGTATCGAACGCTGTGGTGCTGTTGCCTGTCACTTCGAAGTACTCCTCGGTGAGCAGGGGTAGGGGCTCCTGGCGCTCCAGTAGCAAGGTGTCCAACACGCTGGTATAGTCGCCTTGTACGAAGGTGAGGTCTGGTCGCGTGGCGATGGGTTGCGCGGTGAACGTGATGTCCGGTGCATCGCGATAGGCACGTTGCACCGTGCCCATGGGCCACGCTCCGTAGAGACCATCGGCACTGTTCACGAGCACATGCTCGTTCGGTAGTTCGTCGCAGTGGAACGTGTAGAGCAGATCGGCGGCGTACGGATGGGTACCGTCCACGGCCCGGTCCTTCCAAGCCGCGATCGTTGCTGCGTCCACCTCTGCGTTGAACACATTGATCTCGTCCAGGAGCCCTGGATATGGATATTCCCCATCGCGGCCGCTGGCGAAGCGGAACTCGCTGATGCCCGCCAAAGGCTTGGTCTTCCCCGTGCCGGAGTGCCACAGGTCGCCGTTCAGGTAGATCTTCATCTGACCTGTCGCCGTGTTCTTCATGAAGGCCCAATGGTTCCATTGGCTTTCCGCCTCGGCCGTGGTGGTGGCCTTGTCGATCCGGTCGAAGCCGCCTCCATCGTTGCCGGCGTCCCAGTAAACGCGCCCATCGCTCCAGGGTAGGTGCACGTTCAGGATGCGACGGTCCTGTGCATCGACCGCTTCGAAAATGGTGCTGTTCACGGTCGGGATGATCGTATCGCCTTTCACCCAGAACATCACTGTGATCGCGGTCCCTAGGTTGTCCATGGGGGTCGCGTCCAGCGCGATGAAGTCGTTGGCCACGGTGAGATATCCATCCCGGCCGATCGCCTGCAATGCCATCCCCGGTGCGCTCTGGCTGGCAAGGACACCGGGCACGTTCCCTCCAGCGGGTCGGGCCGCAGCGAGATCCACGAGCACGTTCGAGGTACCGTCCCAAGTGAAGGCTTCAGAGAGCACGAAGACCTGTTCACCAGCAACGAGGCCGAGCGAGGTGGGAGGTACTTCATGCACCGTGACAAGTCCGGTCCCATCAAAGGCACTGAGCGTGGTGGCCGGGGTGTTCTTCATGCGGATGGTGAACCGCGCGAAGGCCCCACTGCCCTGCGCATCGGTGGTAAGCCGTAGCTGGTGGATCGCACCCGGCTGTAGACCGGACGCGGTCAACTCGGATGCGAGGAAGAGGAATTGCGAACGGCTCGTTCCTAACTGCGCTTGAAGAAGTCCGTTGTCCCATGCTCCGCCGCTCCCGACGGTGTGTGAGGTCTCGCTCAGTGTACCAGTGATCGTGCGGCGCGCAGCCTCCAATTGGCGCGTGTGATAGAACGGCACCGGAGCCCGCTCTACGGCAGGAGGGACCGTAGCACCCACCTTGAACAAGGGATGCTGAAGCGCGGTGCTGTCCAGCGCACCAGTATGCTCATGCACGAAGTTGTACGTGAGGTAGTCCCACTCCCCGCAGTTGTACTGGTCCTGTGTGGTTTGCGGGTCGCATTTCAAGGTGTGGTGCATCAACACCTTGCGGTAGGTATGCGTGTCGTCCGGGAATTGGAACCAACCGCGCCGCGTGGTGATGCTGTCGTACGTGAGCGTTTGAACACGGGTGGTGTCCTCTTGTGCCTGTAAGGGACCGATCAGGGAGAGCAGGAGCAACGTGGCAAGATGAAGGGAGCGCATCAAGTGGGTTTGGGATGCCGAAAGTAGCCCGATCGCAAGCGCGTTGGGAGCCCCCGTTCCGCTGGACCTCGGCTACCTTCGCCGCTTCCCGACGGATCGGGATGAGACACATGCAGCGCCTCGCTCTGCCCTATTTGGCCACGGGCCAGTTCAAGCCGATCGTGCTTGACTATTTGCAGGACGAGCCCAAGGTCCATCCCTTCCGCGTATGGCCGTTCAACCGCGCCGCATCAGAGAAGGCGTTGACGGCGCGCCATTTCGATCCCCGCAAGCGGACGATCGTGATCGCCGCGATCCGACGCCAATACGACGGGCTGTCCATACCGCCACAGGTGGAGGAGCACCTTCAGCGCCTCGCCGAACCGGACACCTATACGGTAACGACCGGGCATCAACTCTGCCTTTTTGGTGGCCCGCTGTTCGTTCTCTTCAAGATCTTGAACACGGTGCGCCTGGCCCGCGAACTCTCCACTCCGCAACGCACGGTAGTGCCCGTGTTCTGGATGGCGAGCGAGGACCATGATCTTGCCGAGGTGGACCATGTGTTCCTGCGTGGTACGCTGGTACACTGGCCGGCCGGCACCACAGGTGCGGTAGGTCGCATGCCGTTGTCGATGATCGACGAGGTGGTGTCGCGAGCGATCGCCCTCCTGGGGGAAGGATCCGGTGCGGCGGAGATCGCAGGCATCCTGCGTTCGGCTTACCAGGATGGGAAGACCCTGGCGCAGGCCACACGGATCTTCATCGACGGCCTATTCGGCCGTTTCGGCGTGGTGGTGGTGGACGGCGATGATCCCACGCTGAAGCGCCTCTTCGCACCGTTGATGCAGGAGGAATTGCTGAACGAAGTGGTCGCGCGCAGCGTGCATTATGCGGAGCAACAGATGCCCGTGGAGTATGCGCCTCAGGCCCACGCGCGCGAGGTCAATCTCTTTCATCTCAGCCCTGGGCGACGCGCCCGTTTGGTACGGGAGGGAGATGGCTTCAGAGCGATGGACGGCGGCCCTGCGTTCAGCACGCAGGAATTGTTGGACCACTTGGAGCGCTCTCCGGAAGCGTTCTCGCCGAACGTGCTGCTCCGTCCGTTGTACCAGGAGAGTGTGCTACCCAATACTGCCTACGTGGGCGGTGGGGGGGAGGTGGCGTACTGGTTGCAGTTACGGTGGCTCTTCCAGGCGTTCCAAGTGCCGATGCCCGTGGTATGCCTCCGCACGTCCGCCCTATTTCTCCAGGCGGGCACGCAAGAACGGATCAAAGCGCTTGGCCTTGATGTGGAGGATCTTTTCCGGCCCACCCCCGTGGTGGACAAGAAGGTCGCGTTGGCCCTCGCTTCCTTCCCCACCTCATTGGAGAATGAGCGTACGGCGTTGGAGAGGTTCTACCAGAACATCGCCGATCGTGCTCCGCAGGCCGGGCCTACTTTCCAACGTTCGGTGATGAGCGCGCGCACGCGGGCCGCGCACGGGCTGGATCACTTGGAGCAACGTCTTATCCGCACCGCGAAGAAGGAGCAATCCGTGGCTTTGGGGCGCTACCACAAGTTGCGCGAAGGGATCTTTCCCGGCGGGGTGTTGCAAGAACGGCACGATGGCTTTCTCACGCTTCTGGCGGATCACGGGACCGGAGTGATGGACGAGTTGATCGAAGCGCTCGATCCTTTCGAGAAGAAGTTCTCGGTGTTCGTCGGCTGACGCCTGTTCAGCGCACGAAACGCACAGTAGCTAAGCGGCCACCATCGTTGAGGCGTGCCAGATAGGCTCCGGCGGGAAGCACCCCGCTGGGCAAGTCTATCCGCGTTCCTTCGGTCACGCTCATTTGGATCACAGTACGGCCTGCTGCGTCCAAAATGGTCAGAACGGTCCCGGCAGCGAAGTCGTGCTCCAACCAGACCTGCTCGCCCGAGCCGATCACCGCGAGATGGTTC
>JAGNSU010000088.1 GCA_017987895.1 Flavobacteriales bacterium | reverse complement strand
AGCACATGGTAACGCACGCGACCGTGAAGTTGTGGGGCAAGCCCGTGGGTCTGGTGGTGTGGAACGACGCAGCCCACCGCGCGGAGTTCCAGTACGACCGCACGTTCTCACGCGGCAAGCTCGATGTTGCTCCGCTGATGATGCCGCTAAGCGAGGCGAACGGTGGCGAGCACGTCTTCGCCTTCGGCAATTTGCGTGATGAGACCTTCCGCGGGCTGCCGGGCCTGTTGGCGGACAGCCTGCCCGATCGTTTCGGCGATCAGTTGATGAACGCGTGGTTGACGAGCCAGGGCCGGGAGCCGGGCACGTCGAACCCCGTGGAGCGGCTGTGCTATACCGGTGTGCGCGGCATGGGCGCGCTGGAATTCGAGCCGGCGCACCACGAGTTGGAGGCTCCGGGGGAGTCGCTACAAGTGGAGGAACTGGTGAACATGGCCGGGCAGGTGCTGGACACACGCAAGCAGTTCGCGACACGCAAGTCGAAAGGCAAGGAGGAAGCGCTACTGGACATCATCCGCGTGGGCACCTCGGCAGGTGGTGCGCGGGCGAAAGCGATCTTGGCCTACAACGCGAAGACGGGTGAGGTGCGCAGCGGCCAGGTGGAAGGGCTGGAAGGGTTTACCTACTGCCTGATCAAGTTCGATGGCGTTACCTCCGACGAACTGCGTGATCCGAAAGGCTTCGGTCGCATCGAGTACGCGTACCACTTGATGGCCGTCGCGTGCGGCGTGGAGATGATGCCCTGCCGGTTGTTGGAAGAGCACGGCCGCGCGCACTTCCTCACGCAGCGTTTCGACCGCGTGCTCGACGCCAAAGGCAACGTACACAAGTTGCACATGGCCACGCTCTGCGGCATCGCGCACATGGACTACAACGATCCGGTGGCCTACAGCTACGAGCAAGCCTTCGGGGTGATGCGCCAGCTGGGCCTGCCCTACCCGCACGCTGTGCAGTTGTTCCGCCGCATGTGTTTCAACGCCATCGCCCGCAATCACGACGACCACACAAAGAACATCTCCTTCCTGATGGACCCGCAGGGCGAGTGGCACCTCTCCCCCGCCTACGACGTGACCTTCGCCTACAACCCCGGCAACCTATGGCTGAAGCAGCACCAGATGAGCATCAACGGGAAGCGGCTGGACATCACGCGTGCCGATCTGTTGGCGGTGGCGAAGGAGATGAACATCAAGAAGGCCGAGGTGATCATCGACGAGGTGAAGGCGGGCGTGAAGAAGTGGAAGACCTTCGCGAAGAAGGCGGAGGTGAATGCGAAACAGGTGACCGCGATAGGTGCGTTTCATCTATTGAGGATGTAAGCCGTGTACAATTGGGGTCACCTTTTCCCTGCTCACTACTACCCTGCACCGAGGCTTTGAAGGTGGTGTGCTTCCCTCTGCGCACGTGAACGAGGACAGCAACCATCCCATCGCCCGGACGGTGACCGGCCAGGTGGGATACAACAGCACGCATTCGGCCTACCTCGCACAGACCTCTGCGCCCTTCGGCACGGACACGTTCGACCTGATCATCGGCAACTTCGACTTGAGCGGAATTTCAACGCCACGCGGAGCGGAACCTCGATCATCGTGGATGTGTCCGGCCTTGCACCTGCATGTTATGTGCTGGAGGCCGTGACAACACAGGATGTGTTGCGGGTAAGCTTCGTGAAGGAGTGATCGGAACACCACCGTTCCGGCGCAGAAGCACGAGCGCGCGCCTCTCCCTCTCTACTGCTTGACGATCCGCACGCTCACGCGGCCTGAACCATCGGTGAGCATAATGGAATATGCTCCCGCGGGCAGACCGGTCAGCACTACCTCTTCACGATGGGGCCCCGCAGTTCGCGGTGCGTTTGCGAAAAGCGTCCGTACGACCATTCCTTGTGCGTCGTTCACTCTGCATGTGAGCCGCGTGGTCTCACGCAACTCGAATTCCAGCACAGCTTGGTCGTCGATCGGGTTGGGATAGATGAACACGTTGTGGTCGCGTGCGCTGAACTCTGCCATGCCGATGTTGAGGCCAGAGAGGTAGCGCAGGAGCATCATGTGATCACCGGTCAGCCCTTCGTAGTAGTCACCTGAAACAACTATGCGTCCATCGTTCTGCATGGCAACCGCTCGCACTTCGGTTCCTCCGGCAAATTGCGTGGTGATCACCTGGCCGTTCGTTCCAAAGCCAAGGTCCTTGGAACCGTCCTGCTCGCACCGCATGAGCAGCGCGTAGACCCCACCGTCATGCGCGTACCCGGCGAAAACGATCTTCCCATCGGCTTGGAGCGCTAGGCCCCCGCATACCTCCGAGGCCGGACCGTCGGTGAGCACAATTCCGTTCGCACCGAACGAAGTGTCCACGGTCCCATCAGCATGGTAGCGGATAATGAACCCATCCTCATACGGCGCATGGGGTCTGTGCCCTCCGACCAGTATCTTGCCATCAGGCTGTATGACCACGGACCGCACATTGTCGCGGTTGTTCCCAATGGCGGTGGTCACCATGCCCCCGATGCCGAAGTTGGCATCCAGTGATCCATCGGCGTTGTATCGCACCACCGCCAGGTCCAGGTCCGTGCCATTGTCCGTTTCGCCCACCACCACGATCCGGCCGTCCGATTGCAGGGCAGCGGAAAAAGCGTCGTCGTCCTCGGCACCGATCGCTGTGATCAACCTGCCATCCTGGGAGAAACTATTGTCCAATGTTCCATCCGGATGGATCCGAACAAGCGCGAAGTCATCATTGGTACCGAGCTGGCAACTACCCGCGAGCACGATCTTCCCGTCGGGTTGGAGGATCATCGAATGACAGACGTCGGCCTCGCCGCCCACGGAGATCAGCACAATACCATCCTGATCGAAGGTCGGATCAAGCGATCCATCCGGGTTGTATCGAGCGACCGAGAACTTGGTCTGCTGAGCATCATACGAACGGCCTGCGACAACGATCCTTCCATCCGGTTGAACAACAAGCGAATGGATCGCGTCCGGTTGGCTGGTTACGTCTGTGATCACTATGCCGTCCGCATCGAACGTACTGTCGAGCGAGCCGTCCACATGGTAGCGCAGCACGGCGAAGCTCGAGGTAAGACTCCCGTAATATCCCGCGACCACGATCTTTCCATCCGGTTGAACAGCGACCGCGTTCCCATTGTGACCTCCCTGACCGATGGCGGTAATGATGATACCAAGACCTCCCAGTGTGGGATCCAAAGTGCCGGCCTGACCGAAGGTCAGCGTACCGCAAGAAAGAACCAGGAGGGTTGAAAGCGTCCGCATGACCGCAAAGCTCGCGCAATGATCAGCGGGCGCAATGCCCACAAGTGGGGAGCTCGATGCCAGGCACGACCTTCGCAAGCATCAAGTGATCCCATGTCCAAACTCAAACTCGACCTCCACGACATCTTCAACAAGGGGAAGGACATCGACCGCGCGTTGAACGACATCATGCAAGAAGCCGTGGACAAGCGGATCCCCATCGTGGAGATCATCCCGGGCAAAGGCAGTGGTCAGCTCAAGAAGAAGGTGATCCGCTTCCTGCAGCAGCCACACATCAAGCAGATGTACCACCGCATCGAGAAGGACAGCGACAACTTCGGGCGGTTGTTCGTGCATTTCAGGCATTGAGGGAGATCATCCATTGGCCGATGGACGTTCGCGGCGACCAAGCCGCGTAGCGCTTCCCTTCAACCCTGGATCCCTTTCCATACATTCAACCGGCCTCCTGACCGATCCCCGCAAGAACCATGTCCAAGCATTTGTCCCACAGCATCCGCGTCTCCAGCTTCGTCGTTGCACTCCTGCTCACCGCTTGTGGCGGAGAAGAAAACCCACGAGTGACGGATGAACCAGCGAGCACCTCAACGGTGACCGCGCCGAATACGACGCCGGTGCTGGTGGCGCCATCCGCACCGAGCACAGCCGTGCTGGACCCCAACCCACCGCACGGACAGCCCGGTCATCGATGTGAGATCGCGGTGGGCGCATCGCTCTCTTCAGCACCTCCTGTTGGCTCTACCGGCATCTCCCCGTCCAACCCGGTGATCAACACCGCACCTATCAGTGGAGCACCCGGGACCACCCCCGGTCCCACGCCGCCCGGCATGAACCCACCGCACGGTCAGCCAGGGCACGATTGCAATGTGGCGGTGGGAAGCCCGTTGCCGAAGTAACGGATCCTCACACAAGAACCACGTTCAGCTTTTCTGAGCGGGGGCCCCGGTACTTATGCTCACGGCAACAGGCTTTCAAGCCGTTGTTGTCGGTCATCGGTTTCCTAGCACTGGGATAAAGCACATGTGCCGGGAGAACAAAGGTTATACCCGTCCCCACAACCCAGCGCTCTACTTAGGGCCGCATGGGTCGGGACATCCCTGATCATAACAAATTCGCCGTGTATCTCTTCCCCGATCCTGGGGAACAACCGCGCCACAATAGCGGGCCGTGTTGCGATGCACGATCCACGCAGAACGCACTACCGGCGGGATGCGTGCACTCTATGGGATGTGGCAGGATGCTGGGAAGTGGGACGGCCATCGTGGTCACCGTGTTCAATTCCCACAAAATGGATCGCTCACCCGCGGTGGTGAAGGATCTTGAGGATCCCCTGGAAAAGCGGTTGCTCGCTATGCTCCGCGACGGCATCTGTGACCTCTACACCGTGATCGCCGTCCTCGATGCGAGCGGCCGGATCCCGGCCGAAGCCAAGACGCCAGCCCTGGAACATCCAGCGGATATGCGCGTAGTATGGCCGGTATGACCCAACAGAAGCATCATGTGATGCTCGGCTTCGAGACCGAGCTCCGCCTCCTCCACAAGATCGCGTTGACGGTGGAGAACCTCGTGGCCTCCTGTCTTGACCTGCTTGGCACGTCTGGCCTCGGCCGATCCCATCTCCTCGATGGGAAAAAGCCAACGAACGGACAGTGAGCTTTCGGGTGTTCTCCCCTATTTGACCAAACGTAGGGTGGACACCACATCACCCTCCACCACTTTCAACACGTAGCTACCAGCCCGCAAAAAGGCGAAGTCTTCGTGCTCGATGTTGCGGCCGCTCCAGATCCGGCGACCGGTCGTATCCCAGAGCTCGTATTGCTCCGTGCCTCGCGGAGCGCGGAGCACGATGCGATCGGTGAAAGGATTAGCGAGCACCGTGTACGCCGCATCGGTCGCCAGGTCGCCGATGCCGGTGGCACCGGTCCAGGAGATGATGCAATAACCATCGCTGCCTATGCCTGCCGGGGAACCAATGCCATTGCCCCCACCGCCTCCGCCCCCATAGCCCGCGCCATTGGCACCCGGATCGGTTACCGTGCAGTTCGCATCGGTGAAACCAGCACCCTTGCCACCATCCCCCGCAGCGCCACCGCCACCGAGGCCGGAAGTGCCACCGGGCGTGAGGCAATTGCCGTTGTAGACGATCGTGTTGCCGCCCACACCGCCGTTGTTCAGGTTCGCAGCACCGCCACCGCCCCCCCCGAAGTAGGTGTAGTACCCACCGCCACCAGTGCCCCCAGTGCGGTTCATCTGCCCACCCAGACCGGTGCCGCCCGCACCACCTCCACCTACATTGGGATTGGCTACGTTACCGCCGTTGGCGCCCGCATTGGCGAGCATGCCCAACCCACCGGCGATGCTGGCGACACCGCTGCCGCCCGTGCCAATGAAAATGGAATATGATTGGCCAGGAGTGACATTGAAATTGCCTGCCGCATAACCACCTCCGCCGCCACCGCCAGCGCCATTGGTGCCGCCGTTCCCACCAGGGCCGATCAATTCCACCGTGATGATGTTCACCCCGGCGGGGACCGTGAAAGTGCCGCTGGAAGTGAAGACGGCCTGTGCCGACAGCCCAGCGCTGAGCGCGATGAAGAGCGCGGAGGTAGTGATGCGTTGCATGCGATCGAGGGGATCAGAAGGTTCGCGTGGATCGTATCCGCAGCCGTGATGGCGGAACGGGATGCTGATGTTACAAAAGATCCGCGGAACCTGGATCCACCGACCGTCCGGATCACACGCTGAAGGTGCGCGAGACGGAGCGCTTCCGTTCTTCCGCACCACGCGTAGCGAACCAGAGATGGTGGCGCGTACCCTTGGTGCCATGCGCATGCACGGCGACCTCCTCCACCTTGAAGCCCGCCATGCCCAGGCGCTTGGTGAAGGGTGCGTCCGGATGCGTGGACCAGACCGCTAGCACGCCATGCGGACGCAGCGCCGCGAAGGCCGCATGCAAACCGCGATGCGAATAGAGGCGGTTATTAGCTGGTTGGGTGAGCCCTTCGGGGCCATTGTCGGTATCGAGCAGGATGGCATCGTAGCCGGCCTTCTCCTTGCGGATCAACTCCAACACGTCCGAAACGCGCACGACCGCGCGCGGATCGCGCATGGGATCACCAGCGCGCGCGCCCAACGGTCCTTGGTTCCACTTCACCACTTCGGGTACCAACTCCGCCACGACGATCTGCGCTTTCGGACCCGTATGCTTCAGCGCAGCGGCGAGCGTGAAGCCCATGCCCAAACCGCCGATAAGCACGCGTGCCGTGAGCGGTTGCTTCAACCGTCTCAGCGCAAGTTCGGCCAGCGCATCCTCCGACCCATGGATCGCGGTGGTCATCAACTCGCCGCTGATACCCACCACCTCGATGCTGTATTCATCGCCGCGTTGGTAGAAGCGCAACTCGCCGCCGTTGTCCGGTATTTGGGCGGTATCCAGCAGCTTATTGACGCGCATCCGCATGGGGAGGTCGCCGAAGCGGTAAGCGCGAGGCGAGGGCGCAAGGTCCGCAAAGATCATGGACCGCTCAGCGTTGCGCGGGCCACTTGGGTTACGAGGCCCGGGCATATCGGCCCATGCCGGAAATTCGGGACATCTTCGTCCGATCCCCAGCCCTGCCGATCCGTCCGTCACGGACCAGATGGCCCGGGGCTTGCCTAAGATGCGCCGCACGCACCGCCAGACGCAATTGGAACCCCGCAAATTCCCGTCCTCCCGCGCCGAGCGGACCCCTGATGTCACCCGTTCCCGCATGAAGGCCGACAAAGCCGCTCTGCCGAAAAGCGGAACGCGAATGTCATGGCGCAAGGCGTTCTGGCAGTTCATCTGGCCACGCCGGAAACATGTGCTCGTCGGCCTGCTGCTCATCGCGGTGAGCCGCATCGCGAGTTTGGTGCTCCCCGGGGCCACCAAGTACTTGATCGACGATGTGATCGTGAACAAGGACCTGGACATGCTACGGACCTTGTTGATCGCGGTCGTGCTGTCGATCCTCGTCCAAAGCGTAACGTCCTTTCTACTCACGAAGCTTCTGAGCGTGGAGGCCCAGCTGCTCATCAGCAAGCTGCGCGCGGAGGTGCAACGCAAAGTGCTCTCACTGCCGATCAGCTATTTCGACAACACAAAGAGCGGTGCGCTTGTGAGCCGGATCATGACCGATGTCGAAGGCGTACGCAACCTGGTCGGCACGGGCTTGGTCCAACTGGTCGGCGGCACGCTCACCGCGGTGATCTCCCTGGTCCTTCTACTCCGCATCAGCCCCCTGATGACGATCTACACCTTGGTGCCCGTGGGGATCTTCGCCTTCATCGCGATGAAGGCTTTCGCTCGTATACGCCCCATTTTCAGAACACGCGGGGTGATCAATGCGGAGGTCACCGGTCGCCTTACCGAAACCCTGAACGGCGTGCGGGTGATCAAAGGGTTCAATGCGGAGGAGCAGGAGAACCGGAGTTTCGAGGGCGGTGTGGACCGCTTGTTCCAGAACGTCAAGGAAAGTCTTACCGCTACCGCCCTTATCACGAGTTCATCCACCTTCCTCTTGGGCTTGGCGAGCACGGGGATCATGGGTATCGGTGGCTACCAGATCATCCATGGGGACCTCACCCTGGGGGAGTTTTTGTCGTTCACGCTGTACCTGGGTTTCATGATCGCGCCGATCGTGCAGATGAGCAATATCGGTAGCCAGCTCACCGAAGCTTTCGCGGGCTTGGACCGGACAGAGGAGATCATGAACATGCGGCCGGAGGACGTGGAGGAAGAACGTCCTATCCGGTTGGATCGAGTGAAGGGAGACATCGAATTCCGGGATGTCCAGTTCGCATACGCGGAAGGTAAAGATGTGCTCCACGGGATCAGTTTCAAGGCGCCTGCTGGCTCTGTGATCGCCCTGGTCGGCACCTCAGGCAGTGGAAAGAGCACGATCGCGGGTTTGGCCGCTAGTTTCCTTAACCCGACCTCCGGTACCGTTACGATCGATGGCCAGGACCTCGCGCGCGTGGGTCTTGGGAGTTACCGGCAGCATCTGGGTGTGGTCCTACAGGATGATTTTCTTTTCGAAGGCACGATCCGGGAGAACATCCTGTTCCCCAGACCCCAAGCAAGCCAGGAGCAACTGCGTCGCGCGGTGGAGGCCGCTTACGTGAACGAATTCACCGACCGCTTCGAACTGGGGCTGGACACGGTGATCGGCGAACGCGGGGTAAAGCTCAGCGGAGGCCAGCGGCAGCGGGTCGCTATTGCCCGGGCCATGCTGGCGGATCCGAAGATCCTGATCCTGGACGAGGCCACGAGCAACTTGGATACCGAGAGCGAAGCCTTGATCCAACGGAGCCTGAACGCTTTGGTGAAGGACCGCACCACCTTCGTGATCGCCCACCGTTTGAGCACCATCCGACAAGCAACTGAGATCCTGGTGATCGAACAGGGACTTATCGCCGAGCGTGGCACGCACACCGAATTGATCGCTCGCCAAGGGCGCTATTTCGAATTGTACACGTACCAGGCACGGATCTGACCCGCCCGTGGCTTCGTCCTTCGCGTTGGTTTACGTCCGAGCCGTGCCAGATCGGCCGGAAAGGTCGTACCGACTGCCATTCGCGGCTTCCTTGCGCCCTAGGATGGTATGCTACGGTAAAAGGGTCCTACTTTGCTTCCGGCGGATATCCCGGCACGAACATCGCTGAGGGCTCGAGCATGAGCAGTAGGAAGAAAACATTGATCTTGAGCCAACCCCCATTGAAAGAGGGGACCAAGCATATCAAAGTGCGACTGGACGCACGCACCACGGTACTCCTGAAGAGCATGAAGGCGTTCGCCTTCTGGAAGGAGCGTTATCCGCAGGCCGCAGTGATCGAGTGATCGCTGCTTGGAACGGACAGTTGGTCACGTGAACCATTCCGTCAAGAAACTTGGGGCGCTCGCGAGCCCCTTCCCAAGGAGGGCTTGGCACATGAGGCAACGGGCATCCACCTGAGGCGCTCAGAGCGGCACACTACCCCTTGAAGGTGCCTTCACGCGGATCGGGGCGAGCGGCAACATCAGGGATGAACAGGTGAACGGACTATCCCTTAAACTTGTCTTCCGTTACACGCATGGCGCCCGAGGTCCTCTTGCCTCGGACGTGGCACTAACCGCTCAACCCTGCTCGATGATGAAAAAAACTCTCCTCTCCATGATCCTGGGGATCGCTGCATGTGCCGCGCAGGCGCAGGTGATCCTCTACGTGAACGAACCGGGCAACATCGCCGGCAACTACGTGCATACCCTGGCCACGACCGGTTGGGGTGGGCCTGATATGAACGATCCGCTCAATGCGGTCACCGATACGCTGGCTTTAGTCGATGATGGCACCAGTGCGGATACCCTTGCTTGTGATACCTTGGTGAATGACCTCTCGGGTAAGATCGCCTTGCTCTATCGCGGAAGCTGTGAGTTCGGCACAAAATCGTTGAACGCACAGAATGCTGGAGCCGTGGCCGTGATCATCGTGAACAACATCCCCGGCGCCCCGGTCGCAATGGGTGCTGGTGCGGACGGGGCCACGGTGACCATTCCCGTAGTGATGGTCGGCCAGGACGACGGTGCCGCGATCCGTGCGGAATTGGACGCAGGCACTCCGGTGGTCGCCTTTTTGGGCGCCATCAATGGCTTCTATGAGTATAGTCTCGGGGCCTACAAAGCGGACGTACTGGTAGGACCCAGCATGGGCCGCCCCGCGTTGGTCTCGCAGGATGCCACCGAGTTCAGTGTGGAACTGGGCGTGTATGTCCACAACTTCGGTACGGTCGATCAGAGCGACGTGACGCTGAGGGGCATTGTGACCCAGGGTGGTACCGAGATCTACAACCAGACCAGCGCACCCGCGGCCATCGTAGCCGGTGACAGCTTGTTCATTGCGCTACCCGCATTCTCACAAAGCAGCTACACGGACGTGCCCTACGAGGTCTCCTACATAATCGGATCCTCGATACCGGACGATTTCACGGCTGACGACACATCGACGTTCTCGTTCCAGGTGGATTCCGTGTTGAGCTATGCGCCAATGGCAGGAGTCCCGAACCAGCCGGTGCCCAATGCGCACTACCGCCCTGGGGATGACCTGGACGGCTTCCAGACATGCACCCACTTCCGTGACCCCAATGCCAGCCGTATGGCGGCCACGGGCATCTACACTTCCGCGACCACTGCCACCGATACCACCTTGGATGGCGCATTCCTGGGAGTTCGGGTCTACGAATGGGTGGATCAGTTCACCGGTCTGAGCGATCCGAACTTCCCCACCGCTTATGACCTGATCGAGGTGACCACCGCCGCAGGTGAGTACTTCTATACCTCGGACCAACAGGGTGAGGTGATCTTCATTCCGATGCAAACCCCGGTGGTCCTTGCGGACGACCAGCGGTACCTGTTCTGCGTATACACCGCGGACCCGATCGTCTTCGTCGGCTTCGATGCCCAGTACGACTATGATGAGCACACCACATTGTACGACCAGCCGGTATCCTTGATCGAGGACGACGGAACCTGGTACAATGTCGGCTTCGGCACGGACGTCACCACAGCGCTCGGTGTGGCCATGATCCCAGCAGGGAACATTGGCATGGACGAACGGAACACGGTCGAGGTGAGCCCATACCCGAACCCCACCCAAGATCGGATCCGCGTGCCCTTGCCGGGTCTCAGCGGCACGGCTGACCTGCGCATCATGGACCTTGGTGGCAAGTTGATCGAAGAACGCCGTGTGGCCCTCAGCGGCGGATCCTTGGTAATGGACGTGACCGGCCTTAGCGCAGGCACCTATCAATTCGCAATGATCTTCCAGGACGGAGGCCGTACCTCTTTCAAGGTGATGGTGAACAAGTGAACCGGACAGCGACCAAAGCGGAACGCGGGCCTTTGGCCCGCGTTCCGCTTTTACGACGGCACACAGAGATCGAGTTGATATTTTCGCCCCACATGGCCGTGCCATCACCTCAACGAACTTCGCGTGTGGCGGGAAACCTTTTCTGAAAACTGCGTCTAGGTCCCAGAGCTCCAGCATGACGCATTGCCTTCTGTTCCCATTGCGACCTGAAAGGCGGCATCGAGGGATCTTTCTGCCGCTCTGGCTGGCGCTCTTGATGATCTCCAGCGTGCCCGTGATCCAAGCCAGGGATGCCCTACGTCCTCGTCCCTTGCCATCGGATATGCATGGAACGGACGCGCGTTGGAGGCTCGTGGGCGAGCGGCCGGGCCAGACGTTCCGCAAACTTCGCAATCGCACCAGTGGGCCTACGGTGCATGATGGGCACTATGTGTTCGGGCCGTCAGCGATCCCGATCGAAGGCGGCGGCGGTTACTATCAGAACGTGAGCATCCTGATGCACTCCGCCTACTATGCACCGTTCACAGGTCTCACGATCGGTGGAGGGCTCCAGGTCGGCTCCTTGATCAGCAGCATCGCGACCAAAAGCGGTGGCCCTATCGTGCATCTGCGCATCAATGGCGGGGCCCGTTTGGCCCGTAGCCATGTTTATCTGGGAGGATTCGCCATGGGCGCAAGGATAACCGCTTCGATCCCGTTCGAGAACACGGAACCTGTTCCGCTCACCATAGGGCTGTTGGCGGCCCAGGGCACGTTCGGAGGAGAACTGTTGCACATAACCACCACGGTGGGTTGGGGAGTGGAGAACGGTGCGCTCACCACTGGCCCGCTTTTGGGGCTCAGCGGCCTTTGGCATATCACGGACCTGGTCTGCGTGCTTACGGAGAACTGGCAACTCCCTTTCGTTGGTCGCGAGTACCGCGTATTTTCCTACGGTGTGCGGTTCACCCATCGGAAGATGGCCTTCGACATCGCCTTCGCGAACAACAAGGACCTTTCCGACTTTTTCATCCTGGGCGTGCCGTTAGTGGGGTTCTCCTTGCGCCTCTGAGACCATCAGTGGATGTAGCTTTCGGCCATCATCGCAATACGTCATGGCAAGCTTCGACATCGTGAGCAAGATCGACCTCCAAATGTTGGACAACGCCGTGAACACCGCGAAGCGGGAGGTGGAGACCCGCTACGATCTGCGCGGTAGCAACAGCACGATCGAACTGGACAAGAAAGCCCTCAGCATCAAACTGACCACCGAGGACACGATGAAGTTGGACGCGATCGAGAAGATCGTCCTGGAGCGGAGCACCAAGCAACACATAGACGTGAAAGCCTTTGACCTCAGCGCGGAACCACAGCCCAGCGGCAAAGTGGTGATCAAGACCATCAAAGTGCAGCAGGGTATCGAGCGCGAGAAAGCGAAGAAGATCGTGAAGGCCATCAAGGACAGCGGGCTGAAGGTGCAACCGCAGATCATGGACGACATCATCCGCGTGAACGGGAAGAAGTTCGATGACCTCCAGGCGGTGATGGCCTTGTGCCGGAGCCAGGAATTCGAAGTCCCGCTCCAGTA
>JAGNSU010000016.1 GCA_017987895.1 Flavobacteriales bacterium | reverse complement strand
AGGGCGGCGGTATGAACATGGAGGACATCTTCTCCCAGTTCGGCGACGTTTTCGGAGAAGCCTTCGGAGGTGGTGCCTTTGGCGGTTTCGGTGGCCGCTCGCGGGGGAACCGTGTGGTGAAGGGCAGCAACCTGCGTGTGCGAATCAAGCTTACGTTGGAGGAGATCGCCTTGGGCGCCGAGAAGAAGATCAAGGTGACCAAGTTGGTGCGTGGCAAGGGCAGCGAGTACGGGGCGTGTTCCACGTGCAAAGGCAGCGGCCAAGTGACGCGCGTGCAGAGCACCTTTCTGGGTGCCATGCAAACAGTGAGCACCTGCCCCACCTGCGGCGGTGTTGGCCAGATCGCCAGCAAGCGCGCACCCGGCAGCGATGAGCACGGGTTGGTGCGCGAAGAGGTGGTGCTGCCGATCAAGATCCCCGCCGGTGTCGAAGAAGGCATGCAGCTCAATGTGAGCGGCATGGGCAATGAAGCTCCAGCAGGTGGTATCCCGGGCGATCTGCTCGTGGTGATCGAAGAGGAACCGCACAACGAACTGCGCCGCGAAGGCCATCACCTGCACCACGAAGCGTATGTGAGCATGCCCGACGCGGCCTTGGGAACGAGCATCGAAGTGCCGATCGTCCAAGGCAAGGCGAAGGTGAAAGTGGAACCAGGCACACAGAGCGGCACAACCTTGCGCTTGCGCGGCAAAGGCCTGCCCGATGTACACGGCCGCGGCCACGGGGACCTGCTCGTGCATCTTATGGTCTGGACCCCCACCGACCTGAACAAGACCGATCGCGAAACGCTGGAGAAACTGCGCCACAGTCCCGGCTTCGCACCCAAGCCCACCGCCAAGGACAAAGGCTTCTTCGAGCGCGTGCGGGAGATGTTCGGGAATTGATCCTGGTTCTAACCGGCACAGGGTCGCAGCAACGTTGCATCATTTCCCGCGTTGGCTACATTGGTCTCCACCGCGACCATGCTGCCCGCTCAACGTCCACCCGGTCAAAGACGGTCATCTCCACGATCGCCCGTGGAAGAAGGCCCTTGGGGTCGGTCCCATTGGAGTTGGTTGGTCCCCATCTGGTTCCTCTGCCTGGGCGCGGTGTACATCCTGGCGCTCCCCACCTTGCTCACCGTGGACGGTTGGCTGCGGATGATCGGTGCGATCGTGGGGATCACCGCTTTCGTTCTCCTCCTTCTGGATCGCAAGTACAAGTTCGGCCCTTGGGCTTCGGCGATGATCGGTCTCTTCGGGGTGCTTCCGCTCGCGGTGATGCTGCTCCTGACGACCAATCGCATGTTCGGGACGGAGCATGAAGAACGGTATCGTATCACAGGCATCGAGCGAAGAGCCGAGTTGAGCGGTTTGTTGCTGCATCTCGAGAACGGCGCTTACGCGGACTTCCCGCGCCGTATGCGTATCGCGCCCCGCGATGGTGAGGTGTGGTACGCGAGCGAGATACACTATCGGATCCACAACGGTTTGCTGGGTATCCCGGTCATCCTTGAGCAGGAACTTCTCCCCTCGGCGGACCATACCCTGCTTCCTGAAGTGCCTCGCGCCCGGCCATGAGCGGATCGCTTCTTCGCTTTCTCGCGCCCGTGATCGGGGTCCTGCTCTTCGCCACCGCGTGGCTGGTGCATCGCGAACGGCTTGACATCTTCTTGGGCATCCGCACGGACAGTTTGGGCTACTATCAATTCCTACCTGCGGCATTTCTCGCTGGGGACCTGCGCGGACTTCCGTGGGTGCATGTGCTGGAGGATGGCTCGCGCCTCAGCCTGTTCACGATCGGAGTGGCCTTGCTGCAACTCCCCTTCTTCCTGCTCGGCCATGTCTGCGCCTGGATCGCCGGGGCAGCGCGGGATGGATACTCCGCTCCCTACGCGGTCGCGCAACTCCTTGGTACGGCGACCTACGTGGCGCTCGGTGCGCATGCCATGTTGCGCGTACTACTTCGCTCCACTGACCGGGTCGCGGCATTGCTCGCTGTGCTGCTCCTTGTCTTCGCCACCAACCTTTTCTACTATGCCGTGTACGAGCCTGGGATGTCCCATACGTACGCGTTCGCAATGGCGGCCTTCGTGTTGCTCATCACCGAAGAACAACGAACCTATTGGACCACGCGTGGACACATCCTCCTATGCACCGTTGGTGCATTGCTCATCCTTGTGCGACCCTTGCATGCGGTGTTCTTTCTTCTACCGCTGCTCTGGCGCACGCGGAATACGGAGGAGATCATGGAGCGAGCACGCTGGTGGTGGCGGACGCCATGGGCGACCGGTGTGGGGATGGCTATCGCCGCCTTGTTCCTTCTTCCCCAGTTGCTCTACTGGAAGATGATCACCGGAAAGTGGGTCCTCTTCACATACGGCACCAAAGGAGAGGGCTTTGACTGGAGCGCCCCGCATCTCTGGGATGTGCTGTTGAGCCACCAGAACGGCTGGTTGATCTATACCCCGCTGATGATCTTCGCGTTGAGCGCGTTGGTGGTCCAGGGTCGTACACAAGGGTCCGGCGCACGCACCGCGCTTGTGCTCTGGGGGATCAGCTGGTATGTATACTCATGCTGGTGGGCTTGGTGGCTGGGTGCGGCGTATGGGTTCCGTGGGTTCGTGGACCACTTGTCGCTCTTCGCTCTGCCTCTTGCACTTCTTCTCGGTCGGGTGATCCATGCCCAGACACCGATCCGCGTGGGGTCGCTCGTTCTGGCCGCCTTTCTGACCTTCTTGAACGTGCGCATGTCCGCGCTCTATGCCACACCGTGGGATGGGCCGGATTGGACTTGGGCCAGATTGGCCGCTATTTGGAAGGAGGCACTGTTCTTGTGAAACGTTAGGACAACACACAGGAAACCGCCCTGTGTAATTTTGCGCCCACATCATCCAAACGGCGCTCCCGATCATGACCGCCATCCTCGTCTTCTTCGTTCTGCACTGGTATCTCAGTCTGTTCGTTCAGACCTTCTACCTGCATCGGTACGCAGCGCATGGCATGTTCACCATGAGCCCTTTCTGGGAGAAAGTGTTCCATGTACTCACCTTCATCGCTCAAGGCAGCAGCTACCTAAGCCCCTATGCCTACGGTGTTCTACACCGCCTGCACCATGCGTACGCCGATACCGAGAACGACCCGCACTCCCCCAAGTACGACCCCAGCTTGTTCAGCATGATGTGGCGCACTAAGACCGTGTACCACAACATCTTCTACCGCAAGATGGACCTCGAGGAACGCTTCACGAAGGGCGTGCCTAGCTGGCCCGCCATGGAGAACTTCGCGGACACCTGGCCCGCGCGGATCACGTGGATGGCGCTATACACCGCCTTCTATATAGCGTTCGCACCCTCCTACTGGTGGTTCCTATTGTTACCGTTGCACTTTGTGATGGGGCCGTTGCACGGCGCCATCATCAACTGGTACGCGCACAAGTACGGCTACCGCAATTACGAAGTGAAGGATACGAGCCGCAATATGCTCCCGCTGGAACTGGTGGTGATGGGCGAAGGCCTGCACAACAACCACCATGCGAACAGCGCGCGCGCCAACTTCGCCATAAAATGGTGGGAGTTCGATCCCACTTGGCCGATCATCCGCGCATTGCACGCGATGCGCGTGATCCGCCTGACGCCTGCGGCCTTACGCGCCTGATCCCGCCTTGCCTTCGATCCGCGCGAGCATGGCATCGGCCATGGCGCGCAGTTCGTCAGGATCCGCGCCACGTATTCGCATCGCGCGGACCGAAAGCGCCCCTTCCGATTTGGAAAGCTTGTTCCCGGCTTGATCCCGGAGCAACGGATGATGCACGAAGCGAACTTCCTGGAACGACGTCATACCCAACAAGTCGGCGAGGTAAACCTGGCAAACGGTGGAGGGCCACAGGTCCTGCCCACGCACGATCAAGGTGATCCCTTGGTCCACGTCATCGGCCAATGAGGCCAATTGATACGCTGGTCGGGCGAACGAACCATTGGTGGCTCGCTGCCGAAGGACCGGGTCTGGCATCACCGCGAAGAGATCCGCGCTGATATCCGTACCGAACAGCGAACGCACGACCACGAGGCGATCCTTTGGAACGCGCAAGCGCCAGGCGGCCTGGGGATCGTCCAGGTCCCCGGTCCGATCACGACAACGACATGTGGAGCGTCCCTCATGCCGGAGCAGTTCACGGCCGCGGCGCGAGCAGGTACAGCCATAGAGATGACCTCCAGCGCGAAGGGCCTCGGCAAGTTCCTGGTAGCGCGCGAGGCGACGTTGTTGCGACCAGTTCCGGAAATGCGAAGTAGGATCTTGCGGACCTTGGTCCGGCTTGATCCCCAACCAAGCCAGGGTTTCGAAAATGTCCTCCAGATACTCCTGCCGCACCCTTTCAGCGTCCAGATCGTCGATGCGCAACAGCACAGTGGCCCCCGCTTCGCGCGCGATGTGGTGGGTGATCAGGAAATTCAGGGCGTTCCCTGCATGCAGGTAGCCGCTCGGGGTGGGCGCGATCCGGGTGCGCCCTCCTGGGGGAGAGCGGAACTCTCCCAAGTGCGAGGGCTGTGGACCTCCGATCATACCTACGACCTCGTGCCCGGGGCGGGACTTGAACCCGCAAGGCCCTTGCGGACCAAGGGATTTTAAGTCCCTCGTGTATACCATTCCACCACCCGGGCCTCCTCCGCCGCATCTCGCGAAGCGCGGAAGGACCGTCCGAAAATAGCGATGCCTCCTTGGGGGAGGCATCCTGGAGCGAGAAACGGGACTCGAACCCGCGACCCCGACCTTGGCAAGGTCGTGCTCTACCAACTGAGCTACTCTCGCTTAAGAGGCTGCAAATATAGCAGCGGCCCCGGTTCTGGCAACGAGGCCCTCACGCCTTGTGCAACGCTGGCTTCCGCCCGGTGGCCATCCGCTTGATCTCGTTGAGTTTCAGCAGGGCTTCCACCGGGGTGAGCGTGTCGATGTCGATACGCTCGAGTTGCTCCCGGATGCCCTCCAACGCGGGGTCGTCCAACTGAAAAAAGCTGAGCTGGGGCTCCCGGCCCAGCCCCACGGTGGAAGCACGCTGCGCTACTGGCAAAGCTTCTTCGCCCAAGTCGCCCGCGTGGCTTTGCTCCAGGTGGGCCAGCACCTTTTCGGCCCGTTCCACCACGCTTCGGGGCATGCCCGCCATGCGCGCCACATGGATCCCGAAGCTGCGGTCGCTGCCACCGGGCACCAGCTTGCGCAGGAACAGCACGCGCCCATCCACCTCCCGCACCGCCACGTTGGCGTTGCGGATCCGCGGGAAAGTGGCCTCCATTTCGTTCAACTCGTGGTAGTGCGTGGCGAAGAGCGTGCGGGGACGCCCCGGGTGATCGTGCAGGTGTTCGGCGATCGCCCATGCGATGGAGATGCCATCATAGGTGCTCGTGCCCCGGCCGATCTCGTCCAATACCACCAAGCTGCGCGCGCTCAAGTTGTTCAAGATGCTCGCGGTCTCGTTCATCTCCACCATAAAGGTGCTCTCGCCCGTGCTCAGATTGTCCGAAGCACCCACCCTGGTGAATATGCGGTCCACCACGCCGATACGGGCTGCCGAGGCAGGCACGAAGCTCCCCGCTTGGGCCATCAGCACGATGAGGGCGGTCTGCCGAAGAAGCGCGGATTTTCCGCTCATGTTCGGGCCGGTGATCATCACGATCTGGCGCTCCTCTGGATCCAGCAACAGGTCGTTGGCCACGTAGGGCTCCCCGGGTGGTAACCGCTGCTCGATCACGGGATGGCGCGCATCGCGCAGATCGATGGCATGGCCGTCATCGAACACAGGTCGCACGTAATGCCAGCGCAACGCATTGATGGCGAAGCTCCGGAGCACATCCAGTTCGGCGATGGCGGAGGCCGTGGCCTGCACCCCTGCTATGCGATCGCATACCTGCTGCACCAACCCTCCGAAGAGTTCCTCCTCCAGTGCGAGGATCCTTTCCTCGGCGCCTAGGATGCGCTCTTCCAAGGCCTTCAATTCCTCGGTGATGTAGCGCTCAGCTCCGACCAGTGTCTGCTTCCGCACCCATTCGACGGGCACCTTGCTCTTGTGCGTGTTGCGCACTTCGAGGTAGTAGCCGAAAACGCTGTTGTAACCGACCTTCAAAGACGGAATGCCGGTGCGCTCGCTCTCGCGTTGCTGCGCCTCCAGCAGCAGGTCCTTCGCGTGGCTGGCCACATGGCGGAGCTCATCGAGTTCCGGTGAAATACCGGGTAGGATGACACCCCCTTTTTGGACCTGGGCCGGCGGGTCGACGGCCAGGGTGCGGCGAATGGCCTCCGCCAGCGTCCGATCGGGCCGTATCGCCCCGGCCAAAGCGTGATGCGCTTTGGTCCCTTGCCGCAGATCATCCGCGATCCGTTCGGCCGCTTCCAAAGCGGCTCTTACTTGCTGTAGTTCCCGCGGATTGATCCTGCCGGCCGCCGCTTTCCCTCCGAGCCGCTCCAGATCGCCGATCGCGGAGAGATGCTGGCCCAGCGCATCGACGAGAGCACCTTCGCTCACGAGCGCTGACACCGCGTCCAAACGCCCATCGATCGCGGTTCGATCGACCAGCGGAAAAGTGAGCCAGCGTCGCAAGGTGCGCGCACCCATCGGGGTGGCGCAATGGTCCAGCACCTCCAGAAGCGTGCGGGCCCCGTCGCTCACCGGCATCACCACTTCCAGATTGCGCAACGTGAACCGGTCCAGACCCAGGTGGGCCTTGGGTTGCAGGCGCGCGATGCGCGTGATGTGCGCCAACCGCTCGTGGCGCGTATCGCCGAGGTAATGAAGTACCGCCCCGGCAGCGCATTGGCCCACCGGAAGTTCCTCGATACCGAACCCCTTCAAGCTCACGGTGCCGAATTGCCGTAACAATCGTTCCCGCGTGAGATCATCCGTAAAAACCCATTCTTCCAGTCCATAGGTGTACTGCCCCGTGATGAGGCCCGCCACCAGAGGATCCCCCTCTCCCTTGGCGTAGAGCAGTTCGCTGGGGCCAAAACCTTCCATCCACTGCGCCACGCCCTCCCGCCCTTCCTCGCCTACCAGGAACTCCCCGGTGGTGACGTCCAGAAAGGCCAGACCGTACCGTCCCGCGCGGTAACAGATCGCCGCGAGCCAATTGTTGTTCCGGTGATCCACCACACGATCACTGAAGGATACGCCGGGCGTGACCACTTCCGTGACCCCACGCTCCACGATGGTCTTGGCCAACTTGGGATCCTCCAGCTGATCGCAGACCGCTACACGATGCCCCGCGCGGACCAATTTAGGCAGGTATGTATCCAGGGCATGGTACGGGAAACCTGCCAGGGCCACTTCACCAGCGGCGCCATTGTTGCGTTTGGTGAGGGTTATCCCGAGGATCTGCGCGGTCCGAACCGCGTCGGCGGCGAAGGTCTCGTAGAAATCGCCCACACGGAAGAGCAGCAAGGCGTCGGGGTATTGCCCCTTGATCCGCTGATACTGCTGCATCAGCGGTGTTTCGCTCCGCCCGCCTTTGGCCATCTGCCGTCACTGGCCGTTCTATTTTCGCCAGCTTGGAAAGGTAAGCTCCACCCTGCGGCCGATCGCGCCCGAACCACTCCCTTTTTCCACACCTTCTCACCATGCCCACCAGCGATCGCAAATTGACCATGGAGGAACTTGGCCGGGTAAGCCCGACGGCCTATGCCCAGATGGCCCGGAGACCTGTGCGAGTGGTGCTGGAAGATGTCCGAAGCCGCCACAACGTGGGTTCCATCTTCCGGACGTCGGACGCTTTCGGGGTCGAAGAGCTCGTTTTGTGCGGGTTCACACCTGTACCGCCACATCGCGAGATCGAAAAGACGGCCTTAGGGGCCACCCTGAGCGTGCCTTGGACCCAAGCACCCGATGCCGTGACCACCGTCCATGCCTTGAAGGAAGCCGGATACCGCGTGCTCGCGGTGGAGCAGACCCTTCACGCCGTGCCGCTCGAGCAGGTATCTCCTTCCGAGAATACGCCCCTCGCCTTGGTCTTCGGCAATGAGCTGAACGGGGTGAGCGACGGGGTGATCGCTGCTTGCGACGGCTGTCTGGTGATCCCGCAGCACGGCTCCAAGCATTCCCTGAACGTGAGCGTTTGTGCCGGCATCGTTCTCTGGTGGCTTGCCGGGCGGTGATCCAAGCCGGATAACCCAAGTTCGCCGAGCCCGTATGAAGGCCACCGTTCGACGGTCAACACGTCCATGAGGATAGGAACTGAACCCTTTGGGCGTGTTTTTCCGCACGAAGGGGTACATTTGGGAAGAACCGTGCTTCGCTGCATGAAGGGATACTACGCTCCTCGCACATTCTGGGCATTCCTCCTTTTCTGCTGCATGGCGGCCGCTCCGCTGCACGCCCAGTACTTCCGCAAGTCCAATTACTGGAAGACCCACCGCAACGAGATCACTTTCGGGATGGGTATCGCCAACTTTCTCGGCGAGCTGGGCGGTCGCGACCAAATAGGCACCTCCTTCCTATGGGACCTGGAGTTCAGCCAGACCCGCCCTTCAGTGAGCCTTGGTTGGCGCTACCACATCTTCGAGCGTATGGCCTTGCGCACATCGCTCACCTATGGCATCCTTGCCGGTAATGACAACCTCACGCAAGAGAAGTTCCGCCGGAACCGCAATCTGAATTTCCGGAGCGATGTGTTCGAGCTGAGCTCCGTGCTCGAACTGCACTTCTTCCGGGAGGAACTGGGCCACATCTACGATCTCCGGGGAGTGAAGGGCCAAAAGGCCTCGCGCATCGGCTTTTATGGGTTCGTCGGTATCGGTGGTTTCTATTTCGATCCCAAAGGGAAGTTCAACAACACCTGGGTGCGTTTGCAGCCGCTCCACACCGAAGGGCAGGGTTTGCCCGGTGGCGCCCAGGAGTACAGCAATTTGAGCTTCTGCGTGCCGATGGGCTTCGGCATCCGCAAGGCGATCAGCAAACAGTGGAGCTTGGGCATCGAGCTGCAGTATTCGATGACCATGACCGACTACCTGGACGACGTGAGCACGGTGTACTATGACAATGACGCCATCGCCGCAGTGAGCGGTCCGGTAGGCGCGTACATGGCCGATCCAAGCATCGGTGCCGGTCCGGGCATCAGCGAGTTCACTACGAGCGCAGGACAGCAGCGCGGTGATAGCAGCGACAAGGACGCCTACCTCTTCTTGAAGATCCAGGTGCACCACAAGAACTACAAGTACAAGAGCGGCAGCAAGAAGTACCGCAGCCGCATCCGCAGGCAGAAGATCATCTTCTAAGGGAACTCCATCCCTTCGGAAAAGCCCGGCCGATGGCCGGGCTTTTCAGTTCGGCGCAAGGGAGCTGCGGCTACCGCCAAAACACTTCACGAATTGTCAGCAGCTTATGCTCCTCCGAAAGTTCTGCATCGAAGAAAAAACCCTGCTCCCTTCGATGATCACTCACGATGTATCGATATACGCCGTTGCCTTTCGCCCAGCATCCGCACGTATCGACCGCCCTGCCGGTACACAGCCTAGTTTCAATGTCCTCAATGAGTTTCCCATAGGCTCCGGGCGCCTTGAACGCGAAAACCGACGTGAACACATAATCACGTTGGAGAAGATCGTCCTGGCCAGCTTTGGAGTAGTATGAACCGACAAGGTCCAGGTCTTCCTCATGAGGCATGCTGGTGCACATCAACTCGGTGCTTTTAGCCGCATCGTACGAGGCATCTGAACATCCACTGAGAGCTACGCTAACCACGAAGCAAACCTCAACAAAAGCCCACATAGCCGTTCGCCCCGCAAGAACCATGGTCCAAAATAACGACGAAGCCCCCGGCTTAATGCCGAGGGCTTCCATCGTGAAAGGCTGTTCGCTTAGATGCCCAGATCGTTCTTGAAGGCGCGGAACTCGAGGTCCTTCTTCGCCTTATCGCCCAGGGCGGCGTTCTTCTGCACGGCGAGGGAGAGGTTGTTCTTCACCATGTCGCCATTGTTCTGGCGGGCACCGATGATGGCCATGAGGTAGTGGCCTTCGGCGGTGTCCTTGTCCGGCGAGGCTTCGAGGGCGCGCTGTGCACCGGCGGCATCACCGCTCAGCGTCTTCGCCAAGGCGACGTTCAGACCGTTGGAGCCACTGAAGTTGCTGTTCGCACTGCTGTAGTTGCCGTTCTGGATGTCGATGATACCCTGATTGTACTTCACCTCCGGACCAGCGGCGCCTGCCTTCGCGTAGAGTTCCGCGGCTTTCTTGCGATCGCCCTTCAAGCGTGCGCACACGCCCAAGTTGTTCGTGCTGATGGGATTGTCGGTGATGCTGTTCGCCTTGGTGAACTGAGCCTCCGCTTCCGCCAGCTTGTTCTGCTGCATGTAGATGTAGCCCACGTTGTTCGCGGCGCGGTAGTCCGCCGGATGCACGCGCTCGCACTCCTTGTAAATGCGGAGCTGCTCGTTCATATCCTGGGTCAGGGTCGCAGCGAAGAGCAGTTCCTCCACGTTCAGGCTGTCGGGCATGGTGCGGCTCATGCTCGTGAGCTGCTCATCGGTCTTGCCGACGCGGTCGTAGTTCAGTTGGATCTCCGCGCGACGCAGTTTTGGGAGGATGTCGCTACGGAGCTCGGTGTAGGTCGCGGCCATGTTCTTGATCTCGCTCTCGCGCTTGTTCACATCGGCGTACATGGTGAGCACACGCAGCACCAGGTCCTTGTCCGCGAAACTGCTCGCGTTCAACTCGCGTTCGAAGCCCGTCCAATCCTCCCCGTGGCTCACGCCCGCGAAGAGGCTATCGCCCTTGGCCAGTTTGTTCTTGCCGAGTTCGCTCTGCATCCAGCGCATAGCCGCTTTGTCACGCTTGTTGGCGAGCCCTTCGTTCATATCCACCTCCCCTTCGGGCGAGGCGTAGGCGTCGATCTTCACGCCTTTGATCACGATGTTCGGGTTCTTGGCATTGTCCTTCAAGAAGGCCTGCAAGTCCTTCACATCCTGCTCCTTGTTATCTCCGGGCACTTGCACATCGCTGGCCACATTGTAGTTGAGCTGTAGATCTTGGGTGTGGGATGTGATGCGCTGGAAGGCGTCTTTCGCCATGATCGTCTTGTCATCGCTTTTGACCAGGTAGGGCGTGGTGATCACACCATCAGCGACCTTCACTGTGGGGAAGGGCTTCTCCTTCTTACCCTGCTTGCCGAGGATCTTCACCATCAGCGCGCTGTGTTCCATGGCCGGGGTGTAAGCCACCTTGTCGCTATGCGTGAATTCCTTGCCGCTCTCGTAAGGGATCACCGTGTAGTTGCCGGCCGCACCTTCCCCTTGGAACCCGACCATTTTCAGCGCCGTGGAACTCGTGGCCACAAAGTTCTCCGGGACCTTGCCCTCCGGGGTTTCCAGAAGCATTGACTCCCCGATCCCATCGATGGAGGGAGTGAGTTCGACCGTTGCCTTCTTGGAGAAGTACTTCGCCGGGAAATTCCCACGTACGCTCACGGCCACACTGTCGCCTTGCACGATCAAGGGGTTCGGCTCCACCGTGTACTTGATGGTCTCTGCGTGCTTGGTCATCTTGCCCAGGCCGCTGCAGCCGGCGATGAACAGCGCTGCTACGGCCATCGGGGCCGCTCCGCGCAATTGCGATCTTTTCATGACGAGTGTGTGCTGATGTTCAGTGCTTTCCGGGCGCAAACATAACATCCTCCTTTTGGGGTTCCCGGAATGGATCGCCCAATTGTCCACGAAACCCTGTGGATCAGAGTTGGAGCACCTCGAACGACGCCTCCATCGGCTTCTCCAGTCTATCGCAGAGTTGGGAAAAGGCGGCCGCATCGTGGAGCAGGTCCCGGTCGCCCAGGTCCACGATCAACACCCGGGAGCCCTCCGCTTTCCGCATTTGATCGAAGTACAGGTCGCGCAAACGCTCCAGGTACGCCGCCTGGATGCCCTGCTCGTAGCTGCGGCCCCGCGCTCGGATCCGCTCCTGCGCGCGCGCCGGACCCAAATGCAGGTACACGATCAATTCCGGCCGGGGCAGGTCGGCGTACATGATCCGGTACAGATCGCTGAAGAGGGCGTTCTCCTCCGCGCCCAATGTGGCCGTGGCGAAGACCAGGGATTTGCCTATCGAATAGTCCGCTACGGTACGCGGTGCGAACAGATCCTGCTCGGTGACGCGTTTGAGCTGGTGGTACCGCTGTGCGAGGAAACTCAGCTCCACCGCGAAGGCAAAGCGTTCCGGATCCTCATAGAACCGGGGCAAAAAGGGATTGTCGTCGAATTCCTCCAATACCAGGCGGGCACCCCAACGTTCGGCCAGGCGCCGAGCCAATGTGGTTTTGCCCGCACCGATCAAGCCTTCGATGGCGATGTAGCTGTAGTTCACGCGGTGGCTGGTCCTCAGGGGGTGAAGTTGCCGAAAGTGTGCTCCCTCTCAGAGCACCTGGTCCAATAGGCGAAGCACGGTGTTCCCCGATAGGGGATGACGCCAGTGCGGCACTAGATCCGCCGCAGGGGCCAGCGCAAAAGCCCGCTCGTGCAGCCGGGGATGGGGCACCTTCAACGCTGGTAGCGTGACCACCCGATCCTTCCACAACAGCAGGTCGATATCGATGGAACGTGATGCATACCCTTCCGCCGAACCGCGCTCGCGGCCCAGTTCCCGCTCCATGGCCAGCACTTCCTGGAGCAACGCCAGGGGTTCCAACTCCGTGGCGATGAGGAGGGCCCGGTTCAAAAAGAGATGCGCACCGGCAAAGCCCCATGGTTCCGTCCAATGATCGCGGCTCCGCGCCAGGATGGCACCACAGCGTCCGGCCAACAGGTCTTCTACCCGCATGAAAGTGGCCTTGGGGTCACCAAGGTCGGCGCCCAGTAGTAGGAGAACTTCCTCGGCCATCTTCGTTCCACCCAGTGGTAGGGTCCACGGGCGAAAGTAGGTGCCGCACCTTCCATACGGGTAGCCCACCGCTGGTGTATTCACGCCCAGCGAGGCCCAGCGCAGCGGTCTACTTTCGGCTCCGAACGAACAAACGACCCAATGGGACAATTCCTCAAATACGTGTTCGCCTCCATGCTGGGCTTCCTGCTGGTGTGCGTGCTGCTCCTCGTACTGCTGATCGGCACCATCGCTGCGGTGAGCACTTCCTTCGGCGATAAACCCACCACCATCAAGGACGGCTCCGTGCTGCACCTGCGCCTGGACCATGCCATCGTGGACCGCGGCGAGAAGAGCGACTTCAACCTGGACTTCGGCCCCTTCCGCGGCGCCTCCAATATTGGGCTTGACCATCTCTTGGAGGATCTGGACAAAGCCGCCCGCGATGAGCGGATCAAGGGCGTGTTCCTGGAGCTCACCATGCTGAACACGGGTTCGGCCAGTGCGCAAGAGATCCGCAAGAAACTGATCGAGTTCCGCGAGAAGAGCGGCAAACCCATCGTGGCTTACAGCGAATTCTACACCCAGGGCACTTACTTCCTGGCCAGCGCGGCCGATGCGGTGTATGTGGTACCCGAAGGCGACCTGGACTTTCGTGGCCTGCGCGCCGAACTGATGTTCTTCAAAGGCATGTTCGAGAAGATCGGCGTGGACGTTCAGTTCGTGAAGGGCAGCAACAACAAGTACAAGAGCTTCGGCGAATCGTACACCGAAAAAGAGATGACGCCCGCCAACGAGGAGCAGCTCGGCGCACTGATCCACGGCATCTGGGACGAATACCTCGGCGCCATCAGCGCCACCCGGAGCATCGACAAAGCCCGACTCAACACCATCGCGGACAGCCTGCTGATCCGCCACGCACCCGATGCCGTGACCTACGGCCTGGTGGACGGTGTGAAGTACCGCGATGAAGTGCTCGATCTGATCAAGGAGAAAATGGGCCTGGATACGGACGAGGACATCAAGTTCACCACGCTGGCCGAATACCGGAAAAGCTCCGTGAAAGGGGATGATGTGATCACCGGCACCAGCGCCGCCAAGAACAAGGTGGCCGTGGTCTATGCTTCGGGCGGCATCAGCAGCGGCGAAGGGGATGGCGAGAACATCGGCAGTGAGACATTGAGCGAGGCGATCCGCGAAGCGCGCGAGGACAGCAGCGTGAAAGCCATCGTACTGCGCGTGAACAGCCCCGGCGGCAGTGGCCTGGCCAGCGACGTGATCTGGCGCGAGGTGGAATTGGCCAAACAGACCAAGCCCGTGGTGGTGAGCATGGGCGATGTGGCCGCGAGCGGTGGCTACTACATCGCCTGCGCGGCGAACAAGATCTACGCGGATCCCAATACCATCACCGGCTCCATCGGCGTGTTCGGCATCATTCCCAACTTCCAGGAGCTACTGAACGATAACCTCGGCATCACCACCGACGGAGTGAAGACCAACCACTACGCGGACCTGCTCGACGTGAGCCGCCCCATGCGGCCCGAAGAGCGTGAGTTGATCCAGACCTACGTGGACAAGTTCTATGACACCTTCCGATCCCGCGTGGCCGCCGGCCGCAAAATGACCGAAGCACAAGTGGACAGCGTGGGCCGTGGCCGCGTATGGACCGGCACCGACGCCAAGCGCATCGGCCTGGTGGACGAACTGGGAGGTCTGGAAGACGCCATCACCGCCGCCGCGCAGTTGGCCGGACTGGAGAACTACCGCACGCAAGGCTACCCGGAACAGGAGGATATGCTGCACGAACTGATGAAGCAGATGAACACCGGTGCACGCAGCTGGGTGCAGGAGGAGGTCTTCGGTACCGACGCCGCCCTGCTGAAACAATTCGAAACGCTCCGCAGCGTGCGCGAGGTGAAAGGGATCCAGGCGCGGATGCCGTTCGAGATCACGGTGTACTGATCTGTAGCCGAGAAATAGAAGAGGGGATCCGTTTGCGGATCCCCTCTTCTATTTTGAACAGGTGTGGCTTACCGCGCCACTTTCACCACCTTCATCACCAAGGGTTGGCCATTCAACCATGTGACGTGGACACGGCAGTTCGCATTTGAAATCAACGCTTGCGATGGGCTATACTTCTCGTTCGGAAGTCAGGAGACTTCCGCAGGGCTCCTATCCTTATCCACAAACCCAAGGAATGCAACACAAGTGACCCCGCGCAAACTCAGTGCGCGGGAACACTTGCGCGGTATTGGGGGTCAGGTGCTTCAAGAAAAACTCAGTTCTCATGTCCTTTCGTGTTAGATGTTCACTGAAAGGACCGGAACGATGCGTTCACTCGGTCAATACGAACTTGTGCGTTTCCACACTGCCGCGATGCGCCATGCGTAGCGCATAAGCACCGCGCGCCCAAGACCCCACCTCCAGCACCCAGCGATCGCTGCTGATCCTGCCCTGCCAGAGCAAGCGCCCTACCGCATCCAGCACCTGTGCCTCAGCGCCTGCCCGCTGCCCCACGATCAGCTGATCCCGCGCCGGATTGGGGAACAACACCGGGCTTGTCACCTGAGCATTGTCCACCCCTTGCCCCAGATCGCAACCCTCCGGACTGGCCGTTACACAGACCGCATCCACCAAGGTGTAGGCGCGAGGGAGCCAGTACCAAGGAACGCCTTCAGGAGAAAAATGCAGCGTATCCGTCAAGGCATTGCTGAAGAACTGTCCGATCATCACGTACTGGTAGGCACTGTCCGCCACGAAGCTGCCGCTCACCAAAGTCCAACCCACCGTATCGGCGAGGATCTGCGGATACATAATGTGCGCCTGGTTGGGTGGCGCTGGGAAGGGGTCGTTCACAGTCCACGGTGGCATCGCCATGGTGGTGAAGCGCATGCCCACCTTGTCGTTGGCCAACCATTGCTGCGGATACTGGTGGTTTCCCCCAAAGGCCGCGTTCGCCCAAAAGCTGCAGTAGTAGGTCTGCCCCACGACCAAGGGCTCCACCAAGGGAGCCATCATCCATTCCCGGTACTCGGCTTGGTCATTCTGCCAGTACGTGTGCAAACCCGCGCACGAGGTCCCTTCGAACGGCTCCTGGTAGGTGAAGAAATTCATGGGCAGCCCCCGGAAATCCCCGTAGGGTAAACAGCTTCGTAGATGATCCGGGCTTCCGTTGACACTGTACCAATCGTGGATGCCTACAAAGGGGGGGAGCTGATCAGAGCAACTATCCGCTTCCTCGAACCCCGGGTTGGGCACCAGGTTCTGGGCGTGTGTCGCGGGCGGGCAGCAGAACACCACCGCGACAAGGGTGACGACAAGCATGAAGCCACGCTTGCGGCCGGATGTGTCGGAGGTGTGCATCGTGTTCTTGTTCGTATCGGCCGGGAGCATCGTTCCGGTCCAACCGCTGGAGATAATTCCGGTTCGCGTTGGCTAAAGCTAAGTCGAACTAGCCAGTGCTTCGGCCCTGCGCAACCGCGCGGCACCTGCTTTGGGCCTTTCAGCACGGTTGGGTGCACACCGCGTAGCGGGTGCCCGGGCAGTGAGAAATTGCGAAGGGCCGATCTTTCGACCGACCCTTCACGTGCCCTAACGACGATCCACTGACCAAAACCTGTCTTGTCTAACGGGACCGGCGTGCAGAGGTTTCGATCCGGCCGAAATTTCTTTTCAGGCCCCTCGGAAGGTCCGTTCCTGAGCCCAATGGGCTATCCACCGATCTGCACATGGAAACCCGCATGGTTGCGCACGTTGAGCACCCGGCCATCCGCCCAGATGAGGTATTGGCCTTTGATCGCCGCGAGGGTACCGCTCACTTCCGGGGTCTTGTCCAGGTTCACGCTTGCGACCTTCGGGGGCAGGTGATCGATCGGATACATGAAGGACCACGGCCTTTCATCTTCCAAGGCGTAGGCTCCCATTTCCAAGGCCAGCTCGCGGAGCACGTTGGGGCGTTGGTCCAAAAGCACTTCGGGCACCGCGTGTACCGGGCGGAGCATGGCGCGCCAGTCGGTTTTGTCGGCGAAGGTTTTCTTCAAGGCCACTTCGATAAGTCCGGCGAGTTGCCTGTGCGGCGTACGCGCGATGGGCAACGCTTGCACCGCGCCTTGATCGATCCAGCGCGTGGGCACTTGCGTGCTTCGCGTCACGCCCACCTTTACGCCGCCCGTGAAACTTAGGTAGACGATATGCTCCTGATCATGGTGCTCGCGCTCCCAGGCGGGGTCGCGGCCCTCGCCCAAGTGCGCGCGGCAGAGCTCAGGCCGCACGATGCACTCGCTGGCTTCGGGCGCATCGCGAAAGCAGGGATAGCAATAGCCCTGGCCATAGAACTTGGGGACCGAGCGGCCACACACGGTGCAGGTCTTCGCACCTGTAGCGCGCACGGTGAGCGTGCGCCCGACGAACGGATGGAGCTCCAACACCTGTTCGCCTGATCGAAGCGCGTAATTCACCCTTCCTCCAGGCGCACCAGTGGGATCCGGTTCCAGCCCAGCGAGCATCTTGCGCAAGGGTCCTTCGAGTGTGGCTACCATGGAGTTCGTTGGGCTTGGATCCGCCCCTATTTCTTCTTCATGCAAGGCGGGATATGCGCGGCGTAGCGGTGGCTACGGCGAAATGTACCAACGCCGCAGGAAGGAGAAAGAGGGGTGGAGATGGTTAATGAACTTCATGGTAGCCACACGGGCATGCTTTTGTGCGTTCGTACCTTTTCCCCACAAGTATAGCCGCGAACTTCGCCGCCGAGCGATCCCCGATGCCCTTCAACGCGCTGTTCTCCTACCTGATCAAGAAGCGGCTGCAGCAGATCGCGCTCTTCCGCGACCACCCGCATGAAGCGCAACTGGAGGTGTTCCACCAGTTGATCAACACGGCGCGCTTCACCGAATGGGGACGCCAGTACGATTTCAGTTCCATCGCCACACCGGACCAGTTCCGTGAGCGGGTGCCCTTGCAGGACTATAACGATGTACGGCCCTATGTGGACCGTTTGCGGCGTGGGGAACAGAACCTGTTGTGGCCCACGGACGTGAAGTGGTTCGCCAAAAGCAGCGGCACCACGCAGGACCGCAGCAAGTACATCCCGGTGAGCCGCGAAGCCCTGGAGGATTGCCATTACAAGGGCGGCAAGGACCTGATCGCGCTCCACTACGAGCAGTTCCCGCAGAGCAAATTGTTCATGGGCATGAGCATGGTCGTGGGCGGAAGCAGCACCATCGAGCGTTTCCGACAGGACGGTTACAGCGGCGATCTGAGCTCGATCATCATCCAGAACCTGCCCATCTGGGTGGAGATCCGCCGCACCCCGGTGATCGAGGTGGCGCTCATGGAGAACTGGGAGGAGAAGATCGAGCAGATGGCGCGTGAGACCATGCGGGAGGACGTACGCTGCATCGCCGGTGTGCCCAGCTGGACGTTGATCATCCTCCGTCGCATCCTCGAACTCACCGGCAAACGGCACATGTTGGAAGTATGGCCGAACCTGGAACTGTTCATGCATGGCGGCGTGAGCTTCCGGCCCTACCGGGGACAGTTCCGCGAGTTGATGCCCTCTCCGACAATGAACTATCAGGAGAGCTACAATGCCAGTGAAGGCTATTTCGCGATCCAGGACCGGCACGGCGCCGATGATATGCTGCTGATGCTCGACTACGGGATCTTCTTCGAATTCCTGCCGCTGGACCTGGTGGGCAGCGAACAGCCCCGCACCAAATTGCTGCACGAGGTGGAAGCGGGCAAGCAGTACGCCATCGTGATCAGCACCAACGCAGGCCTCTGGCGCTACGTACCGGGCGATACGGTGCGCTTCACGAGCGTTGCCCCCTACCGGATCCAGGTGAGCGGCCGCACGCGCAGTTTCATCAACGCCTTCGGCGAAGAGCTGATCGTGGAGAACGCCGATCGCGCGATCGAGACAGCGGGTAAAGCGATGGGTGCGGTGGTGAACGAATACACGGCCGGGCCCATATACATGGACGGGAAAGGCGGCGGCGGCCATGAGTGGATCATCGAGTTCGAACGTGTACCCGAGAACGCGGACGCCTTCACCGACGTGCTCGACGCGGAACTCCGCAACCTGAACTCGGATTACGATGCGAAACGCAAGGGCGATCGCGCGATGCAACGCCCTGTGGTACACGCCGTGCCACAAGGCACCTTCCACACCTGGATGAAACAACGGGGCAAATTGGGAGGACAGCACAAAGTGCCCCGGCTCGCCAACGACCGTACTTACTTGGAACAGCTTTTGCCAATGCTGGCCACCTGATGCGCACCGCGGCATTCCTGCTCTTCGTGTTCAGCATCGTTCGGTGCATGGCGCAGACAACGCCCAGCATTGTGGACACGATCCCGGGGAATTTCGACCTGTTCACCACGGATGAACTCGGCAACGTGTACGCGCTGCGTGGCGATGTGCTCGAACTCTACGGCCCGAATGGCCAGCCGGGCCTGCGCAACAGTGTGAAGACCTTCGGCCGGATCACCCAACTCGACGCGTTCTACAGCTTGAAGCCCATGCTCTTCAGTGCGGAGCAGGGCCAACTCGCTTCGCTGGACAACACCCTGAGCCTTCAGGGGAGTGTGATCAATCTACCGCGTGCCGGATTCCCGCAGGTGGTGCTCGTGTGCGCCAGTGTGCAGAACGCCTACTGGTTCTTCGATCAACGCGATATGGAACTGATCCGCGTGGACGCACAGTTGCGCCCGCTGGCCAAGACCGGCCGCATGGACCAATTGCTGGGGCTCTCGCCCGAGCCGGTGCAAATGCAGGAGTTGGACAACTGGCTCTATGTGAACTCACCCAAGCACGGGATCCTGGTGTTCGACCTTTTCGGCACCTACTACAAGACCATCGGCGTACTCGGCGCCCAGCGCTTCGAGGTGCGAAAGGAAGGTCTCTTCTACATGCGCGACGGCAGGTTCGAACGGTATGACCTGCTCAGCTTCGCCACTGAGCCGCTACCGATGCCGCCATTGAGCGAGCTTGATGCGCTCCGTGACGCCCGCGTGGAACAAGGCCACCTGTACTTGCTACTACAGGACCGCATTGTGATCGCGCATGTGGGTGCCCGCTGAAAGGCGCGACTTTTCCACAAGCCGCACGCGCCGATCCCGCGCACGGATATCTTCGTGCTCCCTCACCAGACACGTCCCCATGCACATCGCGATCGCCGGCAACATCGGCTCGGGCAAAACCACGCTCACGTCCCTACTGAGCAAGCACTACAAGTGGGACCAACTGCAGGAAGCGGTGGACAACAACCCCTACCTGTTCGATTTCTACAAGGACATGCAGCGATGGAGCTTCAACCTGCAGATCTTCTTCCTCAACAGCCGCTTCGAGCAGCTACTGGAGATCCGAAAGAGCGGGCGTAATGTGCTCCAGGACCGCACCATCTACGAGGACGCCTACATCTTCGCGCCCAACCTGCACGCGATGGGGCTGATGACCACGCGCGACTTCGAGAACTACTTCCGCTTGTTCCAGAACATGGACAACGCGATCACCCCGCCCGACCTGCTGATCTACCTGCGCGCCAGCGTGCCCAACTTGGTGATGCAGATCGCCGAGCGCGGACGCGATTACGAGACCGGCATCAGCATCGATTACCTCAAACGCCTCAACGAACGTTACGAGGCGTGGATCAGCACCTATGACAAGGGCAAGCTGTTGATCATCGATGTGGACGACAACGCTTTCCACCAGAAGCCGGACGACCTGGGCAGGATCATCAACGCCATCGAGGCGGAGATCCATGGGCTCTTCCCGAACGAAGCGCCCACCAACGGACACGCCAAGGGGGCAAAGAACGCAGTGAAAGCCCCGGTGAAGGTGTTGGCGAAAAAGCGGTGATGTTCATCCACCTTTGGTTGAGCCAAAGGTGGACCTGGTGCTATTGCTATAGGTCCAGTAGCTGGAGCTTTACCAGGCCATTCCGCCCAGCATAGTCCCGCGCTGAGCTGTGGAGATATTCCTCCGCTCGATCGCAAAGTCCTGCCCGCACTGGGTTTTATGGATGTAGTTCAGCTTCTGCCAGAGGAATTTCACGTTGTACATGGGCAGTGCGTGGCTCCCATCCTTCCAGAACTTCACTTCAGAAACCGTGGTGAGTTCGTTGGCGCGTTCGCGCATGGCGCCAAGCGCATCGGACCAGAGATCGGGTTCGGCCCGCATCATTTCCAGTGACCTGCGGGCGATGTGCCGCCGTGCATCGCGGATCACCGCGCTCAAGGAAGCTCCTGGATCCACACCCGCGATCAGGTGCGCGTGGTCCGGCATGATCACCCATGCGTGTACCACAAGACCCTTGGATGCAACGCAGTAGTTGAGACAGTCCACAAGCACTTGCTTGTATCCATCTCCAACGAACACCTTGTGCCAACCATGCACCGTCCAAGTGAGGAAGTGGGGCAGCGACCGATCTTTGATGGTGTAACTGTCCGGCATTGCCCGAAAATAGAATGTCCCCCTGCGGCTGCGCCGGAGGGGGACATTCACATTGAACGGGGCGCTACACCTTGCCTGCGTCAGGCGCGTTCCGCAGGCTGGCATCGCTGCTTCCCGCAGGCATGTTCTGGAAAGTCGGCGTGGTGGCGGGCGCGGCCTCGTGCTGCGATCCGTCATGCGCGATATGCGGTGCGATGATCAGCGCCACGATCGAGGTCAGCTTGATCAGAATGTTCATGCTCGGGCCGCTTGTGTCCTTGAACGGATCGCCCACGGTGTCACCGGTCACGGCCGCCTTGTGCGGGTCGCTGCCCTTCTTGAACTCCTTGCCATCGATCATCACCCCTTTCTCGAAGCTCTTCTTCGCATTATCCCAGGCGCCACCGGCGTTGTTCTGGAACATGCCCATGAGCACTCCGCTCACGGTGATCCCTGCGAGCAATCCACCCAATGCTTCCGGACCGAAAGCGAAGCCGACGATGATGGGCGAGAGCAACGCCAACGCGCCCGGAGCGATCATCTCGCGGATCGATGCCTTGGTGCTGATGGCCACGCACTTCTCGTATTCCGGTTTGCCGGTGCCTTCCATGATGCCCGGGATCTCGCGGAACTGACGGCGCACCTCTTTCACCATATCCATAGCCGCTTTCCCCACGGCGCTGATCGCCAACGAGCTGAAGAAGAAAGGGATCATGCCACCCACGAAGAGCATGGCGAGCACGTCGGCTTTGTAGATGTCGATGCCCGTGATCCCAGCCAGACCGACGTAAGCGGCGAAGAGGGCGAGGGAAGTCAGCGCTGCGGAAGCGATCGCGAAGCCTTTGCCCGTTGCAGCAGTGGTATTCCCCACGGCGTCCAGATTGTCGGTGCGCTCACGCACTTCCTTGGGCAGGCCGCTCATCTCGGCGATGCCGCCCGCATTATCGGCGATCGGACCGAACGCATCGATCGCGAGTTGCATAGCCGTAGTGGCCATCATGCCCGCTGCGGCGATCGCCACGCCGTACATGCCGGCGAGCGAGAACGAACCGTAGATCCCTGCGGCCAGGATGATGATAGGCAGTACGGTGCTCTCCATGCCCATGGCCAGACCGCCGATCACGTTCGTGCCGTGGCCGGTGCCGCTCTTCTGCACGATACTATCGACCGGGCGACGGCCCATGCTGGTATAATACTCGGTGACCATGCTCATCAAGGTGCCGACCACGAGACCGAGGATGATGGCCCAGAACACGTTCATGCTCGTCACCTCCACGGAGACACCGTTGCGCACGAACTGCATCGTATCGGGCAGCATCCATTGGATGAGCGGATAGCTGCTGATGGCCACTAACACCATGGCGCTCCAGTTGCCCAAGTTCAGCGCCTTCATCACACTGTCGCTGTCCTTGTTAATCTTCACGAACAAGGTGCCGATGATGCTGAAGAGCACCCCGAGACCCGCGATCACCATGGGGAGGAGGATCGGGGCCATGCCACCGAAGTTGTCCTGGCTCACAACCTCTCGGCCGAGCACCATTGTGGCCAACATCGTCGCCACATAGCTACCGAAGAGATCGGCGCCCATGCCGGCCACATCGCCGACGTTGTCACCGACATTGTCAGCGATGGTAGCAGGGTTGCGGGCGTCATCTTCCGGGATACCGGCTTCCACTTTGCCCACGAGATCGGCGCCGACATCAGCTGCCTTGGTGTAGATACCACCACCCACACGGGCGAAGAGCGCGATCGATTCCGCACCGAGGGAGAAGCCCGCGAGCACCTCGAGGCATTTCATCATCTGTTCGCCGTTCGCATTCCCGTCGGTCACGTACATGCCGAGGAAGAGGATGAAGAGCGAACTGAGTCCGACCACGGCCAGGCCCGCCACGCCGAGGCCCATCACTGTGCCCCCGGTGAAGCTTACCCGAAGCGCTTGTGAAAGACTGGTACGAGCAGCTTGCGTGGTGCGCACGTTCGCTTTGGTGGCGATGTTCATGCCGATCCAACCGGCGAACGCGCTGAAGAACGCACCGATGAGGAAGGCGACGGCGATCACCCAATCGCTGTGCTCCACCAAGGTGCCGCTCCATGCGAGCAACACGGCCGCGATGGCGGCGAAGACGCCCAGCACTTTCCATTCGGCCTTCAAAAAGGCGCTGGCACCTCTTGCGATATAGCCGGCAAGCTCCTGCATGTTGGCATCGCCCGCGTCCTGCTTGCTCACCCACATGGCCTTGCCGATCATCACCACCAGGCCCACGATCCCCATCAGAGGGATATAGTACATCAGCTCACTTCCCATCGTCTCTCAATTGTGTGTTATGTTCTTCTCTTTCAGCGTCTTTCCACCCCGTTGGAGGAAAGAGGGGCGCGAAAATAGGGATCTTGGGGGAAGAAGAGCAGGAGCAGGGGCAGGCGCAATGTGAGACTGGAGCTCTTGCCCTCTGCTCCTGCCCCTGCTCCTACTTCTGTATGTACATCACCTCCTTCACCGCCGCGATCACGCGGGCGGGATTGGGCAAGCTGGCCTCGATCAGCGGTGCGCTGAACGGTAGCGGGGTATCCGCCTGGTTCACACGGATCACCGGCGCATCGAGGAAGTCGAACGCGTCCTTCTGCACGCGATAGGCGATCTCGCTGGCCACGCTCATCATGGGGAAGTTCTCATCGACCACCACTATGCGGTTGGTCTTCCTCGCGCTGGCGATCAACGTGGCGGTATCCAATGGCCGGATGGTGCGCAGATCGATCACTTCGGCGTTCACGCCTTCCTTCTGTAGTTCTTCCGCTGCGGCCAGGGCCACCTTCATCATCTTCCCGAAACTCACGATGGTGACGTCGGTGCCAGGGCGTTTCACATCGGCCACACCGATGGGCACCAGGTATTCGCCATCGGGTACGTCGCCCTTGTCGCCGTACATGCGTTCGCTTTCCATCACCAGCACGGGGTCATCATCGCGGATCGCGCTCTTCAGCAGGCCCTTCGCATCGAACGGAGTGCTCGGCGTCACCACTTTGAGGCCCGGGATGTTCCCGTAGAACGCCTCATAGCTCTGGCTGTGCGTGGCGGCCAACTGGCCTGCGCTACCATTGCCACCGCGGAACACGATCGGGATGTGGAATTGCCCGCCGCTCATCTGCAGCATCTTGGCCGCATGGTTGATGATCTGGTCGCTGGCTAGAACCGCGAAGTTCCAGGTCATGAACTCGATGATCGGCCGCAACCCGTTCATGGCCGCACCCACGCCGATGGCAGTGAAGCCCAACTCGCTGATGGGTGTGTCGATGATGCGTTTCTCACCGAACTCCGCCAGCATGCCCTTGCTCACCTTGTAGGCACCGTCGTACTCGGCCACCTCCTCGCCCATGAGGAAGACGTTCGGGTCGCGGCGCATCTCCTCGCTCATGGCCTCGTTCAGGGCTTCGCGGTATTGGATGGTGCGCATGGGAGATGATAAGGGGCCCAAATGTAGTGGGGCGCTCCTCAGCCTTGGAGGTACCTCGCTCACCGCGCCAACACAACGCGCCACACGCGTTGCGCTTTTGCCATGGCGACCTGCACCAAGTAGGCACCAGCTGGAAGCTGGGCCAGATCGATACTGGAACGGTCCGCAGAAGCGGCATCCATGCGCACGATGCGCCCTTGCATATCGCGGATGGTGATCGTCGCTTTACCCAGTGCATCTGTCCCGATCACCAACAGCGTGTGTCCATCCGCGTCCAGCAGGACGCTCATACCAGCGAGCGGGTCATACTCGTTCGATCCGATCCCGACCACGTCGTAGCACGCGCTTGTATCAACGCAGCCGCCCTGGGTGACCTCCACGGCATAGGATCCATTCGCGGCCGGAGTGAAGGTGGACGTGGTGGCGCCGGGGACCTCTGCGGAACCGTTCCCGCAATCCAACCACTGCAGCGCGGCGCCAGTGGCCAAGGCGATCAGGTTCACATTGAGTTGGGTAACACCGGTCTCCACCGGGGTCACCGAAAGGACCACTGTGGCCGTGGTGGTACAACCCAAAGGAGAGGTGACGGTGCCGGTGTACGAACCGGGCTGGGAAACAGGAAGACCATCGATGATGATGCTCTCGCCCTGGCAGATGGTGAGGTCCTGCACAGAGCCTTCCACGAAGCCGTTCACGAAGTTGGAGACCGTGCCGGTCAATGCGAAGTTGGTCAGTGTGCCATCGACCGCACCCTGGTCATCGGTCAGCGAAGTGATTCCGGTATTGGTCCCACCGGACGTTCCCTGATCGAAGGTGTAGTGCAGGAGCAGATCCGTGTCGTCATAGACCTCTCCGTATGCCAGGCATTGCACTTCACCAGCAGGTAGCGCCCTTCCGAACAGGACCAGTTCATCCACCTGACCATCCAGCAGAAAATCATTGATATCGTACACCACATTGCCTACACGCATATCGACGGCCGGGTTGGTGATGGTGCCGGTGGCGGCGATCGACCCGTCCAGTGATCCATTGTGGTAGATCTTCAACGTCGCCCCATCATAGACCAGAGCCAGGTGCTGCCAAGTGTTCAGTTGGAGCGCGGTGCTGGTAACGGTAGAGAACAATCCGCCGTTCACGCGGATGCGTCCCTCTATGGTGTTCGTTGGCGATATCTGGATCAGGTAGAAGTCGCAATCGAATTCGTTGCGGAACCCGGCGATCCCATCGAAATCCGGAAAAGCGGGGGCCGTGTTGGTGGGATACACCCAGCAGGCCAGCGTCATGGCCGTGGTGTTGGCGATCAGTGCGGACGCCCCGGGAACGATCACCTGGTCGTCGATACCATCGAAGTCCAGCGCATTGTTCTGGGCAATGAGCGAGGGTACGAACAGTCCGGTGATCAGGGTGGCTGCGAAGTGCGGGCGAAGGCGGGCCATGGGGTGGCGTCTTGGTCCGGGTGAAGATAAATGCGGTCCGGATCACCAACTTCAGACGCCAGGACCATCTCTTCCGTCGCCTTGGCCGATGCGGTGTATTTTCGCGGCCCCAAAGCGCAAGACGCCTTCCGATGAAGATCCTCGTTCTGATCAGCCAGGTGCCCGACACCACGGCCCGCATCGCCTTCACGAACAGTAACACCCAGTACGATGGGAACGGCGTCACTTTCATCGTGAACCCCTACGATGAATGGTACGCCCTGGTGCGCGCCTTGGAACTGAAAGAAGCGCAGGGCGGTACGGTGACCAGCATCACCGTGGGCGGTGCCGACACCGATGCCACCATCCGCAAGGCGCTGGCGATAGGTGCGGATGACGCCGTACGTGTAGATGCGCAACCGAACGACGCGTTCGAAGTGGCCGAGCAGATCGCCGCGTACGCAAAGGACAAAGGCTACGACCTGATCCTCGCCGGCAAGGAGACCATCGATCACAACGGAGGCCAAGTGGGCGCCATGCTCGCCGAACTGCTGGACCTCCCCTACCTGCCCGTGGTGAGCAAGCTCGATGTGGCCGGCACCACCGCCACCCTGGAATGCGATGTGAAGGGCGGTGTGGAAGTATGCGAAGTAGCGCTACCGCTCGTGGTGGGCTGCGCGAAAGGCATGGCCGAGCAGCGCATCCCCAACATGCGCGGGATCATGGCCGCGCGCACCAAGCCGCTCACCGTGGTGCCTGGGGCAACGGTCGAAGTGACGGCGCGCACGGTGGCCTTCGAGCTTCCGCCCGCCAAGCAGGCGTGCAAAATGATCCCGGCCGACGATGCCGGAAAGCTCATCGAACTCCTCCACACCGAAGCCAAAGTCATCTGATCATGAGCGTCCTCGTTTTCATCGAAACCCGTGGAGCGAAGGTGGCCAAGGCCGCCTTGGAAGCCCTGACCTACGGCCGCAAAGTGGCCGATGCTTCCGGCACCACCGTTACCGCCGTCAGCTTCGGCGATGCCCCGGCCGACCGGCTCGGTGCACTGAACGCGAACAAGGTGGTCGTGGCCCGCGCCGCGAAGACCGACGACGGTCAACAACTCACCAAGCTCGTGTCCGCGGTCGCGCAGGCTGAGGGCGCGCAGGTGATCGTGTTCACACAGGACAACCTGGGCAAGGCCGTGGCACCGCGTGTAGCGGCGCGGCTCAAAGCGGGGCAGGTCGCCGGTGCGATCACCCTGCCGGACACCGCGAACGGCTTCCGCGTGAAACGCAACGTGTTCAGCGGCAAGGCACAAGCGTGGGTGGAGATCAAGACCCCGATCAAGGTGATCAGCATGATGGCCAACAGCATTCCCATCGAAGCGGGCACAGGTGGCGCCACCGTGGAAGAATTCAGTGGCGACCTGGGCGCTGCCCGAATCACGGTGAAGGAAACGCGGGCGGCCGGTGCGGGTATCCCATTGCCCGAGGCGGAGATCGTGGTGAGCGCCGGCCGGGGAATGAAGGGACCGGAGAACTGGGCGGGCGTAGAGGAGCTGGCCACCTTGTTGGGCGGTGCCACCGCGTGCAGCCGCCCCGTGGCCGATATGCACTGGCGTCCGCACCACGAGCATGTGGGCCAGACCGGTGTGGCCATCCGCCCGAACTGCTACATCGCCATTGGCATCAGCGGTGCCATCCAGCATTTGGCCGGCGTGAACCAGAGCAAGGTGATCGCCGTGATCAACAAGGATCCCGAGGCACCCTTCTTCAAAGCCGCTGACTACGGCATTGTCGGCGATGCTTTCGAGGTATTGCCCAAATTGATCGAGGCGGCGAAGAAGCTCAAGGCCGAGCATTGATGACCGGGCACCCTTCTTTCCGAGCTTCGTTCTTGTGGCAATTCCGCCAATGGTCCATTTGACCGGGCAACACGGAGCCAACCACCCTGCGGGTTATCTTCACAGCCCCGCCGCGCCCTTAGGATGGAGAAGGTAGAGTTGAAGTTCCTACGCATCACGTACAGCCACACGCACGCGGGGGCTTACGCGCTGATCCTCACCGAGGCCCATGGCGAGCGTCGCCTGCCCATCATCATCGGCGGCGTGGAGGCCCAGGCCATCGCGATCCAAGTGGAGAACATTAAGCCGGCAAGGCCCCTCACCCACGACCTGTTCAAGAACGTGGCCGATAACCTGGGCATCACCTTGAAGGAGGTGATCATCAACGATCTGGTGGAAGGCATCTTCCACGCCAAGCTCGTGCTGGTGCAGAACGACCAGGAAGTAGAGATCGACGCCCGCAGTAGCGACGCCATCGCCCTCGCCCTCCGATTCGAATGCCCGATCCACACCTTCGAGTTCATCATGAGCGCCGCCGGCCTGCGTGTGGAAGAAGGCGAGGAAGGCAAAGAGGAGACCCACGCGGAGAAAGTGGAGAAGGAAAAGGACAAGCCCGTGCGCTCCATCAAGGGCAGCACCATCGAGGACCTCAAAGCCATGCTCCAGCAAGCGCTGGACGACGAGGACTACGAGCGCGCCTCGAAGATCCGCGACGAGATCAAGCGGAGGGAGCAGACGAACTAGGTCAGTTGGCCGCAGGCAGCGGCAGCAAACCGTGCCGCAGGAACGTTAGGCCTTTCCTGGCTCGGTCTTGTGCATGCCGGTGGCGAAGAAGACCACCGCTCCCAGGGCCACGATCACCAAACTGCCCACGGTGAAATCCGGCTTGTTCACCAGCAGGTTCACGCAGAAACCGAGCGCGCACAGGATGTAGAGCGCCGGCACCAAGGGATAGCCGAAGGCGCGATACGGCCGCTCAGCATCCGGCTCACGCTTCCGCAGGATGAAGAGCCCGGTGATGGTCACCACGTAGAAGAGCAGTGAAGCGAAGGTGGCATAGTCCAGCAGGTCGCCGTAGGTGCCGCTGAAGCAGAGCACACAGGCCCAGATGCACTGCACCCATAGCGCCCATTGGGGCACACCTCTGGGGCTCAGCTCACCTGCCTTCTTGAAGAACAAGCCCTCTTTCGCCATGGCGTAGTACATGCGTGGACCCACCAGCACATACCCATTGATACAACCGAAGGTGCTCACCATGATCAGCCCGGCCATGACCGCAACGGCCGCCGGGCCCATGATCATCTGTGCGGCTGCGGTGCCCACGCGATCGGCCTCGGCGTGCATGATGCCCTCGTTCGGCAGCAGGGCGAGGTAGGTGATGTTCGCCAGCACGTAGAGGGCCGTCACCAGGAAGGTGCCGAGCACTAGGCTGCGGGGGATGTTGCGCTGGGGCTCCTTGACCTCCCCGGCAATGAAGGTGATGCTGTTCCAACCGTCGCTGCTGAAGAGCGAACCGACCATGGCCACACCAAGCATGCTGATCAGCGCGGCACCGGTCAGCGGTGTGAGCGTTCCATCCCCGGCAAGTTGTGCCGCGTTCCAGCCCACACTGAAGTTGGTGGCAAGCACATCGGTTCCCAAGCCGACGGCCAGGCCCACAACGATGAGCGCCAGCACCGCCACGATCTTCGCCGTGGTGAAGACGGTGGTGAAGGTCTTGCTGCTCTCCACGCCACGTGTGTTGAAGAGCGTGAGCAGCAGGATGGCGGCCACCGCATAGACCTGCGCAGTGCTCACCTTCATGAAGCCCGCGTCAATAAGAATGTTGTCAGGCGACAGGACCGGGAAGAAGACCGCGCTGAACTTCGCGAAGGCGACGGCCACGGCCGCGATGATGCCCGAGGTGATCACGGTGAAGGCCGTCCATCCGTAGAGGAAGGCCGTGAGTTTGCCATAGGCCCGCTGTAGATAAACGAACTGCCCACCGGCCTTGGGCATCATGCCCGCGAGCTCTCCATAGCTGAGCGCGGCCAGCACCGTAAGGATCCCCGCCACCAACCAGGCCATGAGCATCCAGGCCGGCGAACCGAGGTCGCGCAGCATGCCCGCGCTCACAATGAAGATACCGGAACCGATCATGGAACCGGCCACGAGCATGGTGGCGTCCCACAGGCCGAGCGAACGATGGAAACCGCTCATCGATCAGCTGTGTTCGCCCTTGCGCAGCTTGCTGTGGCGAATGCTGTACGTGAAGTAGATGACACATCCGATAGCCAGCCACCCGGCGAGCCGCAACCAGTTGGTCCAGCCCAGGCCGAAGATCATGGCGCCACAAACGATGATGCCGAGGATCGGTACCAACGGGACCATCGGGGTCTTGAATTGACGGGGAAGATCCGGATGGCTCCTGCGAAGGAGCCATACACCGATGCACACAAGGATGAACGCGAACAACGTCCCGATGCTCGTCATCTCTCCCACCACATCACCGGGGACGAAGGCCGCAAAGAGGGAGGTGAGCACGAAGATGATCATGTTGGCCTTGTGCGGGGTTTTGAACTTCGGGTGGACCTGCGAGAAGACCTTCGGTACCAAACCGTCGCGGCTCATGCTATACGTTACGCGGCTCTGGCCCAGCAACATCACCAGGATCACGGAAGAGAAACCCGCGAGAATGGCGACGGTGACCAATTTGCTCAGCCACTCATACCCTGGCATGTAATTGCTGATGGCCCATGACACGGAAGCCTCCTTCCCATGGGTACGGAAATCCTCCACCGTCGCCAGACCTGTCAACACATGGGAGAAGAGGATGTAGAGCACCGTACAGATCGCCAGGGACCCAAGGATACCGATCGGCATGCCCCGCTTCGGGTTCTTGGCCTCCTGTGCCGCGGTGCTCACCGCATCGAAACCGATGAACGCGAAGAACACGATGCCCGCCGCTTGCAGGATGCCCATGATGCCACCGAAAGGATGCGTCACGCCCAGAGGGTCCGTATAGGTCGATGCCGCCGGTATGTAGGGGGTGTGGTTGGCCGGGTTCATGAACTGCCAGCCGAAGAGGATCACCAGGATGACGATAGCCACCTTGGTCACCACGATGATGCCATTGAGCATGGCGCTCTCCTTCGTGCCCCGGATCAAGACCAGGGACAAAAGCGCGAGGATCAGAATGGCCGGTATGTTGATCATGCCCGTAGCGATCACCGCGCCGCTCGCATCGTGCAACGATTCGAAGGGCGAATGGGACCATTCATACGGTATGCGCATGCCGAAATATTCCAGCAATTTGTTCAGGTACTCGCTCCATGCGATGGCCACGGTGGCCGCCCCGATGGCGTACTCCAGGATCAGGTCCCACCCGATGATCCAGGCGACGAACTCGCCCATGGTCGCATAAGTATATGTGTAGGCGCTACCCGCGACCGGGATCATGCTCGCCAGTTCGGCGTAACACAGGCCCGCGAAGGCACAACCCAAGGCGGCCACAATGAACGCGATCGTCACGGACGGACCGGCACAGTTGGCGGCCGCTGCGGCCGTGCGCACGAAGAGGCCCGCACCGATGATCGCACCAATACCCAGGGCGATCAAATTGGTGGAGCTGAGGGTCCGTTTCAGTGGGTTCAGGCTCTCGGCGTGCGCGCCGGTTAGGTGCTCGATCGATTTTCTGGAGAAGAGGCCGTAGGACATGAGCGGTTCGGTTGCCCGGCCAAGATGCGGTTTTGCCACCATACCCACAACGTGGTGCATGGCATCAACCCGGTCCGCTTCGACCTATGTTAGCGCCGCCCCCGACTTGTCGGGGATGGGACACATGCGCTTCGATGACAACCAGATCCTGCGCTCCTTCAGCGCGGGCAAGGTGCTCCTCCCGGTGATCATCGGCCTGGGTATCACCCTGGTCCTGATCCTTCGCGGGAGCGATCTGAGCGCCTTGGACCGCGTGGAATGGACCTGGGCCAGCACGTGGTGGATCGGGCTCGCCCTTCTTTCCGTGGTGGTGCGCGACTATGCGTACATGATCCGCATCCGCCACCTCACGGACCGCGATCTGACCTGGTGGCGGAGTTTCGTGGTGGTGATGCTCTGGGAGTTCAGCTCCGCGCTCGCCCCGGGCCTGATCGGTGGTGGTTTCCTCTTCGCCATCTTCATCCTCAACCGCGAGGGTATCGATGCGGGTCGGAGCATTACGGTGATCACCTTCACCAGTTTCCTCGATGGCATTTTCCTGGCCGTGATGGCGCCGTTGATCGTGCTGCTCGTGGGGCAGGAGGCGCTGTTCAGCGGCATCGGGGTGGGCACCAGCATGTGGGGCAGCAGCGTCTACGTCGCCTTCTGGACCGTCTACGGCGGGATACTGGCCTACAAACTCTTCGTGGGTTATGCGTTGTTCATCAACCCGACCTTCGTGAAGCGGGCGCTCGTTGGTATCTTCAGTGCACCGTTGTTACGCCGCTGGCGCAGGTCCGCGGTCACTACAGGCGACCAGCTGATCACAGCCTCCAACGGACTTCGTCTTCGCAAGTGGAGTTATTGGTGGCCCGCGCTGCTGGCCACCTTCGCGTCCTGGACAGCCCGGTGGAGCATCGCGAACTGCCTGGTACATGCCTTCAGCAACGGTGGCTCGGTGTTCGATCTGCTGCTCTTCGGGAAGCAGGTGATCATGGGCATCCTCGTACTTGTGAGCCCCACGCCAGGAGGCAGCGGTTTGGCCGAATTCCTTTTCAACGACCTGCTGGGCATGTTCATTCCGCTCGGACTGGCGCCGACATTGGCGCTTTTGTGGCGGTTGATCAGCTATTACCCCTACATCCTGGCCGGGGCGATCTTGCTCCCACGCTGGGTGCGGAGCAACGTGCTGCGATTGGACGGGAAGTCCTGACGCCTCCCGGATCGCTACTTTGCACGGACCAACCCCTATCGCATGGAGCGTTTCACAGGTTTGATCGGCATCGCCCTGATACTCGGTCTCGCCTTCCTGGCCAGTAACAACCGCCGGGCCATCAATCGGCGCCTTGTGGTCAGCGGTATCCTGCTCCAAACAGTGATCGCCGTGCTGGTGCTGAAGATCCCACCCGTTACGCGCTTCTTCCAGTTCCTGGGCCATGGCATGGAGAAGATCGAGCAGTTCGCGCGGCAAGGCGCCTCGTTCGTATACGGGGGCATCGCGGTGCAGCAGTTCGATGGCACCATTGCCAACTACACGAGCGGCGGCTTCGTTTTCGCCTTCAACATCACCGCGACGATCATTCTGGTGTGCGTGCTGGTGGCCATCCTCTATCATGTCGGGCTGATGCAGCGCATCGTGCAGGTGATCGCCCGTGCCATGAACTTCGTGATGCGCGTGAGCGGTGCCGAAGCCTTGAGCAACGTGGCCAGCGCCTTCGTCGGCCAGGTGGAAGCCCAGGTGATGATCCGCCCCTATCTCGCGGGCATGACGAAGAGCGAGCTGCTCGCCAGCATGACGGGCAGCCTTGCCTGCATCGCCGGTGGCATTCTTGTAGTGTATGTCGGTATGGGCGCCCAGGCCGGATTGGACCTTGCCCCGAAGCTGATCGCCGCGAGTTTGATGGCCGCACCGGGCGCGTTGGTCATAAGCAAGATCGTGTGGCCCGAGACCGAGCCCAGCCAGACCATGGGCAACGTGAAGCTCGAAGTGAAGAGCCCCTACATCAACGTGGTCGACGCCATAAGCCATGGCGCGGGCGATGGGTTCCGCATCGCCATGAACGTGATCGCCATGCTCATCGGCTTCATCGCGCTGATCGCCCTCGTCGATTGGTCGCTGCTGCACATCGGCCACTTGTTCAACCCCGACCTGCACCTGAGCCTCAATTGGATCTTCGGCAAGTTCTTCTACCCCATGGCGTGGGCCATGGGCGTACCAAGTGCTGATGTGAACAGCGTGGCGACTTTGCTCGGACAGAAGTTATCGATCAATGAGTTCGTCGCCTTCCAGAACCTCGCGAACAAGAGCGTGCCGGTGATCACTGAGAAAGGACTGCTCATCGCCAGCATCGCCATCTGTGGTTTCGCCAACTTCAGCAGCGTGGGTATGCAGATAGGAGGTATCGGCGAGCTGGCACCGGAACGCCGGTCGGACCTGGCCCGCCTCGGGCTGAAGGCCTTGTTCTGCGGAACGCTGGCGAGTTACCTCAGCGCGAGCATCGCCGGGGTGCTGATGTGAGCGTAGAACGAAGATCCGACATGAGGCCACCGCCCGTTACATTGAGCGTCCTACCCTTGACCATGCGCACCTGGACCACTCTCAGCTCGACCGCTCTAGTCCTGTTCTGCACAGCCCAGCAGCCAGGTGTGGAACAGGGCAAACCCTTCTCCCGCACCTTCAAAAACACGCTGGGCGATCAGCACAGTGTGGTCGATGGTGTCCTACCCACCGATGGACGCCCTTTGCTCTATGTGGAGGAAGGTCCTGCGCACAAGGTGGTCCGCCTCGACGCACAATTGCAGCCCACGGAGGAGGTGGTGTTGAAGGACGTGCTTATGGACGGCGTGAAATGGAACGGCGTGACACCGATCATCCAGGACGGCACCATGCGCTGTTTACTGGTGAGCAGCACCAAAAAAAGCACCGACTTCGGTGTGGGCAGCATCAGTACCACCGGGGCCCTCGCGCTCACCGGCTTCCGCAAGATCGCTTCCTTCGACCATGCCTATACGGTGGATGCCGCCACCAGTTTAGGACGACGACCACAGCCCGATCCCATCCTCTTCAGCCTGGGCCTGACCAGCGCCCATCAAGAACGCCTGGTGCGCTCCCCCGATGGCCAGCATTACCTGCTGAACATGTACAGCCACGGAGGCAAGGACCCCAAGCGGATCTGGTGCGTTTACATGGACGCCCAGTTGAACGAAGTGTGGAGCACCACCTTGGAATTCCCCTTCGCCGACGACCGCAGCCGTGTTCACCAGATCTCGTTGGCGGACAATGGGAACGTACACATCCTGTCCTACGTGTTCCGCTGCGACGGGCAGGAAAAGATGGGCGACAAGATGTGCCATGAGATCCACCTTAGCACCATCATCGATCAAGGCAAGACATTGAAGAACGTGCTGGTGGATAAGGACTTCGTGAGCAGTGCACGGATCTGCGAACGCAACGACGGCCGCGTGACCCTCGCGCTGCGTTACGGCGCGCTTACCGGGATCCCCGGGCAGGTGCTCACCTTCGACCCACTGGACGCGAGGTTGAAGACCACTCCTTTGGTGGATCAACGCCTCGCGAGCATCCGGAAAGTGAAGCTCACAGGCTTCGGCACCATCGATGGCGACCCGAACAAACCGGCCAGTGTACGCGCCAAGCTGCCCGATGAGGTGGTGGCGGTGCTTCCCGCCTGGGATGGCGGCACCGTGCTGATCGAGACCTTCCTGGAGAACGACTTCCAACTGCCTGTGGGCGACGCGGTGGCCATCCGCCATTTCTGCGGAGCTACCCGCGCCAGCTACATCGACGCCTCGGACACCATCCGCTGGCAACGCACCGTGGACCGTGCTTACTTGACCACGGCGGGGCAGGCGTACGAAACGGTGGGCTTCAACCTGCACGGCACGGGCATCGATCTGCTCTTCGGCCATACACCGCGCGGACTGGTGGGAATACTGGCGAGCGGTGGCGAGGGCGAGGGAAAGGGTCCGATCCCTGAGCCTGGGGTGCTGAAAGCCGTGCGTCTTGACCGGCAAGGTGAAGTGACCAAGGAAGGCACCGCGCTGAAGCAGGAGAAGGATCTCGCGGCGAGCCCAATGACCGCCGTGTTCGGGAGCGACGCGACGCATGTCCTGGTGAAGTCGTTCGATCGGGGCACTACCTACAACTACGCCATCATCGACCTGTCGCAATTCGGGCTTCAGGAGTAGAGAGCAAAGCATACCTCGCTCCCAACCGGCATACCGATGCGCGGACCTTGTCCATGCGCGTTTGTTCGTAGCCGCCGACGATGGCGCTTCGACGGCGGTTGTTGGCACGGCACCTTTGCCGCGTGCGTCAGGACCCTTCCCCAGCGCCTTCCATCCGGCTCGGTGAACGGCTACAGAAGCGGCTGACATCGCTCTTCGCGTGGATCGGCCGCGGGGTGATGAACAGCCGCATGAAGGAGCTCACGCTCCTCACTCTGCCCTACCAGGTGGCGGCCGTGCTCACCGCGCTGATCGCCGTGGGTTATGCCAAGCTCTTCAGCATGGTGGAGGATATGCATCTCTGGCTGCTGCAACTCCATCCTGATTGGATCTTCGTGAGCGCGCCGATATGCTTTGTGTTGAGTTGGTGGTTGGTGCGCCGTTTCGCACCGCTGGCAGGAGGTAGTGGGATCCCCCAACTCATGGCGGCCATCGAAGTGGCCGATGAGAAGGAGACGGACCGCAGTTGGCGCTTCCTCAACGTGCGCATCATTCTGGTGAAGATCGCCAGCAGCCTGGCCATGGTGCTGGGCGGTGGCGCGGTGGGACGTGAAGGACCAACGCTGCAGATAGCCGGTAGTGTGTACCGCATCGTGCACAAATTGCTCCCACCCTTCTGGCCCAAAGTGAGCCGCCAAGTGATGTTGGTGACCGGCGGCGCTGCTGGGCTCAGCGCGGCCTTCAATACACCGCTCGGTGGTATCGTCTTCGCGGTGGAGGAACTCACCAAGACCCATCTCGCGCAGTTCCGCACCGCCGTGCTAACCGCCGTGATCCTCGCCGGTATGACCGCCCAATGGCTCTTGGGGCCCTACCTCTTCCTGGGATATCCGAAGTTGGAGACCGTGGGTTTCTCCTTCATGTACAAGGTGCTCGTTATCGGCCTGGCCGCCGGGGCGATCGGGGCCCTCTTTTGCAAAGCCATCCTGTTACTGGACAAATGGCGGCGCATGTTGAAGGGCAACACGGGCCAACTCCTTTTCGCCGTGGGCTGCGCGCTCGCCTTCGCCTGCACGGTGAAGTACGTGGGCAGCTATTCTTTGGGAAGTGGCAAGCATCTGCTGCAGAACTACTTGTTCGACGCGCAGGTGGATCCCAGCTGGCGGGACATCGTGGCGCGGATCCTGGGACCGCTCTTCAGCTTCAGCGCCGGTGGTGCGGGCGGCATCTTCGCGCCCAGTTTGGCCAGTGGCGCCGCCGTGGGCGGATGGATCGCGCAGTGGTTCGACCCCAGCCGGGGCGAGTTCAACGTGCTGGTGCTCGCTGGCATGACCGCTTTTCTCACCGGTGTTTCGCGTTCGCCCTTTACCAGCGCCATCCTGGTGCTGGAGATGACCGATCGCCACAGCGTGATCTTCCAACTGATGTACGCCGCTATGGTGGCGAACCTCATCTGCAGCTTCATCGACCGGAAGAGCTACTACGAACGCATGAAGATCCGCCTGTTGAACGCCATGGGCGTGGGCGTAGCGCGGAAGGACGGGCCCGAGGGCGGCGGGAGCGGCGGCTTCGGCCTGGGGTAGTGCCCTGCCACCGTCAGCGGACCGCTCCCAACACCCGGATCTCTTCCGAACTTCGCACCCGGATCCAATGAAGCAGTACCACGACCTCCTCCACCACATCCTCGATACCGGCGCGCGCAAAACCGACCGCACCGGCACGGGAACACTGAGCTGCTTCGGTTACCAGATGCGCTTCGACCTCGCCGAGGGGTTCCCGATGGTGACGACGAAGAAGCTCCACCTGAAGAGCATCATCCACGAACTGCTTTGGTTCCTGGCGGGTGATACGAACATCAAGTACCTACAGGACAATGGCGTGAAGATCTGGGACGAGTGGGCGGACGCTGAAGGCAACCTTGGGCCGGTCTATGGCTACCAGTGGCGCAGCTGGCACACGCCCGATGGCCGCACGATCGACCAGATCGCCAATGTGGTGGACATGATAAAGCGCAACCCCGACAGCCGCCGCCTGATCGTGACCGCCTGGAACCCTGCTGATGTAGACCGCATGGCCCTGCCGCCTTGTCACACCATGTTCCAGTTCTATGTGGCGGATGGGAAACTCAGCTGTCAACTCTATCAACGTAGTGCGGACACCTTCCTCGGTGTGCCGTTCAACATCGCCAGCTATGCACTGCTCACGCTGATGATGGCACAGGTCTGCGGCCTGAAGCCCGGCGAGTTCGTACACACCTTTGGGGATGTACACCTCTACAACGATCATTTGGAGCAGGCGAAATTGCAGTTGACCCGCGAACCCAGGAAACTGCCTACGCTGGAGATCGATGCTTCGGTCACCGACCTCTTCGCGTTCCGCTTCGAGCATTTCACCTTGAAGGACTACGATCCACATCCGCACATCAAGGCGGCTGTCTCGGTATGATCGTCAGCGCCATCGCCGCCGTGAGCGAGAACCAGGTGATCGGGCGCGATGGCGACCTGCCCTGGCACTTGCCCGACGACATGAGATTCTTCCAGCGGACCACGATGGGGCACCATGTGATCACCGGCCGGAAGAACTGGGAGAGCATTCCCCTCAAATACCGGCCGCTGAAAGGCCGGACCAATGTCGTGGTGACGCGCTCGGCGCACTACGACGCCCCGGGAGCCCTGGTAACCACTTCCTTGGAGGAGGCATTGGCGATCGCACGAAAGGCTGGGGACGAGGAACCTTTCCTGATCGGTGGTGGGCAGATCTACCGCGATGCCTTCTCCAAAGGTCTGGTCGACCGCGTCTACCTCACCCGTGTACATGCCGAGATCCCGGGAGATACCAGCTTCCCATTGCTGGGAGCGGCTTGGCGCGAGGTATGGCGCGAGGAACACCCTGCTGATGAGCGCCATGCGTATGCGTTCACCTTCCTCCGATCGGAGAAAATACCCGGACCCCAGTGAACGGATCGAACCCGGATCCCGTTGTACTGTCCTAGACCCGAACCAAGCTCGCCACCATGCAACAGAACCATGTGATCGTTATCGCGCTCGCGGCCCTGGCCTTCGCCGGTTGCCGACGGGAGGACAAGACCCCGCTGAACAACGACTACACCGCCGCCATGGACAACAGCCTGGCGGAAGGCATGTTCAACGATGTGCTGAAACAGGCCGATGACGCCGCAGCGGACGGTGGATTGCGCGGCATGATGGATGGTTGCGTCGATACCGTGGTGATCGACACCAACGTGATGCCCCACACCATGCTCATCGACTTCGGCCCGGTGAACTGCACCGGTAACGACGGCCGCCAGCGGCGTGGTTCCATTCTGGTCACCTTCACCGGACCCTACCGCGCCGAAGGAACCGTGATCACACTTACGCCGCAGAACTACTACGTGAACGACTACCACATCCAAGGCCTGAAGACAGTGACCAACTTGGGCCTCGACGGCGACGGGCACATGCACTTCGGCATCACCGTGAACGGTACCGTTACGGCACCGAACAACGCCTGGACCAGCACGCATCAGGCACAGCGCGTGCGCACCTGGTTGCAGGGCGAAGAGACGATGACCCCTTGGGACGACGTGTATTTGATCACCGGGACCGGTAACGGGGTGAACCGGCACGGTCTCGCATACACACTGACCATTACACAAGCACTGCGCGTGGAGATCGGCTGCTGGTACATCGTGAGCGGTAAGCTGGAGATCACCCCACAGGACCTGCCCACGCGCTACGTGGACTTCGGCACGGGATCTTGCGATGGCTCGGTATCCGTTACCGTGAACGGTACGACTTACTATTTCGGCTGAGGCGCGTCACGCTCCGATCTTTGGAAGACCCTCCCCTGGAGGGTCTTCTTCTTTCAGAGGCCATTCCACTCCTAGATCATCGTCGTAGCTTCGTTATCATGACCGCAGGCGGTTCCAGCAAAAAGATCGATCCCGAGCAGGTCGCAGAGAGCGGTGCGGCCCTGGGAGAGTTCATTGGTCTGTTCGCGAAGCTCCCGGCTATGCCGATGGAGAAGCCCCGCACCAAGAAGCGGGGCCGGAAGAAGAAACCCGGCCGAAAGCCTGCGAACAAAGCGAGGTGATGCCGGATAACTGGCTCTCCCTGCTGTTTGGTATCGTGTTAGTAGCCTTGGGCATCCGCCTAATTAGGCTCGACAGGAACCCGGCCAGAACCGGGAGGCGGGTTATCGAAGGAATGGGCTACTGGGAACGGGCGTTTCTTCCGTGGATATTCATCGTAGTTGGTCTGCTGTTGGTCTGGGTCGGGCTCCCAACTTTCGTCTGAGGCACCAGGGGCTTACGGTAGATAATTTGTCAAGCCGATAGTTCCGTTCCGCTTGTCCAACCATTCGTCCCTATCCATCCCATGGTTCGCCGTTCATCACGTTCCCCTTGGGGACGGACGGAAGGTGCGGATAGCTTGGCCCTCAAGCTGGTCGGCCTGATCACTCAGGTCCATTGGTGTTGCGAATGGACAACCCGGTAGCAAGGAGGGTCTCCAGAGCAAGGCGGAACGGAGATGAACTACTTCCAGCGGACCCCGATCAGCTATCGCATCGTGCTCATCAGTGCGGCGGTAATGGCCACGCTGTTCCTCATTCAGGCGTACATGCACCACTACGTGTATGCCGAGTTGAAGGACATGGGCGAATTCCGCTGGTGGCGCGAGGCGCCCGTGCCCTACCTCAACTTCCTGTTCTGGGCACTGCTGACCCCGCTGGTCTACACGATCTTGAAGCGGTGGCCCTTCAGCGATCGCCCGCTCGGCCCGGTAGTGCTCATGCACCTCGCCCTTGCCCTCGGGATCTCGGCCTTCCACGAGATCACGACCTCCTTCCTCTACTACGCCATGCTGCACTGGCGGGGTGAGTTCGACTTCGGCGATCCGGAGATGCGGAGCTGGGCCACCAGCGCATTGCCGCCGGCGATCCTTTCCCGCTTCATGGAATACGGTGTGCTGATGGGTGTGATCGTCGCGCTCGACAATGCACGCATGATGCGCGAGAAGCAGACCCAACTGATGAAGCTGCAGAACGAACTGCAGAAGAGCCAGCTCAACGCGCTCCGCAAACAACTGCAGCCACACTTCCTCTTCAACACGCTGAACACGGTGAGCGCTTTGATGGACGAGAACGTGAGCGGCGCCCGCACGGTGCTGAGCCGCCTGGGCCAACTGCTGCGCATCACCCTCGACAAGGAGCAGCGCGATCGTGTGCCGCTCGCCCGCGAGATCGAGCACATCGGCCATTACCTGGGCATCGAGGCGATCCGGTTCCAGGACAGGCTCCATGTGGAATACGACGTGCCCGCGGCTTGTGCGGACGCGGAGGTGCCCAGCATGATCCTCCAGCCTCTGGTGGAGAACGCGATCAAACATGGTCCCGGCCTTACCAGTGAGCGCGTTGATATCCGTGTAAGCGCCGAGCGCACGAACGGCCAACTGAACATCACGGTACGGGACAACGGTCGCGGCTGCAAAGACGTCCTCGGGGCTGTGGCGGGCACTGGGATCGGGCTGCGCAACGTGCGCGAACGGTTGCGCTTGTTGTACAGCGAGGAGGCCAAGATGCAAGTGGTATCCCCCAACGGACATGGTTTCGAAGTAACCCTCACCCTTCCTTTCCGATCCACCGGCAGCAATAGCACAGGACAGGTCCCATGAAACACATACGCACCATCATCGTCGACGACGAACCCAACGCCCGTGCCCGCATCGCGCGCCTGCTCGCGCAGGATCCGGAGATCGAGGTGGTGGGCGAATGCCGCAACGGCCAAGAAGCCGTTGAGTCCGTGAACAGACACCGCCCGGACCTGCTCTTCCTCGATATCCAGATGCCCCAGATGAACGGCTTCGAGGTGGTGCAGAACATTCCGCGGGACCGCATGCCCTTCATTGTGTTCGTGACGGCGCATGATCAGTACGCGCTGAAAGCGTTCGACGTGAACGCCGTGGACTACCTGCTGAAGCCCTATGACGACGAGCGTTTCACCACCTCGTTGACCAAGGCCAAGAAGCACATGGACATGAACAGCAGTAGCCGCCTCACCGGCAAGCTGATGGACCTGGTGCGGGAGCACATGCACGCGAACAGTGAGTTCACCGAGCACTTCACGATCCGTGAGAAAGGGCGCGAGCACAAGGTGCATGTGGACAGCATCGTCTACATGCGCGCCGAGGGCAATTACCTCTGCCTGCAATTGAAGGACCGCCATTTCCTTTACCGCATGACGATGAACGCGGTGGAGACCGAGTTGGACCCGGTCCGCTTCCTACGGATCCATCGCAGCTATATCGTGAACCAATCGCACGTACGCAGCAGCCGGTACAGTGGCAACAACGAATTCATCTTCACCATGGACAACAACGAACGCATCGTGAGCGGACGGAGTTACAAAGAACAGATCGCCAAAGTGCTGCAGGAGCAGTCGGTGTGATCCTCTGTACGTAGAGGATCTGGACCATCCCAGATCCCACGGTCCGTCAATACCGAAGGGTCGCACACGCCATCGCCCGGTACTTTAAGGGCCCCAAACCCTGTTGCCATGCGAACCCCGCTTCTCCTAGTGATCAGCGCTATGCTGCTATGCGCATCCCCCTTCCGCATGAAGGGGCAATACTCCCAACTCGATCTGCCGCGCGAAAGCCAGGCGGCTAGCACCATCCAGCGTATCGGCACCACGGACCTGACGGTGAACTACAGCCGCCCGAGCCTGAAGGGGCGAGCTATCTGGGGCGAAGTGGTGCCGTACGATCAGATCTGGCGCGCCGGTGCGAACGAGAACACCACGTTCACGTGCACGGGCGACATCACAGTAGAAGGCAAGGCCCTGCCCGCCGGGACATACGGCCTGCACATGATCCCTACGAAGAGCGCTTGGACGGTGATCTTCAGCAAGGACCACACCGCCTGGGGATCGTTCTTCTACAAGAAGGAGATGGATGCGTTGCGGGTCGATGTCACCCCGCACGCTGGCCCGAAGACCGAGCAGGTGACCTATGATTTCGCGGATGTGACGAACAATGGCGCCACACTGACCCTGCGATGGGCGGAACTCGAGGTCCCGATCAAGATCGGCGTGGACATCCACAAGGCAGTGATGGCCTACCTCGATGAGAACCTGCACGGATTGAAGTCCTTCGGTTGGGAGGTATGGTACGAAGCCGCGCACTACTGCCACGAGCAGAAGATGGAACCGGAGAAAGCGATGAAATGGGTGGATGCGAGCATCGCGCGCGGCGCCAACTTCGAGAACCAGACCTTGAAAGCGACCATGCTGGAGGAGCAGGGTAAGACCGCCGAAGCGGAGACCCTGCGCAAGGGGATGATCGATGGGGCTACGAACGCGCAGTTGAACACCTACGCTTACACGCTAATGAACCAAGGGAAGAAGGCGGAAGGTGTGAAGATGTTCGAGCTGAACGCGAAGCGCCACGCCGACGATCCCAATGTGCATGACAGCCTGGGCGAAGGCTACATGATGAACGGCCAGAACGACCTCGCCATCAAAGCCTTCAAGAAGAGCCTGAGCATGAACCCGCCGGAGAACGTGAAAGCGAACTCGTTGAAGTGTCTGAAGAAGATGGGTGTGGATACGAGCGCGTGGGAGGGGACGAAGAGTTGAAGCCCGGGCCTCAAGCCCCAAGCTCCAAGCCCGCAAGCTTGATCCAGCTTGAAGCTTGGGGCTTGCAGCTATTGGGTGGTATCCGGCATTCTACCTTCGGCGCATGCATAGTTCGTTCTCTCGCGTACGACTTACCCTCGTCGCGCTCCTCGGTCTTGCGACCCTCTCCTTCGATCAACGCCCACCCGCCCAACCCAACGCCGCTGAGATCCTGCACAAAATGCAGAAACTCAATGTGCTCGGCAGTGTGCTGTACATCGCCGCGCACCCGGATGATGAGAACACGCGGCTGATCGCCTGGCTGAGCAACGGGAAGAAGGTGCGCACTGGCTACCTCAGCCTCACACGCGGTGATGGTGGACAGAACCTCATCGGCCCCGAACTGGGCGACGCGCTCGGCATCATCCGCACACAGGAGTTATTGGAAGCACGACGTATCGATGGTGGCGAGCAGTTCTTCACACGGGCGGTGGACTTCGGCTACAGCAAGAGCGCCGAGGAGAGTTTTGCAAAATGGGGCAAACAGGAAGTGCTGAGCGATGTAGTGCGTGTGATCCGCACCTTCCGGCCCGATGTGATCATTACGCGCTTCCCGACGGATGGTGGCGGTGGGCATGGACACCACACGGCCTCCGCGATCCTTGCGGCCGAAGCCTTTGATCTGGCCGGTGACCCCAAAGCTTTCCCCGAGCAACTGCAGCAAGGATTGGAAGTGTGGCAACCGCGCCGCCTCTTCTTCAACGGCAGTAGTTGGTGGCGCAAGGATGTCGCCGAGCTGGCGAAGACAGATCCGGATTGGTTCAGCGTGGATGTAGGCGGCTACGACCCACTGCTGGGTCTGAGTTACACCGAGCTCGCCGGGCGCAGCCGCAGCATGCACAAAAGCCAGGGTTTCGGCGCAGCGGAAACACGCGGCGAGATGCTGGAATACCTCCACTTGGAGAAAGGCGACAAGCCGAAGACGAAGGACATTTTCGAGGGGATCGATATGACGTGGGGACGTATTCCGGGTGGCTTGAGAGTATCTGAACTGATCTCCACTATGATAGAAGGGTACATGCCGAACCATCCTGCATCGAGCCTCAATAGTCTCGCTGCGCTCCAGACGGTGGTGGAACAAGTATTGAGAGATGGGCTCGGTTCGATCCATTACTTGAAGTATGGAACACATAAGCAGCACGAGATTGAAAGACTAGCGCAGTATCTCTCCGGTCTTGTTGTTGAGGTTGTTGCCGAGGTGGCTTTTGTGCCAGAAAAGGAGAGTGTTCCAGTGCAGTTCGGTTTGCTGAACAGGTCACCCAGTACGCTTCGTCTTACTGTCTTAGCGGAAAATCCGGATGGAGCGCTGTATGGGGGGATGTTATCAGACTCTGTTCTAGTCAACGAGCGCTGGAACCAGATCCCTCACAAACTAAGCGGCAGATCCGGATCAGATGAACCTTATTGGCTTTGGGGCAGAGGGTTGGAGGACAAAAGGGGCAACCTCTACAGTCCTGTTCATCTCACTACAGCAAACTCTGCGGTTGCAGACCAAGAACTTTCCTTGAATTATGGCGTGACTTTGAATGGAGTACACGTCGGCGGCGATGCTGATGTGATCTACAAATGGGTCGACCGTGTCGCTGGCGAGCGCATCCGCCCGGTCTATGTGACGCCCGTAGCCTCGGTGATCCCGAAGACCAATGTGCTGATCGCGCGCGGCGGGTCGCAGCAGGTGGTTGTCGAAGTGGAGGCGCTCACCGACAGCCTTAGTGGACACATCACTGCGAAGCTGCCCGAAGGTTGGGCTACTACCAAAGACTTGAAGTTGGTGAACATCCCCAAACGCAACGCGCGGCAGAGCTTCACCTTCCAGCTGATCCCAATGGAGAACGCGAAAGGCGGTGCGGTGAAGTTCGAGTTCACCGGTCCGAAGGGAAAGGCGGATCGCACATTGCACGAGATCGACTATCCGCACATCCTACCGCAGGTGTACTACACACCCGCCGAGGTGAAGGTGATCCCGTTGGATGTGAAGGTGAGCGCTACACATGTTGGCTACATCAAAGGCGCAGGTGATGAGGTGGCCGAGGCGATCGAACAACTGGGCGCGACCGTTGACGTCATCGAGCCCTCCACCGCCACTTTGGAGAGCATCACCAAGTACGACGCGATCGTGGTGGGGATTCGTGCCTACAACAACAACCAAGGGATGAAAGCTTTCAACCCCACCTTGATGAAATACGTGGAGAACGGCGGCACGGTGGTGGTGCAATACACTACACGCACCAGCGATATGGTGCTGCCCGATTCGCTTATCGGCCCCTACCCTTTCAAACTAACCCGCGACCGCGTGACCGTGGAGGAAGCACCGCCCACCTTCCTGGCCAAGGACCATCCGCTGTTGAACACACCGAACAAGATCACCACCGCCGACTTCGACGGCTGGGTGCAGGAGCGCGGTCTCTACTTCTGCGGAAGCCTTGATCCGCATTACACACCGCTGATCGCCTGGAACGATCCCGGCGAGCAACCGCTCAACGGCGCGCTCATCACCTGCGATTATGGCAAAGGGCGCTATGTGTACACGGGGGTCAGCTTCTTTCGGCAATTGCCGGCGGGCGTGCCGGGCGCGTACCGGATTTTTGCGAATCTGATCTCGAAGCGGGAGCAATGATCCGAATGCCGCGATGCCGGGTCAGGCCCGGCATGCCAGACAACATGGAGGAGGAGCGGCGCGCTTCGCGCCGCTCCTCCTCCTACCCTCGTTGTCACTGCGGGCTTGACCCGCAGTCGCGAGAATCGATCTGATCATGCACTGGCTCGACTGGACCATCCTCCTCGCCACCCTCGGCTTCATTGTGGGCTATGGTGTGTGGAGGACCCGCAGCACCAATACCGTTAGCCGCTACCTACGCGGCGATAACGAGGACCGTTGGTGGGCTGTGACGTTGAGCGTGATGGCCACGCAGGCCAGTGCGATCACTTTCCTGAGCACGCCGGGCCAAGGCTTCCTGGATGGCATGGGCTTCGTGCAGTTCTATTTCGGGCTGCCACTGGCCATGGTGGTGATCGGCTGGGTCTTCATCCCGCTCTATTACAAATGGAACGTCTATACCGCCTATGAGTTCATCGGCAAGCGTTTCGATCATCGCACACGTCTGCTGACCGCGATCCTTTTCCTCATCCAACGAGGGCTGTCCACGGGCATCACCATCTATGCGCCGAGCATCGTGCTGAGCAAGGTGCTGCACTGGCCCCTGGGCTGGACGTGCGTGTTCATCGGTGCGTTGGTGATCCTGTACACAACCACTGGTGGCGCCAAGGCCGTGGGCCTGACGCACAAGCAGCAGATGGCCGTGATGTTCGCCGGGCTTTTGGTGGCCTTCGGGCTCATTCTCTACTACCTGAAGGACACGCTGAGCTTCGGCGAAAGTCTGAGTCTCGCCGGTGCGATGGGCAAATTGAACGTGATCGACCTCTCCTGGGACCCGAACGAGAAGTACACGTTGTGGAGCGGCTTGATCGGCGGCTTCTTCCTCCAGCTCTCCTACTTCGGCACGGATCAAAGCCAGGTGCAACGCTACCTGGGCGGCCGGTCGGCACGTCAGGCGCGCAGTGGTCTGCTCATGAACGGGCTGGTGAAGATCCCCATGCAGTTCTTCATCCTGCTGATCGGGGTGATGGTTTTTGTGTTCTATCTCTTCACGCCCGCGCCCGTGCATTGGAACGAGGCGAACGTGACGGAGATGCACAAGGAAGCGACCGCAACAGCGCAGCCGCGCAATGGAGCCAACTCCATTGAAAGCATGCATGCCCAGAACGCTACGTCCATCCAGGACGCGGCGCGGACGTTGGTGCAGGCGCAGCGTGGGGGTAAGGATGGGAACATCTTGATAGCGGAAAAGGAATTGTCCGAAGCCCTGGGCCGGGACAAGACATTACGCGATGAATACACCGAGCAGGTGAAAGCACACCTGCCCGATGCCGAGCCCAACGACAAGGACTACATCTTCATCAGTTTCATCATGGACCACATGCCGGTCGGGATCATCGGTCTTTTGCTCGCGATGATATTCTGTGCGGGCATGGGAAGCACCAGCTCGCAGCTCAGCGCGCTCGCCACGACGGCCGTGGTGGATGTGTTCCGGACCGGTGGTACGGGCGAGCGACAGGTGGTGGCGACCAAATGGGCGACCGTTGCGTTCGGGGTGCTCGCCTTGTGTTTCGCGGCGGTGTTCTCGCTCTTCGAGAACTTGATCCAGGCGGTGAACATCCTGGGCTCCCTGTTCTATGGTACCATCCTGGGGATCTTCCTGGTGGCGTTCTTCCTGAAGCGCATCGGCGGCACGGCGGTGTTCATCGCGGCGTTGGTGTCGCAGGCCGCGATCCTCATCATCCACTTCACCGGCATCGAGATCGCCTTCTTGTGGTACAACTTGATCGCACCTGCGATCGTGGTGGTGCTGGCACTTCTGCTACAGCCATTGATGGCCGGTGGCCTCAGGTCAGCAGGCTGAAGGCATCCGCATCGAACAGTCCCTTGTCGCTCACCTTCAGGTGTGGGATGACCAGGAGCGCCATGAACGACAAGGTCATGTACGGCGCGGCCAGCGTGGAGCCGAGGTCTTCCTTCACTGCGCGGTCCATGGCGCTGTACGCATCGGCAACGGTGTAAGCGTCGGCGTCGCTCATGATGCCCGCGATCGGCAGCGGTAGCACGCGATGCGTTCCCCCATCCGCAAGGCTCACGCCACCGTGGTGCGCGATCACCAGGTTCACGGCCGCGCAGAGGTCGGCATCGTTCGTGCCCACGGCGACGATGTTGTGGCTGTCGTGCGCCACACTGCTGG